>DAHVFB010000018.1 GCA_027317185.1 Deltaproteobacteria bacterium
TGGCGCAGAAATCCTGAGCGCGGTGAGCGGGCGCAAGGTCAGTTTTGGGATGCAGCCGGGCTTCGACGTGCATCCGACGGCGCATACGGCCGGATTAGGCGGAATTCGCGCGGAGATTTCCGCGCTCGGCAAAAAGATCGAAATTGAATCGCCGCTGCTCGGCGAAATAAACCTGATTAATATCCTTGGTGTCTCTGCGATGTCGGTGGCCCTGGGCATCGAAACGGATGCGGTGGTGGAAGGTGTGCGGCGATGCCCAGGCGCCCCCGGCCGACTCGAAATGGTACCCGGCCCGCCGGGAACCACCGTGCTGGTCGACTATGCGCATAAGCCCGATGCGCTGGAAGCGGTGCTGCGCAATTTACGCGCGCTTGAACCGGCAAGACTGATTTGCGTGTTCGGATGCGGCGGCGATCGCGATCGCGGCAAGCGTCCGCTGATGGGTGCGATCGCGGGGCGCCTGGCCGATCTCGCGATCCTGACTTCGGATAATCCGCGCACTGAAGATCCGCTCGCCATCATTGGCGAGGTCGAGGCCGGGCTTAAGCAGGCTGGCATGCCGAGGACGGTTATCGCGAGCGGCTCGAAAGGCGGGTACTTCGTTCAACCGGATCGCCGCGCGGCGATCGAGTTGGTGCTGCGGTCCGCGCGGCCCGGCGACGTAATCGTGATCGCGGGCAAGGGTCACGAGGATTATCAAATCATCGGGACCAACAAGCGGCATTTCGACGATCGCGAAGTGGTGCGCGAATTCATGTCGGGAGCATCGCAACGCAAGCAGGAAACCGCCAATTGAACGCGCGTCCGAAAATGATGTGGGTTTGGAGTAAAAGACTGCGGTGGCATCGACGATAGTCCGATCGTGACGTTTCGAGGGGAGCCTTCGGCCGGGAGATGAGGGTGATGGGGAGAGGATGGAACCGGTCGGAGGCTTGCCTCGAAGCGTCAGCGCAGCCTGCTTTAAGGCCCTGTCTGTGGCCGCGAGGCGTCCCGCTGGACATTCGCCGGACGCCAGCCTCGCTCGCCGTACGCATTGCGCTGTCGGCCGGTAATCGCCGATTGGCAAACACCGCCGGATCTCGCTTAGCTATTGGTCAAAACGGGGGAATCTATGCGTCAGTCCACCTCAGCCGCTGCAATCGATTCATCAGCCGGAACTCAGGCGGCTGTGGATGGAGTTAAGGCGCCGGCGTCCCTAACCAATGCCAAATCATCGCTGAGCCCCGGCAAAATCGCTACACTGGTTATCCTCTCGATGCTGTACCTTCTGCTGTTCCCGCTGCGTCAATCGCATGCGGTTTATAATGTTTTGCGCTATGAGACTTTCCGCTCCGTAATGGCGGGACTCGCCGCGTTTGCGTTGTCGCTTGCGCTGGGCCCGATCCTGATCCAGCGCTTTCGGGCCGCGCATATCGGCCAGACCATCCGCGATGTGGTTCCGCAACATAAGAAGAAGGCCGGTACACCCACCATGGGTGGGATCCTGATTGTGAGTTCCTGCCTGATCGCCACGCTGTTGCTGGCCGATCTTCGCGACCCCTACATATGGCTGGCGGTGGCCATGATGCTGGGTTATGGGGCGATCGGCCTGACCGACGATCTGTTGAAGCTGCGGCATGGACACGGGGCAGGCCTCAGCGGTCCGCAGAAGCTGGTATCGCAGACCGCGCTGGCTTTTTTTGCGGCGGTGATACTGTTCGGAAAACTTCATTTCGATACTCACCTGACGATTCCGTTTTTCAAGAATATCCATCCCGATCTGCATATGTGGGGATACATTCTGTTCGCAGTGTTCGTGATGGTGGGATCGTCGAACGCGGTTAATCTGACCGACGGCCTCGACGGTCTTGCGATTGGTCCCGTGATGACTGTCAGTTTCTGCTATTGGATTTTCACCTGGGTCGCGGGCAACCTCAAATTCGCCAATTACCTCGAAGTACCGCACGTCGCGGGCGTGGGCGAGGTTGCGATCTTCTGCGCCGCCCTGATCGCCGCCTCGATGGGCTTTCTGTGGTACAACGCCTATCCGGCTTCGATGATGATGGGCGACGTCGGCGCCCTCTCGCTGGGTGGCGCGCTCGGGATGGTCGCGCTACTGGCCAAACAGGAACTGGTGCTCGCGATCGCGGGCGGGGTGTTCGTAATCGAGGCGAGTTCGACGATTATTCAGCGCTACTACTACAAGATGACGCATCGAAGGGTGTTTCGGATGGCCCCGCTGCATCATCATTTCGAGCTGGCCGGATGGCCCGAAACGGTGGTGGTGACGCGTTTCTGGATCGTATCGATCGTCTGCGCGCTAATCGCCCTGAGCACACTTAAACTGCGTTGACAGATTTCACTCATGGATCTGGCGGGAAAAAAAGTCGCGGTAATTGGACTTGGCCGCAGCGGTGCGGCCGCCGCCCGTTTTTTGCATCGCCGGGGTGCGCGGCTGGTGCTGATCGATCGCGACCCGTCCGCCGTCCGTAACGAGGAAATCCCGCCCGGCGAGTTGCAGCTTGGCCCGGAGGATACTGACTGGATGACGGGCATCGATCTGGCCGTTACCAGTCCGGGCGTGCCGCGCCAGAATATTCTTTTGACGCGCGCGGTGCAGATAGGGGTGCCGGTCTGGAGCGAGTTGGAACTGGCCGCGCGATTTTTTCCGCAACCGATCATCGCTATCACTGGCACCAACGGCAAAAGCACCGTCACCACCATGATCGGTGAGATTTTCAAAATGGCGGGTGAGCCGGTGTTCGTTGGCGGTAATCTCGGCACGCCGCTGATCGAGGCGGCCGACAAGCCTTATGCAATCGCCATAATCGAAGTTTCGAGTTTCCAGCTTGAGTGGATCGAAACCTTTCACCCCCACGTCGGCATCCATTTGAATCTCAGCGAGGATCATCTCGATCGCTATCGTGATCTCGAAGATTACGGGCGCGCCAAAGCGGCCTTGTTCAGTAATCAAATTTCCGACGACTGGGCGATTTTGAATCGCGACGATCCGCATGTATTCGCGCTGGCCCCGGGCCTGCGATCGCAGGTGATCACGTTTGGCCACTCGGCTCCCGGACAAGCACCGTTTTTAGCCATCGAAAAAAACGAAATAGTTTTCGATCTCGCAGTGCGGCGCGGGCGTGTGCGTCTCGACGGTATGGCCTTGACAGGACGGCACAATGCAAAAAATGCGATGGCGGCGGCGGCGGCGGCGCTCGCGATGGGCCTCGATGTCGATGTTATCGAGCGAGGGCTGGCGTCGTTCAACGGCCTGCCGCATCGAATCGAAAAGGTGCGCGAACGCGGCGGCGTCATCTTTATCGACGATTCGAAGGGCACCAACGTCGGCGCGGTGATCGAAGCGTTGGCCGCTGTGCCTGGCCCCGTGATTCTGATCGCGGGTGGGGTGGACAAGGGGGGCGACTACTCCTCGTTGGTCGCGCCGCTGCGCGAAAAGGTCAAACGGCTGATTTTGTTTGGCGCGGCGCGCGACAAGATGCGCGGCGCACTTGAAGGTGCGGCTGAGATTGCGATCGTGACCACACTGGCCGAAGCGGTGGCGCTCGCGGCCGTATCGGCGCAGGCAGGAGACACCGTGATGCTGTCGCCGGCTTGCGCGAGTTTCGATCAATTCAGGGACTATGCAGAGCGCGGCAATGTATTTAAAGAGCTGGTTCGGGCGCTTTGAGGCAGTCTCATACCGGCGGCCCGATCCGTGGCTGTGGCTGCCGGCGGGAATCTTGTCGATTCTCGGGCTGCTGATGGTGCTGAACACCACCTATTTTCCGGGCCTCGAAAAGACCGGGGATGGGTTTCACTTTTTCAAGCTGCAATTGGTGCATATCGGGCTCGGGCTGTTTGCGCTCGGCGTCCTGTCCCAACTTTCGCTGCGGGGCCTGCGGCGAATCGCGATGCCGCTGATGGGAATCTCGCTGCTGATGCTGATCGCGATCTGGATTCCCGGCCTCGGAGTGGTGCGCGGTGGTGCGCGAAGATGGTTGCGGCTCGGCCCGGTGCTGATTGAACCTTCGGAGTTCGTCAAGATCGCGATGGTGTTTTTTCTGGCCGAGTTTCTCAGCCGCCGCGGCGATCGTATTCGGCAGTTCAATAGCGGTCCTTTGCCGATTTTTCTGCTTATCCTTCCGATCACGGCCATGATGCTGAAGCAGCCCGACTTCGGCGCGACTGTAATGATCGTACTGATCACGTTCGCGATGCTGTTCGCGGCGGGCGCTCGCCCCTGGCATCTGGGGGCGGCCGGCGCGGTGGCGTTGGCCGCCCTTGCCCTACAAGCAGTATCCAAAGCCTACCGCATGCGACGGTTGGTCTCTTTTCTTGATCCATGGCAGAGCGCACGCGGCGCGGGCTTCCAACTCGTTCAGTCCTATATCGCACTGGGTGCGGGCGGCGAATGGGGCGTGGGCCTCGGCGCCGGACGGCAGAAAATGTTTTATCTGCCGCAGGCGCACAATGATTTTATCTTCGCCGTAATCGGCGAGGAGTTGGGCATCGCCGGTGCGCTGGCGGTGATCGGATTGTTCGGCGTGATTCTGTTTCGCGGCATGCGTATCGCCCACGACGAGCCGGATCCATTCGCAAGTCTGCTCGCGGTGGGCCTCACCGCACTGCTTAGCATGCAGGCGTTGATCAATATCGCGGTGGTGATCGGATTAATTCCGACCAAAGGACTGCCGCTGCCATTTCTGAGTTATGGCGGGACCGCAATGATTATGGCGATGGCGACCCTCGGCGCGTTGTTGGCGCTGGGCCGGCGTCCGGCGGTGCGATGAAGGTAATAATCGCAGGTGGCGGCACCGGTGGGCATCTGTTTCCCGCCGTGGCTTTGGGCGCGGAACTGATGCGTCAGCGTCCATCGACCGAAGTGCTGTTTGTCGGCACCAGCGCGGGTTTTGAGGCGCGATGGTTGCCTGCCAGCGGGTTACGTTTCGAATTGTTCAAAGTTCATGGACTACGCGGGCATTCGGCGCGAGAGCGCATGATGGCGATGCCCGAATTTGCGCGCGCGATCGCGCAGGCGATCGGGGTGCTGCGGCGGTTTCCGGCCGCGGTGGTGGTGAGCGCGGGAGGATATGCGTCGGTGCCGATGGCGGTGGCAGCCATCATCAAGCGGGTGCCGTTGATCCTGATGGAGCAGAACACGCGGCCCGGTCTGGCCAACCGAAGCCTGTGGCATTTTGCGAAAAAAGTTTGCGTCGGGTTCGAGGATACTGCCGCTTTTTTCAGCACCAATAAGGTTACCGTTACCGGGAATCCTATTCGGAACGAATTCGGTCGGCTTCGGGAAGCCGGCAAAGAGCCGTTTCAATCTCAAATTCTCGTTTTAGGCGGCTCGACTGGCGCTCATCGGTTGAATTTAGGCGTAGTAAATGCGGTTGAAAAGCTGACAAAAGATGTTATAAAATGGAGCCTCATTCATCAGACGGGTGAGGCGGATGCGGGGATCGTGAAGGCGGCTTACGGCAAGCTGGGATGGCCGGGTGTAACGGTAGTTCCCTTTATTGACGATATTAGCGCTGCGCTAATGGACGCTACGCTGGTCGTGGCGCGCTCCGGAGCCGTAACCGTTTCGGAAATCGCGCTGGTTGGCCGTCCCGCAATTTTCGTCCCCTATCCATTCCATCGCGATCGCCAGCAGGAACATAACGCGCGAGTGATCGAGCGCGCGGGCGGCGCGCTTGTGATCCGTGACGATGAACATCTGGCGGAAAATCTCACCCGGGCGATTCCTGAATTGATGGCGGATTCCACGCGGCTTGCCCGGATGGCGCGAGCTGCGAAATCGGTGGGGCGGCCGGACGCCGCCGCGCGCATCGCCGAAATTTGTTTTCAGGCGGCAGACGCAGGAGCGCGGGCGTGAGTGTGATGGTTCCCAACGGTCTGCTGACCAGCCGCCGCCGTCTGCACTTTGTGGGCGTGGGTGGTGCAGGCATGAGTGGAATTGCGGAACTATGCCTGAGGCTTGGATTTGCAGTCAGCGGTTGCGATCTGAAGCAGAGCGAGACCACGGCGCGATTGGCGGCGATTGGGATCGAGATTTCGCACGGCCATCACGGGGCTCACCTCAACGCCAGCCTGGATGCGATCGTGATTTCCTCGGCGGTAAAATTTTCCAACCCTGAAGTGTGCCGCGCGCGCGAGCTGCGCATCCCGATTATGCCGCGCGCCGAGATGCTGGGTGAGTTGCTGCGGATGTCGCGGCATGGGGTAGCTGTCGCCGGCACTCACGGCAAGACCACCACCACCTCGCTGGCTGCCCTGGTGCTCGAAGAAGCCGGCCTCGATCCCACGGTAGCGATTGGCGGTAATCTGCGCTCGCACGGCAGCAACGTACGCCTGGGCCGCGGCGATTTCATGGTGGCCGAGGCTGACGAAAGCGATGCTTCGTTTCTGTTGCTGCTGCCAACCATCGCGGTCGTCACCAATATCGATCCCGAGCATCTCGAACATTACGGCACGATGGATGCGGTGCGCGATGCTTATCTGCATTTCATTAATCGCGTGCCGTTTTACGGCGTTGCAATTTTGGGTATCGACAGCGCCAACGTGCGTGGACTGCTGCCCGCGATTCGCAAGCCGGTGCTGACTTATGGGATTGCGGCCGACGCCGACCTGCGCGCGGAAGCGATTGTAATCGACGGTCTCTCGACCAGTTTCGAGGTGATTTATCGGGGCGATGCGCTGGGCTCCGTCACCATCCCATCGCCGGGGCATCACGTGGCGTTGAACTCGCTGGCGGCGATCGCGCTGGGCCTCGCGATGGAAATCCCCTTTGCGGTTTCGGCGCGCGCGCTGCGGAACTTCTCGGGCATCCATCGCCGCTTCGAGATTAAGGGCGAGGCGGCCGCACGCATTGTGCTCGACGATTACGCGCATCATCCGGCCGAAGTGCGCGCCACGCTGGCGGCGGCGCGGGCCGCGTTCAAGCGCCGGATGGTGGTGATTTTCCAGCCGCACAGGTTTACCCGGTTGCGCGATCTCTTCAGCGATTTTCTCGACGCATTTGACGATGCTGATCTGCTGTATATAGCCGACGTTTATACCGCGGGCGAAGAGCCGATTGCGGAAGTCTCGGCGCGCCGCCTTTACGAGGCGCTGCATGCGCGTGGGCATCTCGAGGTCCGCTGCCTGAGCGATGATCCCGATCCGGTCGCACGTATCGCGGCCGCTTCGCGGGCGGGCGACCTGGTGGTGACGCTGGGCGCGGGCGATGTTTATAAGCTTGGCGAAGCGCTGCTCGGTGCGCTGAACGATGGGGCGGAGATCCATGAGCGTGCTTGAGGAGCGGCTCAAAGAGCGGTTTGGATCGCGCGTGAGGGCGAATTGTCCGCTGTCCGAGTTTACCTCGTTTGGAATTGGCGGGCCGGCCGATCTGATGGTTCTTATCGAAACCGAAGAAGAGCTGTTCGCGGCGCTCAGGGCGGCGCATCGAGAAGCCGCGCCGGCGTTCTGTCTTGGCTCCGGAACTAACCTGCTGGTGAGCGATCGCGGGATCCGCGGAGTGGTCATCTGTCTGGGCGACAACTTCAAAAAAATCGAGTTCGATGGAACTCACGTGCGGGCCGGCGCCGCGGCGCAGTTTGGAACGTTGGTCGAGCAGGCGGTCGATCGCGGACTCGAAGGGCTCGAATTCGGCGAGGGAATTCCGGGCAGCGTGGGTGGCGCGCTGGTTATGAATGCCGGCGCCTTCGGCGGTGAAATCGCGCGAGTTGTAACTGCGGTACACGGCGCCACGATCGAAGGCCAGCCGCGTACGCTGAGCGACGACGAAGTCGGCTTCGCTTATCGCCGCACCGATCTGCCGCGCGGCTTTATGATCGCACGGGTGAACTTCAATCTGCGTTCCGGCGATCGCGAGGTGCTGCGGACGCGAGTTGCCGACTTAAGATCCAAGCGCGCCGCACGGCAGCCGCGGGGAGTTCCGAACGCCGGATCGATCTTCAAAAATCCGCCCGGCAACTTCGCTGGACGTCTGCTCGAAAGCGCGGGCCTTAAGGGCAGCCGTATAGGCGGCGCGGCGTTTTCCGATCAGCATGCGAATTTCATCGTGAATTTGGGCGGCGCGCGCGCCGATGAAGTGCGCGCCCTGATCGAGTTGGCCCGGATACGGGTGCGGGAGCAGAGCGGGGTGGCGCTCGAGCCGGAAGTGCGGATGGTGGGCGAATGGTGATCGGCTAATAACTTTCTTCACGCGGGGTGGTGGTGGCGAGGCGGCGAAAATCAAAGGATGTGACCAGTTGGGGCTGGCGCCTGGGCGGCGTGGTGCTGTGCGGGTTTTTCGCGCTGGGCGTGATGGCGGGCGGGAGCCCGGCTGGGCGCGTGATGGCTGGGCGCTTCGACCGATCGCTGGCCACTTTCGATTATCAGGCGGCGGAGATGATCGCGCCGGTTACTTTCTTGTGGCGCGGACTGCCAAAACCCGCAGCAGTGCTTGGAACGCCCGGTGCGGTCGCGATCGTGGAGCGTGGGAATGGTTTCTACGCCCTGTCGCAGACGGATGGTCTGGTAGGCCCAATCTCACCGCAGGCGCAGGGCGATCTGCCGGTGCTGAGCGGCGCCGGGGTGCAGAATGCGCCGGTCGATCAGTTGCTGCATTACGCCTCGATTCTGGTGCGCGCGGAAGCGACCCTGTCCGAACTGATCTCCGAGATGCGGGTTGACGATGATAATGGAGCGGTGTTTTTTCTGGCCCGCTCGCAAACCACAGTCGCGATCGATCTTGATTCCGCGCCGATTGAAATTGAACGCGCCTCCGAGCTGCTGGAGCGCTGGCGGGCCCATCGGCAATTTGTGGCGGCGCTCGACCTGACCACGCCGGGACAGGCTGTGATGCGATTGCGCGGTATACAACCGTTCGATCATCCCGCCGGACACATCGAACGGCTTGCCGCCAGAAGTGTCCGGCGGTATGGGGCGGTGAAGGCGGAGATCACAGTCAGATGAGAAATGTTGTCGCGGCGCTGGACGTCGGCACCAGCAAGGTCTGCGCCTTTATTGCCGAGGCGGGGGACGATTCGCATGCCCTGCTGGGTTATGGGTGCGAACCTTGCACCGGTTTGCGCAAGGGCGTGGTGGTCAATATCGAGGCCACGGTCGAGGCGATCCGCAAGGCTTTGGAAGAGGCGCAAAAATCGGCCGGCGTGAGGGTTGGTTCGGTGGTGGTGGGCGTCGCCGGTCCGCATATCCGCGGACTCAACAGTCATGGAATTGTCGCGGTGCGCGGCGGCGAGGTTAATCTGCGCGACCGCGAACGGGTGATCGATGCGGCGCAGGCGGTGGCGATCCCGGTCGATCGGCAGGTGTTGCACGTGTTGCCGCAACAGTTCGCGGTTGACGATCAGGAGGGCGTACGCGATCCGGTCGGCATGACCGGCGTACGGCTGGAAGCGCGGATTCATATCGTCACCGCGGCGCAAAGCTATAGCCAGAACCTGGTGAAATGTTGCGAGCGCGCGGGCGCCACGCCGAGTGAAATCGTATTCGAGCCGCTGGCTGGCGCGGAAGCCGCGCTGTTCGCCGAGGAGCGTGAGCTGGGAGTGGCGCTGGTGGATATCGGCGCGGGCACCACCGACATCATTGTTTTCCATGGCGGCGCGGTCATGCATACGGCGGTGCTACCGATTGGCGGAAATCACTTGACCAACGATGTCGCGGCGGGTTTGCGCACGCCGGTGACCGACGCCGAAAAGATTAAGAAGGAACATGGGGTTGCGACCAACCTGGTGGTGGGCCGTGACGACATGGTCAAAGTGCCGGGCGTGGGCGGGCGGCCGCAGCGCATGATTCAGCGCCGGATTCTCGGCGAGATCATGGGTCCGCGGATGGAAGAGATATTCGCCCTGGTCCAGCGGGAACTGGCTCGTTCGGAAGTGGCTGACAACCTGGCTTCGGGCGTGGTGCTGGTCGGCGGTAGCGCGCTGCTGGAGGGCACCCAGGAATTGGCCGAGCGCATTTTCAATATGCCGGTGCGGCGCGGGCTGCCGAACGAGAAACGTCTAACCGGGATGCCCGAAGATCTGATCAAGCCGATGTACACCACGGCGGCGGGGTTGGTGATGTATGGAGCCGGAAGTGCGTCGGGCGCCGGCCTCGGATCGTTGCGCAACGTCCGCCTGCTCGGGCGTTGGCGCAACGTGGTGAGCGAGTGGATGCGGGAATTCTTCTGATTCGCCAAGGCGCGAACAGATCGAAATTTGTGAATTCGCCTGGAGTGGCGGAGGAGGCTGATGATGATCGAGTTGGTGGATAATCCAGATCCCGGGGCGCGTATAAAAGTTGTTGGCGCCGGCGGATGCGGCGGTAACGCGGTCAACCATATGATTGCAGGTGGACTGCGCAACGTTGAATTCATTGCGGTCAACACCGATGCGCAGGCTCTGCAGAACAACACCGCACCGATGCGGTTGCAGATCGGACAATCGATTACCCGCGGACGCGGCACCGGCGGCAATCCCGAAATCGGGCGCAAGGCGGCCCTCGAGGACGAGGATCGGTTGCGCGAGCTGCTGTCAGACGCCGAGATGGTATTCGTGACCGCCGGCATGGGCGGTGGCACCGGCACCGGGTCCGCGCCGGTGATCGCGCGGCTGGCGCGCGAGGCGGGTGCGCTGACGGTCGGCGTGGTGACCAAGCCGTTCCAGTTCGAGGGTCAGCGGCGAATGTCGCAGGCCGAAGAAGGATTGCGTGAACTGAAGCTCGCGGTCGACACCCTGATCTCAATCCCCAATCAGCGCCTGCTCTCGATCACCAGCCGCAACACTCCCCTGCGTGAATCCTTTCAGAAGGCCGACGATGTGCTGCTACAGGCGGTGCGCGGTATTTCAGAACTGGTCACGGTGCACGGGCTTATCAATCTCGATTTCGCCGACGTGCGCTCGATCATGGCCGAGATGGGCATGGCGATGATGGGAGCGGCCACCGCCAGCGGAGAGAATCGCGCGGTAGATGCCGCGCAGCGGGCGATTTCGAGTCCGTTGCTGGAAGACCTCTCGATCAAGGGTGCGCGTGGGCTGTTGATCAACATCACGGGCGGCACCGATATGTCGCTCTACGAGGTTAACGAAGCCGCCAGCCTGATCCATGAGGAAGCGCACGAAGACGCGAACATCATCTTCGGCGCGGTGATCGACGAAAAGATCGTGGACGAGTTGCGGGTAACGGTGATCGCGACCGGTTTCGGCGACCTGGAAAATCGTTACAGCGCCAAGTACTCGCCGTCGGGCGCGCCGATCACGAAACCGATCCAGGCGGCGGCCACCCGTCCGGTGGAATCGCCGGTCGCGCAACCTTCGCCGCATCCGGCCCCGCCGGCGCCGGCGCAGAGCAAGATGTTTCCCAACAAGCCGATTCGGCGGCTGGGGCTGATCGAGGACGACAGCCTCGACGTTCCCACTTTCAGGCGGCGGGCCGAGGAGGCAGGTTACAGCGGACCGACGAAATTCGGGCAGAACGATTCGGGAGATGACGACAAACTCGATATCCCGACCTTTCTGCGCAAAAACGCTGACTGAGGCGGCCGGAAATCGAGTTTGCCCATGCGTTGGATTTTCGATGTCACCTGGTTGACCGGAGGTGTACGGAAACCGGACTTCCATTCCTGGCTTCTCCGATTTAATTACTGAAAAGCCCGGAAAAGGGGGGTCCGGGATGGATCACAGTGCACAGACCAGGTTTGTTCCTCTTAATTGACCTGCGATCCTTGATAAATTGACGGCAGCTTTTCGATTATGCCCAGAGCCAACCCAGGACCTTTCGAGCCAATCGTTTATCTTATCCAGTCGCCGGTCTTTTACCGCGTTGTGGGATTAGGAGGGTTCGCGCTATTCACGATCGTGGCGTTGGCGATCGCCGCAGCTCATGGATTCGGTTATCTGCTGGCCGGGCTGATCCTGTTCGCGGCGAATTGGTACGATATGAGTTACAGCATCTGCCGGCGTTGCCGCTTTTACGGCACCTGGCATTGCGCCGGGCAGGGGATGCTGGTGGCGCGGATGTTTTCGCCCCTGAACGACGCCATCGGCGAATGGCGGATGCGCCTGCATTTTCTGTTGACAGCCATAGTCCTGGTTTATGGCCTGTACTGGGTGTGGCATTTCCCCGCGCTGGGAATTCTGTTCACGCTGTGGTTGCCAATCGCGGGACTTAGCGCGACCAGTCCGGGTGGTTTCTCATGGCGCGCCCGCCCGGCGGTCGGTTAGGAATCTGCACAAACAGTGCTGCTCCGGCGCTAGCGGCCGACATCCAGATCGCCGCTATCTACTTCCATTCCGAAGGAGGGTATCAAGCAAGTTGCGGGTGTCGGTCGCGGGGTCAAGGTTGAAGGCAAACGTGCTGCGGTCGCTGGCGTAAGAAAGCTTGTTGGCCAATTGCTTTGATAGCCCGATCAGACATTCGATATCGTTTGGTGAAACCTCAGCTTGGGAGAACTTTGCTTTGAAGTCTATCTCCGATAAATGAGCATACACTTCGTTACGAAGAATCGTGATTTTCTTGCGCCAAATGTTATTTGCCTCATCAAGTATCGGTTGGAGTTCACGGCGCAATTTATCATCGCGTGTAACCTGGACCAGACGGCTTAGGCTAATACTGTCGTGGCGCGTCTCGTAGAGAGAGTAAAGAGTGATGATCGTGGCGGAGAAATGTGCCGGAATGCAGGTAAAGAAGAAGGAGTTGTACTTTCGCAGAACTTCAAGGTACTTCGCCCGGTCGTTCGGTTCCGTGTATATCCGCCAGATACGGTAATTCATGGACGCGAAAGTGATTCGATCGGATACTTGTTTGAGTTGGTCCTTCATGTTTGCCCCCTCGTCTATAATCGCGTTCATTCTGAACATTAAATTTACCTGCCCAGATAATGCTCCCAATTGACGCCCAGTTGGTCGGCCAGCGCCAGTTCTACCGCCTCGGCCGCGACGTGTTGGTGATGATAAGGAGCGGCCGGGTCGTCTCCAGGCTCGGTCTCTTGCTGATGACGCATGTCAAACGCGTCGACGGTCGCACCCGTGATTCCCGCGCTACGGCATAGCAGGGCCTCGATCAGTTCATGGACAAACAGCAGCATCGCGTACCGCGGATCTTCCTCGTCCACTTCGCGACTTACTCGAATTTCCAAAGCGTCGTCATTCCATAGCCAGTCGCCCTCGGTGTCATAGCGCTGCTCCTCCTGCGGCAGTATGCGAAGTCGCACCACGAGATCATGTGGCACCCTTTGAAAGAGACCCGGGTTGTCCATGCAGTCCCCTCGTAACGAGCCGAGATTGGTATTTGTGGAACCGGCGCGTGCGGAAAAGAATGGATCACTCATCGCCGCCGTTGTCCCCACCGAATGCCGGCGCCCTTAAAGCTGAGGGGGTTGTCGGATTAATGAACGACGGAGGCTCACCGGGCGTGATCACGGTGTACCCGCCATTGAAGTTGCGATTGATAAACGTGGGCGGTGCGCCCGGAGTAATTGCCGTATAGCCGCCGTTGTAATTCGGGTTCACAAAAGTCGGCGGGCCGCCTGGCGTGATAACTGTATAACCGGTGCCACGTCCGAGGTATTGGGCGCGAGCCAATGCCGGCGCCGCCAGAATCATCACCGTAGCAAACATCAGCCGAGCACTTTTCATGTAAGCCTCCTCGCTTGAGGTCAACGTATCCATTCTTACTTTTTGGCAAGAATGAATCCGTTAATAACTATGGCCAGATAAAATTCATCTTGTAATAGGATTTGTCACCCGCAAGAGCGTTTGATACCACTTGGCGCATATGAGCGCTTCACGAAAGCTGACGAACGCGAATGACGCCGCCATCGTTGAGCGGCCCGAGCCCATGGGGAAGCAGCGGATACTTGCCTGGCTCGTGGACTTCTCGCGCATCGCCGCCGCTTCACTAACGAAAGGACGCCCCGGTGATCTTCCCAATTTGATTTATGAGCTACGGCAATGGCTCGACCTTGAGCCCGACGAACCGCTCAACAAAGCAGTCCGCGACTTGGAGAAGGCACCTGCCCGGCTTCAAGCCATCGTCGATAGGGTCGCTGAGTTGCTTGGGGCAGTTGCGGATCGGAAACGTTTTCGGATGGATTATTCGGGCGGCGGCGTCATCCTCGATGCAGGGAAACTGGGTTCCGATGGAGGGAGAGCGCTAAGCTATCGCGATGCCAATCTGGAAGACGCTGTTTTGCGGGTTGCGCTGGACGATCTCTATGAAGACATCGGCGCCGCGCTCAGAATCCAGCGTTGCGAAGAACTCGAATGTGCAAGAATTTTTCTGGCGGAACAAAAGCACCAGAAATATTGCAGCCACCGTTGTGCCAACAAGACTGCAAGTCGCGCCTACCGACTGACGCATGGAAAGGAACGCGCCGAGCGTGAGCGGGACAGGTATGAACGTAAGGTAAAAGCGCGCACCGCCTCCAAGGTTAAAGTAGGGCGGCGGGTCACCTCGAAGGCGGATTCTTGAATACTACATCAGCGTATTGGTTCGCTGGCCGATGAGTTGGCGCTGTACGGGAACTTTTATGCGGGGCGGACCAGTTGGTGCTCGAACTCGCGCGCCACGGTCCTGATCGTGTCCGCTTCCGACGCACTCTTGTCGTCGCGGAGGCGGAGGATCCGCGCGAACCTCAGCGCCATCCCGTCTGCATACTGCGGGCTGCGCTGGACGTCGCTGTAGGCCACTTCGACCACCAGTTCAGGCCGCACGGTGACGATGCCGTGCTCCTCGCTGGTTTTTAGTATCTGCAAGCGGTCGGTCAGATCGCGAAATTGATCGTCGGTCAGGCCCTTGAAGGTCTTGCCCACTTCGGCGAAACGTCCATCGCGATCGTCGCGCGCCGCCAGATGATAATTCGACAACCATCCGTGCCGCCGTCCATAGCCCCATTCAGCGGCGACAATCACCAGGTCCAGCGTTTTCGCCCGTTTGATTTTGAGCCATCCGCGTCCGCGCACGCCGGGCGTGTAAGCGCTGTCGAGCGACTTCGCCATCACCCCTTCATGTCCGGCATTGATCGCATCCTCGAAGAACCGCTCGCCCTGATGCAACGTGTTTGGAATCAGGCTGCCCACCAGTTGCAGGCCGTTGTGAGCCGCAAGTTCCGCCAGTGTGCCGTGACGTTGCGCGTAGGGCCGATCGATCAACATTTCGCCGTCGATCCCGATAATATCGAATAGAAACAGCTTGATCGGCTGCTCGATGGCGAGGCGCTCGACCTCGCGAATCCGCCGAAAGCGCCGCATCAGTTCCTGGAAGGCGAGCGGAGAACCGGCGGAATCGACCGCGATCACCTCGCCGTCAAAAATCGCCGCCCGTTCGCAAAGGGGGGCGGTAAGCGCCACGATTTCAGGCAGGCTGGGCGTGATCTCGTTGAGTTGCCGCGAAAAAACGCGCACGCCGTCGCGAGTGCAATGAATCTGCACGCGGGCGCCGTCGAGCTTATGTTCCAGCGCGATCCGAGGCCCAATCATGTCGAATGCGACGGCGACATTTTGCGCCGGATACGCGAGCATCGGTTTGAGCGGACGCACGATCGTCCGATCCTGTCTGGGCGCGGGCACCGAACCGCCGCGCAGGATACGCACGACTCTTCCCGGATCGCCATCGAGCATGTGCAAACGGCGCACTTCCGCCACCGGCCGCGAAGCCATCTTTGCGATTGCTTCGAGCAGCATTCCCTCACTGACGCCGTGACGCATCTCACGGATCAGAATCTTTGCGATATATTTAGCTTCGAGCGAGGTCGTGACGGCGAGCAGATCGCGCAGTTCCGCGAGCTTGCGCGGCCGCGAACCGCGTCCTTCGATCGCCGCAATTTCAGCGAAGCAATGCTCCACCTGTGCGATCGTGAGGGTTGCCGCAGGCTCGCTTTCGCGCTGGCGCATCACGATTTCGATCGCTTCGCCAAAATCGGTGGCGGCGGCGAAAATCTCTTCGCCCTGGTCGATCGTATCGGTCATCTCGGCGGCGATTTTCCAGACTGCGCGTCCGCTGAGGTTGAGCTTGCTTTCCTCGCCTTGCGCGGTTGCGCGCCCGATCATGAAGCGCGCCGCAATTTCCGCTTCGTCGAGGCTCAGGCTGGCAAGGAATTCGCCCGCCAGTTCCGCCATCTGAAGCCGGCTCTGGGTCTGGCTGAGCGCCTGGCACAGTTCAGCGAATGCGAGGAATGACGCCATCACCGATGATTAAGTCGGCTGTGGGCGGCGGGTGCAATAGCGGGGGGGAAACAGGATTTTCCGGCGAGGCGGGGTTACGCGGAATACGATACCGATTCGGTCGCGGCCGGCTTGCGCCATCGCATAACCAACTCCGCGCCCGCTACGTACTCGCTATGCTGGTGAACGAATCCATAGTGATTCAGGATTCCGGTCAGTTTTTCGCGGGTATAGTGCGTAATGTGTTTATCGCGATAGCCGCCCGGCGCCAACATCCCATATATCGGCTCGATTATGCGCCATTCGAGGGTCGCATAGTCGGGGGTGCCGATTATCAGAGTCCCACCCGGCATGAGCACGCGCCACAGTTCGCCGAACAACGACTCTTCGTAGTTAATGTGTTCGATCACCTCCGAACTGACTATGCAATCGAAGCTTCGATCGTGAAACGGCAGCGCCGCAGCCGAACCCTGAATGACCGGTAAGCCATAGCGCTGCATGAAGCGCAGCTTCGCAAAGCTGATATCCATCGCAATCGCGTTGTTGAGGCTCTGGGTGCTGATGCTCGATCCGCATCCGATATCCAGTATGCGCGAACAACCCCGCGCCCATCCGGTGATCAGGCGATGGCGGCGGCGATGCCAGTACCGCTGCAGCGGGATGACGCTGTAAAACGCGCGTTCATCGTAATCCGCGGATTCAACCGAGTTGCGCAGTTTCCACAACTGGATCGCCGAAAACGTCAGGTCGAGCCCGAAACGAATCAGCCGGGCATGCGAGCGTCCGCTGCCGCGCGGGAAGTAAGTGAATGGTACTTCGCTGACGCTGAAGCC
Source organism: Deltaproteobacteria bacterium (assembly GCA_027317185.1). GTDB lineage: Bacteria > Desulfobacterota > Binatia > Binatales > Binataceae > JAJPIG01. The sequence continues at coordinate 16,970 of DAHVFB010000018.1, forward strand.
GCGCGAGTAGGCGATCACCAGGATTTCCTCGAGCACCTCGAAATTGCGCCCGGTCAGGTGAAGATTGGCGAGCGCCTCGCGCCGGTACAGGCGAAAACCGCTCGACAGATCGCGCACCGGTAGCGACAGCACGCGGCGCAGGACCAGATTCAGCAAACGGCTGGTGAAATTCCGGACGAAAGAGGTATAGGCGGTGCCACCGCGCACGTAGCGCGAGGCGATCACGATGTCGCTGCGCTCCCGTGCCCGCCACATCTTGGCCACGAAGTCCGGCTCGTGCGACATGTCGGCATCGAGCGTCAGGATGTAATCCCCATGCGCTTCGTCGAAGCCGGTTTCGAGCGCGCCGGCATAGCCGCGCCGCCGCTCGGTGATCACCCGCCAGCCAAGTTTCTCGGCCGCCTCCTGCGTGCCATCGGTGGAGCCGCCGTCAACCACGATAATTTCGTGGCTCAGATGCAGACGTTGGGCGAGACCGTTCAATCGCGGAATCAGCTCGCGCAGGTTGTCGCACTCGTTCATGACCGGAAGAACGATCGAAAGGTCCATCGCGGTTCTTTTATGTCGAAACCTTCATCGAGGCAAACCAGGCAAGCCTGAGGCCGCTGCTGTGAATTGGTGATCGCACATCGCTTGCCCCTTATCTTCCTGGTCCATACTTTAAGACTGCCGCATGTTTGTACGCGAGGTGGGACGGCTGGTGCTTTACCGCAAACTCTTTATCCTGATGGTTTTAACGTTGATGCTTTCCGGCCTGACGCCGCGGATAGAGGCTGCGCCTCGCCGCCGGCATAGGGTGGCTGCCGCCGAACCGGTACCGGAAATTTCCCTGAATCAAATCCATGTGCTCGGCAATCGCCCCGCGCCTTTTGCGCTCGAGGCCAAGGCGGCGATGCTGATCGCGGCCGACTCGGGCTCGGTGCTCTATGCCTACAACGAGCACGAAAAGATGCAGCCGGCCAGTCTCGCCAAAATCATGACGTTCTATATCACGCTAAAGGCGCTGCGGGACGGACGGATGACGCTGAATACGCCGCTCACGGTCAGCGAAAAGGCGTGGCGTCTGTCGGTCGATCAAAGCGTTTCGCACATGTTTCTCGATGTCGGTCAGCAAGTTTCGGTTCGTGATCTGTTATATGGCCTGATGGTCTCTTCGGGTAACGATGCGGCGATCACCCTGGCCGAATATCAGGCGGGCAGTGCGCAGGCCTTCACCGACATGATGAACCAGAACGCCCGCGAAATCGGTCTCACCGAAACGCACTTCGCCAACCCCGATGGCTTGCCGACGGAGGGTGAGTACACCACCGCCTACGACATGGTGAAGCTCGCGCGAGTGGTGATCAGTCAGTTTCCGGACGCGGTTACTTACACTGGCGCTAAAGAATTCACCTTCCACAAAATCCGCCAGCGGAACTTCAACACTTTGCTGTTCTATGACTCGCGCGTCAACGGGCTGAAGACCGGCCACGTTAATGAAGCCGGCTTTCATTTGGTGGCGACCGCCCATGCCAACGGGATGGTCTTGATCTCGGCGGTAATGGGTACCCGCAGCATGGAGAAACGCCGCACCGAAACCGAAAAGCTGATTAATTGGGCTTTCAACACGTTTGTGACCGCGCAGCCCGATTGGCGCAAATCAACGCCGGCGAGCATTCGAGTGTATGAGGGCGCCGCCAGCGAAGTTGCGATCGGACCGGACTCGGCGCCTTATGTCACCGTCGGCCGTGGTGAGGAAAAAAGGGTAACCCTCGTCACCGCGCTAAAAGCATCCTACCTGGTGGCGCCGGTTGTAAAAGGATCGCAGGTTGGCGAAATTCAGGTGCTGCTCGATGGCAAACCGGAAGCAGCGATTCCGCTGGTGACGCAGCAATCGGTGGCGCCGGCTGGTATCGCCGGACGGCTCATGGATCGCGTCCGGATGATGTTATAGCGGGCGCCGGCGCGTGGGGATCCGGCTCCATTATGCCAACCGGCCGGAGGCGCTGGTCCCGCCGCTGGCGGAACTGGTGGCGCGCCAGCAGCGCAGGCAGCCGCTCGAACGAGTCCAAATCGTTGTCCCAAACCGCATAGTACAAGACTGGCTCACCTTACGGCTGTCTGAACGAATCGGCGTGGCGGCCAACCTCGCGTTTCCTTTTCTGCGCAATTACCTCGGCGAAATCGTCGCCCGGACTGATTCGAAGATCAAAATTCTCGATGCGGACCATCTGCAGATGGTGCTGTTCGAGTGTATGCGATCGCTGCCGGCGGATGGCCCCGAGGCGATCAACGAAGTTAATCGATATGCCCGGGCCGGTGCGGACGATCGGGCTGAATTGCGGCTCTTCCAATTGGCTAAGCAGATCGCCGAGCTGTTTCGCGAATATTCGATCAGCCGGATCACGATGGTGCGCGGATGGCGCGATAAGTCCGCGGCGAGATCGCTTAATGAAGCGGAGCGGTGGCAGCGGAAACTATGGCTGCGGATCTTTGCACCGGACGGGGCGCTGGATGCGCAGTGGGTGCGGGATCAGGAATTTCGATGGATGTTGCTGCCGGAAGCCTTCGAGGCGCTTACCGCTTCGCAACTGGAACCGATCGCGTCGGACGTGATGCATGTGTTCGGGGTGGGGTATGCCGGCCCTGCTTTCATCCGGATGTTCGAAAAGCTGGGCGCGTCCATGAATGTTTTCATTTATGCGCTCAATCCCTGCATGGAATTTTGGGAGGATCTGCAAAATACCGCCGGGATGGCGCGCGAAGCATGGCCTCGCCGCGGCCATAAATCACCCGCCGGCTTGGCCGGCGACGACCCTTTCAAGCTCGATATGCCCGGCGATAATCCGGCGCTCAGATGGTGGGGACGGCCAGCGCGCGAATATATCCGCCTGTTGAACGAACTGACCGATTGCGATTTCGATCCGCACTTTATACCGCGGGCGCCATCGCCCCGTGATGACGCGCCGCTGCTGGCCAGGCTGCAAGACGACATTTTGATGCGCGTGCCCGAGCGGCAGCCAATCCTCGCCGCCGCGCAAGCTGCGACCGACGACAAATCGATCCGGTTTTTCGCCTGCGCCGGTATTCGCCGCGAAATCGAAATCGCCGCGAATCAGATCTGGTCAATCATCCGGGAACCCTCGCAACCTGAACCTCTTCGCTTCCATCAGATCGCCGTGATCGTTCCGGATTCCGCTTACGAGGATTATCTACCGCAGATTGAGGCCGTGTTCAGCGATCTGCATCAGATTCCGATCGAAGTCGTCAGTCGCCCGCTCGCTTCCGAAAGCCGCGTGGCCGAGGCGATCGATCTGCTGCTCCAGTTGCCGCTCGGACGCTTTACTCGTCAGGAGATGCTGCGGCTTTTGACCCATCCCGCGATCGCCGGGGAAGAGGATGTCGATGTTGCCCGCTGGACTTCGTGGTGCGAAGCGCTGGGCGTATTCTTCGGCGCTGATGACTCCGACTTGGAGGGCACCTATCTACAGGGCAAACATTTATTTCATTGGGACCAGGCGCTGAAACGGCTGGCGCTCGGCCTTTTTATGACCGGCGAGCGCAGCGGTGACGCGCGATTCTTCAACGCGTCGGGCGATCCCGCATATCTCCCTTACGAACTGGCGCAGGACGAAATTGCCAGCGCGGCGAAGTTTATCCGGCTCGCGCGGGGATTATTGAACGCTGCCATCGAACTTCGCCGCAGTAGACGAACGCTCGAGGAGTGGGTGCGCGTGCTGAGCGATTTCATCCTCGGCTATGTCCGCACGCAGACGCCGGCCGATGAGCGCATTCGCGACCGTTGCATTGCGATGATCGAGTCAATGGCCGCGCCAGGGATCGCTGCTGCGGAGGTGAGTTATGAAATCGCATGCGACAGTGCGCAGGCGCGGATTTCCGGAATCGATTCGCACTCTGGAGGGCTCGCCGAACGCGGCGTGACCATTGGCCCACTGTCCGCGTTGCGTTCAATTCCATTTCGGACGATCTTTTTGCCTGGCCTCAATGAAACGGATTTTCCTGAGCGCCCCCGCCGCGATCCGATCGACCTGCGACTGATCAAGCGCCAGCCTGGCGATGTCACGCGGTCCGAGCGCGATCGCCATCTGATCCTCGAAACGATTCTTGCCGCTCGCGAGCGACTGCATATTTCGTATGTTGCGCGAGATCAGATCACCGGTGAGCCACTGGAGCCATCGGTAGTGGTTCGGGAGCTGCAATCGATCCTGCGCGGTTATCTCAGCAGCCAGCAGGTGGAAGGACTGACCGTTACGCCGCCGGCCAGCCCCTATGATCTGAAATATTTCGGCGACCTTGTTGGAAAGCCGGCGTCCGACCCGGAACCGCCGAATTTCGATCCGCGGGCGCGTGACGCCGCGCGGATGTCCGCCTTGCGTGCGAATCTTCAGGAGCATTGCGGCGCGCTGGTGCTGCCGGATCGGGATCAACCCATTACCGAGTTCCTGTCGAACGGCGTCAAAGAAAGTTTGCGGCGCGCGCTGAGATTGATCGATCCTCCGCCACCCGCGCACGCCGAGAAACCCGTTGAACTGGGTTTATCGATCGCTGCCCTGCGCCGCTTCCTGGAATGTCCGCTGCAGGGCACGGCGCGTTATCTGCTGCGCATGAAAGATGAGGATGAGGCCGGGCAGGATTATCAGGACGAGCCGCTGGCGCAGAGCCGACTCCATCGCATCATCCTGATGCGCTCCGCCTTCTGGACTGGCCGGGGCGATGAAAATCGTATGCGGGAAGCATACGGGAGCGGAATGCGAATTGCGCAGGCCCATGGCCAGGCGCCGGTCGGAACGTTTGCCGCGGCTTCGACGCCCGCCGATGGGGTGCTGCTGCGCGGATGGAACAATCAGGCCCATTCGGCCGAAGTGGCCGATCTTGCCGAGTGGCAAGAGGTTCGCGTTGGGCGGGCGGATGAATTCGCGCAGGCCGGGCGGATCGTGAACGAAATCAAGCTGACGGTTGAGGTTCCGCGCTCCGGTGGCGGCTACACGCAATGGAAGGTCAAAATCCACGGCAATGCCGGATGGTTTTCGCCCAACCTCGATCAAACGATCAAATGTATTCTGCGTGATGAGGCCAAACCCGTTGATTTTCTTGGACTGTCACTCTCGGCGATTGTGCTGAAGGCGGCCGGCGCCACGCGGGCCAAGATCCTTCAGGCGCTGGTTATCTGTGATGGCAATAGGTTTGAAAGCCGCGTGGTGGAGCTGCCCGATGCCGCCCAATCGTCCGCGTATCTGACCACGCTGGTGGCCGATTTGCTCTCCGGCAAAAATCACTATTTTCTCCCGATAGAAGCGGTTGGAAATATTTTGTCAAAAGGCAATTCCGGCGAAATAGACCACCTCGGAGAGATCGAGAAAATACGTGAAAACGATTGGTCGCACTGTAGTTCCGATTACGGCCCGGTGCGCAACCCAAGAAACTTCAAACCGCCCAGCCGCGAAGAAATCGTTAGCATCATCGCGCGGCGTTTCGCGATGATGGAAGGCATTTTCAAGCAAAAGAAAAATCGCCAGTGAACGAGTACAGCTATCGCAGACCGACGATCCTCGATTCGATTAGTCTCGATCGCCACGCGGTTATCGAGGCGGACGCCGGCACCGGCAAGACCTACACCATTCAGCATCTGGTGCTTGAGATGCTGCTTTCCACCAACTGCACCATTGAACAGATTCTAGTGGTGACCTTCACGGAGAAGGCCACCGCCGAACTGCGCATGCGAATTCGCGGCCTGATCGAACAGCTGCACTCCGATAGCGCGGTGGGTGCCGCGGGTTTGAATACCAACGCCGGCAGTGAGCTTCGCCAATTCGACGAAGACGGCAGACGCAAGCTCGAAGCGGCCCTGTTTTCGTTCGATCGCGCGCCGATCTATACGATCCATGGATTCTGCCAGCGGGTGCTCAGCGAGTTCGCGTTTCACAGCGGGACGAGCTTCGATTTGGAAGTGGTCGAGGGGCGTGGCGCTTTCTATCGGGCATTCCGCGCCGAGCTGCGGGAGCATCTATCGGCGGACGAGTTGTTGAAAGATTGGCTCGGTGCGGGGAAGTCGATTGACTCGCTGGAGGATCTGCTGTGGCAGGCCCACCGTTACGGTTATCTGGAATCCGGCGAAGCAAGCGCGAATCAGGCTGCAATTGAGTCCCTCGCGAAAGGATTCGATCTGGCGCCGCTGGAGAACGCGCTGTCGCTGCTGCGTAAAACCGCACGCGACAAAGCGATGCCGTCTGTCGGACAGTTGAAGCAAGCGCTTGCGGCCTCCCTGGGCGACCCGCGCAAGCTGATCGAGGAAATCTGCTCGATTGATTTCGTTCCACTGCTAGAAACGGCTGAACAGATCAAACGGAATGCTTCCGAGGAGGCGCTGCGCCAGTTAGAAACGGTTGTCATCGCGGCGCGAGCGGCTTCACGCAGCATTAGAATCGCGGACTCCTTTCTGCCGGTTATCACCCAGCGTCTCAATCGCGACAAACGCGAGCGCGGCGAACTCGACTATCAGGACATGCTGCAATGGGTTTGGGATGCGCTCGAGGCGCCCGGCGGTGAGGCGCTCGCGGCGGCGCTGCGTGCGCGATGGACCTACGCGGTAGTCGATGAATTTCAGGATACCGACGATCTGCAATGGCGGATTTTCGAGCGTGTGTTTGTCGAAAGCGATAGTGGCAATTGGCTATACGTCGTCGGCGATCCCAAGCAGGCGATCTATTCGTTTCGCGGCGCGGACGTTTACACCTACCTGCGTGCGCGCACGGAACTGAAAGATCGCGGTGCATCCGTGGTCCCGCTTACCGCGAATTTTCGTTCAACGCAAAGCTTTATCGAAGCCTCCAATCTGATCCTGAAGCAGGACGTGGCCAATCCGATCCTGCCGGGCCAGAGCGGCTACGAGAGCCCGGCGCTATGCGGCAAGCCGAACCTGCGCGCGCTGGATGCCCGCGGCGGGCCGCTGAAGCCGGTCGTGCTGCTCGAATACGATCCGGCGGATCAAAAAGGATCGGCCGCCGAGATGCGGGGGCTGATTGGGCGGGCGATCGCGGAGCGCGTCCGCCGTATCCTGTCCGATGATAGCTATCGAATTATCATCGAAGATGATGGCAAGCAGCGCGCGGTAAGCGCCGGCGGACTCTACATTCTTACCCGCTCAAATTCCGAAAGCGAGGAAATTGGTGGTTACCTGCGCGCGGCGCGAGTTCCATTCGCGTTCTACAAGCGCGAGGGACTCTTCCAGACCAATGAAGCTTACGAGATACGCGATGTGCTCCAAGCAATCGAAAATCCGGGTTCGCAGTCGCGCCGCCTAAAGGCGTGGGTTTCGCCGTTTTTCGCGGTGCCATTCGAGCGGCTGGCCACCGGTATGGAAAGTGTGCCCGCCGGCCATCCTCTGAACGAAATGCTTTTCGAATGGCGGCGGCTGGCGGAGGCGGAACGGTTCGCCGATTTATTCAACCGTCTGATTCACGATACCGGGCTGATCAATCGGGAGCTTTTCCTTGGCGCCAGTGAGCGCCGACTGACAAATTATCTACATATTTTTGAGTTGCTGCTGCACCTCGCAATCGCCAAACGGCTTTCGCTTGCCGAGATGGTTGCGTTGCTCGACGCTTACATCACGGAAACTGACTCCCCACCCGGTAGCAACGGCAACATCGAGCGAACCGAGGGCGATCGCGACGCGGTGCAGGTGATGACCGTCCATATGAGCAAGGGCTTGCAGGCGGACGTGGTGTTTCTGTTCGGTGGCATGTCGCGATCGAGCAAGCCTCCGGAGGTTGCGGTCTATCACGAGAAATACGGCGATAACCACGAGCGCCGCCTGGCGATTGGCAAAGTTTCAAGGACGCTGGCGTCCACCGCGTTGCAAGAGGAAGAGCGCGTGGAGGCAGGACGGTTGCTCTATGTCGCGCTCACCCGCGCACGGGCTCGCGTCTACCTTCCGGTCCATCTTGGTGCTCCGCGAAAGCCTTACGGCTATTACATTGCGCTGAACGATCGCCTCAGAGTGATTCGCGATGAGCGCAATGGGCAACAGGACGATCCGCTTTTCGAATTCGATTCGATCGCGGACTCGCCCGCCGATCTCGTGGATCCAGAAAGTCTGGCGGCAAAACTAAAAACCTGGTCTCCGCCGGAAGCCTTGTTGCGCGATACGGAAGCAATTTCCGGGTCTGAGTTCGACCGCCTGCGACACGATCACGCCGCATTCGATACCTGTTCCTATACCACGCTGCGCGGGAATCGCGCGGAGCATGACAACCTCGAGCCGGATGAGTTCAAGCGCGACTTCGAAAGCCCGTCCTCGGAGGACGATTTGCGCGGTGGCCGGCGCGTCGGAATTTTTCTGCACGAGGCGATCGAGCAGCTCGATCGCAAAGTGTTGGCGCAGGCGAAGGGCCTCGAAGCGTGGCGCGCCGATCCAGGGGTCCGCAAGCTGTTTGCCGATCTGATGCGGCCTCATCAGGTGCGCGATATCAGATGGGCGGATCGCGGTCCCGAAATCGTGTTCAACACGCTGCGCGCGCCGATTACGGTGAAGGGCCGTGCGCTGGGGCCGCTGTGCGAGCGCAAAAGCGTGTCCGAAATGGGCTTTGTGTTTCCAATTCCCGAACATGCCCATCCTCTGCTTGGCGCCGCGAATCAGGATCGGTGGACGGTCTCCCGCGGGTACCTGAAAGGCTTCGTCGATCTCGTTTTCGAGCACGGCGGTTTGACTTATTTCGCCGATTGGAAAAGCGATTTGTTGGAAAGTTACGATCAGGCGGCGATCGAGCGGCACGTCAGGCAGGCGTATGAGCTGCAGGCCCAGATCTATTCGGTCGGGGTGGTCCGCTTGCTGCAAATTCATAGTCAAGACGATTACGAGCAGCGTTTCGGCGGCCTGCTTTATCTGTTCTTGCGCGGTATCGAGCTCAGCGGCAAAGGAGATGAGGGTATCTATTTCCATCGCCCCGCATGGGCCGAAATTATCCGCTACGAAGCGGACCTCATGAGTGTTGTCGCGCGGTGGGGGGTGGCGTAGTGACTCAGGGCTATGTTCCGTTCGCGCATGGAGGCGATTGGCGCGGGCTCGGCGCATACGAACAAAAATTGCGCGAGGCCGAAGCGGGCGCGGAAGCGCTGAATCTGCCGGCCCACTCCATCCATATAGCGATCGAGATCGCGGCGCTCCAACCTGAATTGACGCCGGCGCATCAGTACGCGCTGATTTTATTGATCCTGATTTCGATGGCGGCGCTGCAGGAAGGCAGTACGCGATTTCCGGTGACCGGGAGCAAGGCCGCCGAACCGATCCGGCGGATGCTCAAAGCTTTTTGCGGCAGCGTGCCGATAGATGATGCGATCGCGGCAATTGAAGCGCTGCTGGAAACGAACGTGGCGCAGGGCGTGGTCGGAAAAACGCCAGACGAGTACAAACCGCTGCTTTATCTAAAGCCGTACATTTATCAGCAACGAATCAGAAGCGCCGAAGCCGCGCTGTCCGCAAAGCTGGCGAATTTGATCCGCCAGCCTGCATATCCCGCGCTAAACCTGAGCAGCATACGCGAGGCGCTGGTCGACGTGGGCGATCGGCCAAGGATGCTGCATGGCAAACCGTTGATGCTGTCGCCCGAGCAAAGCGCGGCGGTGCAAGCGGCGCTTACCGCGCGTCTGACTATCATCTCGGGCGGACCGGGCACCGGCAAAACGTCGATCGTGCTGGCAATTCTGCGCGTCCTGGCGCGGCTTGGTCTCGCGTCCGAAGATATTATTCTGGGCGCGCCGACCGGTAAGGCTGCCTATCGGATTCGCGAAAGCTTTTTAGACGGGTTGCGTCAGATACCAAACCCGTCCGCCACGGACCAGGCGCTGATTGACAATCATCCGGATCCTTCGACGGTCCATCGGCTGCTGGGATATTCATCGAGCCGCGATCGCTTTTTGTATCATCGCAACAACCAGCTTGCGCACTCAGTTTTGATTATCGATGAAAGCTCGATGCTTGACTTGGCGATGATGGAACGGCTGCTCGATGCTATCAGGCCCGACGCCAGGCTGATCCTGTTGGGCGACGCCGATCAACTGCCTTCGGTCGCCGCCGGCGCGATCTTTCGGGACTTGCTGAGAACACCAGGGCGCCGAGGCGAACCCTCGAATCCAGTTGCCCTCGCGTCAATGCGCCTAACCCGGAGCTACCGGCTGAATCAGTCCGGCACGGCGGGGACGTCGCTGGCGAAGGTCTCCAGTGCGGTAAATGAAGGGCGCACGGAAGTTTTCGATTCGACTGCGCCGGACGGGGCGGTGGCGTTTCGCGATTCGATCGAGGCGCTGAAGTTCGAGGGGGTCGAGTACCTCGCCGGCCTGCCGCGAGCGTCCAGCGGCTTGCTCGATCGATGGTACCACGAGCAGGTGTGGGGCGATCGCGAACTGCACAGGCTGGCGCAACGCGACTATGAACTGGATGCAAGCGGTGGCTTCGCGGCGGCCGAACAAGAATACCTTAACCACCTGTTCACCTGCCTCGGACGAGCGAAAATCCTTTGTGTCACGCGGGTGCTCGACAACGGATCGGATTGGATTAATGCCGCGATGCATCGACGGGCCGCGCACGATCTTAATCGCGATCCGGAGCGCACTCGATTTTTCCCCGGGGAACCAGTGATCGTTTTACATAACGATTACGAGCGGCGGCTGTTTAACGGCGATCAGGGGCTGGTGCTTAGAGTCCGCGATGGCAGCGCCAAGCGGCCGACTTCGATGGTGGTGTTTGCCCGCGACGGTCATTTCGTTGCCTTCGGCCTCGACCTTCTGCGTGAGGAGTTGGAGCTTTGCTACGCGATGACGGTGCATAAGGCCCAGGGTTCGGAGTTCGATGCGATCGCGCTGATATTGCCTGACAAGGACCTGCCGCTGCTGACTCGTGAGGTGGTTTACACGGGAATCAGCCGCGCCCGCCATAGCGCAGTCATGATCGGCCGGCCCGAGATGCTCCGCCTCGCGATCAGCCGCAAGCTCGAGCGTTATTCCGGGCTGGATGAAATGTTGGCGATGGTTTAGAGCGCCGGGCCTTGCACGAAACGAACCGGCATACTTACCAATATCGCTGATATTTACTTGCGAAGCTTCCTTTATACGGGTTATTCCGCGTAGTGAACGCGAGACCCCAGTGAACAGCGCAGATCTCGGAATCAGAAATAAGCTGATGAAGCTTTCGGTGTGGAAAGCTCTGCAGCCGCTATTTAGCTTGCAGTGCGTGTTCGCTTTCGATCTTGCGCTTGCGAGCGAGCTTCCGTTCGGCACCAGGCCATTACCACAGGGAACCACTGTCAGTATTCTCCAAGGTCTGGATGATTTGGAACCAGCTTCGGCCGCACTGAAGTTTGCCGCGATGCCGCGCTCTATCATCAAGCGCAGATTGACACGCGGCGACGCGGTAGCAGTGGCTTTCGTGGGTAAAGAGTTGGCAGCCTATACCTGGGTTACCTTCACCGAAGTGTGGATTTCGGAAATTCGTCGAACGCTGGTCCTGCGCGAAGATGAGGCGGTTCAATTCGACACGCTGGTGATGCCGCGATGGCGCGGAAGAGGACTGCAATATGGCTTAACGCGGCCGGTACTGCAGAATCTTGCCCAACGCGAATACCGGCGCACACTGGCCTGGGTAAATCTGTTCAACCAGCGATCGATGAAAAACCAGATCAGGCAGGGTAAGCGCAGAATATCGACCATCATCAGCGTTCCCGCGCTTAACCTGGTCTGGCCGCAAAACAATCCGCCAGACGCTCCGCTTATTTTACTTTCGGCGGAGCCTGAATTTATTTAGGCGGTTAGCGATGAAAGGCCGCTCATCTAACCGTTGGCATACCGTCATCGTCATCGGGCCGCACAGCTATATTCATTCCTGTGACCTTAACTTCCAATACCTTCATTTTTGTCGACTTGTCAGCATGAAGAATACGCAAGCATAGCCGATCGTGGTGAATAGCTGTCCGGTGTGCAAAAAATCTTCAGCTATCCAGAGCATATGACCAGTACCTATCCTATGGAACTACAGCTTTAAGCTGTAGTTTTCTCTAATTCATCCGAGGAACAAAGTAACCGGGATATTTATAAATTCGGTTAGATATCTGCAACTCCAACCTGGGATTCACGATACTCAGAAGAGGCAGTTCACGTTGGCCGAGGCAGCCACGCCGGGCGGCGCTGAACCACAGGGTAACGTGACCTTCCACGCAGGAAATATAATTTTGTTGGTAAGTTAGATAAGTTGCGAATGCCGTCAGAAAGCCCACCAGAGCAGCAGGTAAAACCTGAGTCGTCCCTGTCGCAGGGCTTCGCGCGCAGCGTACGTCTTAACACCTATGCCGAGATGGGTGTTCAGCTACTGCGCGTGGGAGGATTTGTGCTGGTGGCGCGCGCCCTTGAGCCCGGCGATTTCGGCCTATTCAAGTTGCTGGTGGTCATAAGCGCCCTCACCACCCTTACTTGTCAATTTGGAATTCCTAACGCTCTGGTGCAAAAGCGCGATCTGCGGCCCGATCATGAAGCCTCCGGATTCTGGTTTTCCTCCGGCCTGACCGTGATAGTCATCGGAAGCCTCTATAGTGGCTGCTGGCTTATCGCCGGATTGATGAAGATGCCGGCCATGGTTCCAAGTATTCGTTTGCTGACGATACCACTGATTATCGAAGCGATGTCTGGTATCCCAGCGGCCAGGCTGAGGCGGCGGCTGAATTTCGGTCCGATCGCGAGCGCCGAAGTGGCGGCGGAAATTGTATTCCTCTCCACTGCGATGATTTTCCTGTGGGTGCTTCATCTGCCGCGCTGGAGTCTGGTGGCCGGGCTCGCCGTGCGCCACGTGGTTCATGGCAGTTGGATTTGGATTGCCGATGGCTATGTGCCGCGCACGCTGCCGCGGTTGCACGCGTTTCAGGAGATTGCATATTTCGCTTTGTGCGTCTGGTGCGGCGCCGCCTTGCAGACCTTATCCGCCAATATCGATTACTTTCTGGTAGGACGGCTGCTTGGGCCGGCGGCGCTCGGCTTTTATGCGATGGCGTGGGATCTATTGCGGTTCGTTCCCGATCGTCTTCATCGGATAGCGGGCCGCGTGACATTGCCTGAATTCTGTCGGCTGCAAAATTCCGATCGCGAACTGGGGCAGGCCTACGTGAATTTTCTGGGTTACGTGGCGCTGATAGTGCTGCCGATTATCGCCTGCGTGGCGGTGGCCGCGCCGGTACTGATCGGTGTACTCTATGGTCCTCGATGGGTTCCGACCGCGCTGCCCTTGCGCCTACTGGCGCCGGGCGTTGCATTGATCGGGCTGCGTTTGGGCATGAGCTCAGTGTTTCTCGCCAAAAATCGCCCGGTTCTCGATATCTATTTTCACCTCGGAAGGCTCGCGCTGGTGGTTTTAGTGGTATGGGAGCTTGCCCGTTACGGAATTGGCGGGGTGGCGCTTGGAATGACGTCGGTTGAGAGCCTGGTGACCGGCGCCGGACTATTGCTCGCGTGCCGGATGGCAGGGTTGAAAATCACCGATCTGGCGACGCCAGTCTTCGCCGCGCTCGAAACTGCGCTGGTCTGTGGTGTGAGTGCCGCAGTCGGCAAGTATTTGGGCATTCTGGCCGGTTTCGATGGAGCGTTACTGCTGCCGTTCATCGCCGTACCGCCAAGCTTGCTATTCTGGTTTTTTCACGGCCGCACGCTAATCCGCTTTTTTGTCCGTCCCAAGGTGCACAGTTCAGCTCCCGATTTTTCGGCCACCTGATTTTTACAAACGGCGGATCCCAGATTCGCCAGTGGTAAACCGGCTGTCGGGCAACTATCCTGCCGGTCCATCAGGTGTCGATTGATGGCGAGCTCACCAATTGAAATGCCCACGGCGGCGGTTAGCACATGGCCGCGCCGATATACCATAGTGCTATTGTTCGCGCTGGGCACGGCGCTTTGTTACATCGATCGGGTTAACATTTCGATCGCGATCATTCCGCTTGCTCGCGATCGTGGCTATGGTCCTGAAACTCAGGGCCTGGTCCTGTCGGCTTTCTTTTGGGGCTATATCTGGCTACAGATGCTCGGCGGCTGGCTGGCCGACCGATATGGCGGCAAGCGGGTTCTGATGGCTGGTGTCGCGACGTGGTCGTTGGCGACTGCATTGACTCCGGTGGCGGCCTCGATTTCTTTCGATGCTTTGCTTGCCGCACGCGTGATACTCGGAGCGGGGGAAGCGCTTAATTTTCCGGCGGTACACAGTATCGCCGCGCGATGGACGGTCGCGACCGAACGCGCACGGGCAATTTCGCTTCATTTCAGTGGCTTATGCCTGGGTACAATGATCGCCTTGCTGGTGAGTCCGGCGATCGTGCTGACACTTGGCTGGCCCTCGGTGTTCTATCTGTCGGGCGGTCTCGGAATCGTATGGCTGGCGCTCTGGCAATTAAAAGCCGCGAACGCGCCGGAAAATTGCTCAGGCGTATCGTCCCACGAGATGGCCGTCATCGCCGCAGGCCGCCCCGATCTACCGCTAGCGGAAAACATCCCGTGGGGTGCGATCTTCCGCGAAAAGGCGGTCTGGGCGATCGTGATCGCCCATCTGTGTAACAACTTCGGCTTCTACATCATCCTGCTATGGCTGCCGAGCTATCTCGCGCACAACTTCCAGGTGCCGATGGCGCGATTAGGCTTTATGTCGGTTGTTCCCTATGCGGTCGCGTTCCTGGTTCAAATCGGCAGTGGATGGATTGCGGATGTGCTGCAAAGGCATGGATTCGGGCTTACGGCGGTGCGGAAATCCATGCAGACGGCAGCGTTTGCGCTCGGAGCGCTGCCGTTACTGGTGCTACCAACCGCCAATTCAGCTCAGACGGCGATAACTCTCGTTACGCTATCCATTGGCGGTTCAGCTTTAGGCGCGGGCGCCTATGCTGTGAATCATCTCGATGTCGCCCCGCGCTATGCAGGGATTTTGATGGGCTTGTCGAATACTTTCGCCACGATCCCCGGTATCGTCGGGGTGGCCTTGACCGGGTACATCCTCGAAAAAACCAACTCGTTTGCTGCAATGTTCTACCTGACTGCAATCGTTTACTGCCTGGGGATGGTTTGCTATTTAAAATTAGGTAGTGGCGATCGAAAGATTTAACTGGTAGAACCCTTTCCGGTCGGCCCCGTTGAATTGTTGCTGTCGTTTTTGCCCACAACGTCTTCGCACCGGAAAAAATATGCGTGCGTACCCAAGGGGCAAGGGCATCGGCCGCAAACCGGTGATAGGGGGGTTCGAATCCCCCCGCACGCTCCACCATTTTCCGTTTAAGGGTTATGACACCGCCCTTATCGATTGCGGTTCCCGGCGGCCCTGCCCGGGCGGCCTTAAAAAACGCGGACGAAGCCACGCGATCATAGCCGGCAGGATCAGCACGCCGGCCACCAGATTCGCGACCAGCAGCAAGATCAACATGCTACTCATCTGGCTGTGAAACAGCAGAGGTGAGAATGACCACGGCAGCAGCCCGCCCGCCATCACAGCGAAGGTGGCGAACACCCAGCGGCCGGTGCCGCCGATAGCAGTCACCAGCGCCGCATCCAAAGCGTATCCGTTCCGCACTTCATCGCGGACTCGAAATACTATGTAGATTCCATAGTTGATGCCCAATCCCGCGCCGAGTGAAAGGATAGGGATTATATCGATGGTCAAACCAATGCCCCGCAACCACATATAAATGAAGGCGGCCACGCTCGCCATCACGCAAACCGCACCAAAGAGTATGCCGGCTGCGATGGATCGAAACATCAGAGCGCAGCACACCACGATGGTGGCAAGGGCAAACAAAAGATTCAGAAGGTTGAGCCTGGCCAGCACGTTGTCAGTGGCCAGCACCACACCGGCATCGCCACCTAGGTAACGCATTTTGACCTGGTTGAGCGCTGGATCGGAGGCTACCCGATCGCGTACGAAGTCGTCAATTTCGTTATGCACGCGCTGCAGGCGCACGTAGTTCTGATCGCGCAGCAGCACGCGGATACACGAGGTGGTCATGGCCGGTGATTTGGCGAAGAACGAGCGGATATCATCCGAGGTGGCGCTGCTGAAAAACATCATCCAGATGGTGCCAGTTAAAGTGTTTTCCGCAGGCGTCGCTAAAAATTTCGGATCGCCATAATGAAGCAGCGAGTCGATCGGCCGGACCGCCAGCGAATCGAAGGTCTGAACCGCAGTTACATCGCCACGAATCATCAGATAGGCACCGAGATCATGTTCCATCCGGAGCACGTTGGGCGCGATGGCTGACTGTGGATTGGGATAATCGGGGGTGTCCAGCACAATCCATCCGGTGCTGGTCGGCATGAAGCGGCTGATCTCAGCGTAATCGCGGTTGAGCGTCGAATCGGAGCGAAAGATAGGGATGCTGCTGTTCTGATAGCCGATAGGAATATTGCGCGCCGCGGCAAGACCGGCCATCGCGACCATAATGCCGGCCGCGACCAATCCATTACGCATCGCGCCTGGCCTGACCGGGATCCTGATCAGCCAGTTCCTGAACATTTCGAGGCTCGGGTTCCGCGCCAGACGGATGAGGGTTCGCCGTCCAAAGCGCCGCGCTTGCGGGGGCCGCAGATAGCTCAACATGATCGGCTGAAGTACGAAAACCATTGCGAGGCTTGAGGCGAGCCATAGCGCGCCGCCGATTCCGATATGCGTCAGCACCGGAATGTCGCCGAGCGAGACAAAAATTACGCCGGCGACATTTGCCAGAATCGCCAGCAGGCCGGCCGGCAACATCGCTCCGATCGTTTCCGACAGCGCGGCGCCGTGATCCTCATCGCGAATCTGTTCGTGACGTCCGAGTTCCAGCACGGCCGCCGATGCCGAATAGGTCGATCCGGATCGCGCCGTGATGAGGCTGTCGTTGCGGTCGAGTTCGTCGTAGTAGCGTCCCTGCCATTGAATTCCATGACTGAGATCGCGCGCCATCACGATAAACGGGATGACCAGCATCACCGGGTCGAAGTTGAATCCGCAGACGCCAAGAAATCCAAGCCCCCAGATCGCCGATCCCATCGCTGTGATGATCGGCACCCACCATCCGGTACGAGTTCCCAGACTCAGGTACACGATGATCAGCATGGCCGCGACCGAGAGCGCAAAAGTCACCAGAATTTGATTCAGTAGGTGATAACCCCATGCCAACGCCATCAGATCGCCGCTGGCGTAGATATGGATGTTGGCGTCTTCATACTGCCGGCGCATCCGCTCCACACCATCGAACGCGGCTTTATAATCGATACCGCGCTCGTTGAAGCTCGCCACGATCAGCGCGGCTTTGTTGTCGGCGGTAACCAATCCGGCGAGCTGCGCGCGATGGGTAAGCACATTGCGTTTGAGCTCATCGACCTGCTTTTGGGTCTTCGGCACATTGGGGTACATGAAGGTGTGCAGCACCAATGCGCCGGGAACCGCATGCGCGTATATCACCCGGTAAGATGCGAGCGAAAATACTTCGTTGTGATTGACGCCCGGAATGCGGTTGACGCCGAATGAGACCGCCTGGATCTTGTGCAAGGTATCTATGTTGAAGATGTCGCCGTTGCGCACGCGCAACATCAAGACCAGGGTTTGAGCGCGGCCATAGCTGGTTTTGTATTGACTATAAAGCCTGACGTTCGGATGGTTGGCCGGCAGCAGATCGTCGTAAATAGTGGCGACCCGGACGTGCGCCGCCCAATATGCCATCAACAGCGTGATGATGATGAAAGCTGCGGCGATCGGATTGCGATAACGTAGGATGAACTCGCCGCGCTTGCGCGCGGAATTTGCGGCGCTCATGCCTGCGCGTCCCACGCCGGGCGATTGCGGTTGTGATAGTTGCGGTCGCGGCGATCAAACCGATAATTCATGGCTCCCCCGTAACCCGACATACAAAGGTGCGAGCCGCGTTTCAAGGCAAATGTGAATATTGGCGCGAGATTTCAGCGCGCTTGCGAGTCCGACAGCGGTGAAGCGCCTTCGATCGGCGCCACGTAATCCTCGGGCAGATGCCAGCGCGCGAGGTCCCAGCCGTGCTTGAGCGCGGCAATCCGTTGGCTGCTCGCGCCGTGACGCGCCGCTGGAATCGCCTGGCTACCGGTGAATTCATCGCCCGCGAGGCCATAATAAGGAGTGATCAGGTCAAGTCCGATATGGAGCCTTTCAAGCGTATAGCCGGCGAAGCGATCGGCCTGCAGTTCCCTGGTTTCGATCGATAGATCCTCGCGTTGCGAACCGAAATCGTCATGCATCTCATGGCCGATTTCGTGGGCCACGATGGCTTCGAGAAGCGGCACCCGGATGTAATCCCGATCCGGAACCATCATGTGCTCGAACAGCGCCTGCATATACGGCGTGTTGTAAAACAGACAGCCGCCGGTCCGCGCATGCGGGGGCAGCGGATCGACGGATTCGAAAACCCGCATCCGCACGCTCCAGAGTGCATCGATAGCGCTTACGAACGATCTCATTTGCGAGTCCGCGGGCCGCGCCAGCTCGCCACAGGCTCTGAAGAGCGCAGGCGAAGGTCCTGATCGGGAGCGAGGGACGGTCGCGCGCGAAGATGAATCGGCCTGATTGGACTGATCGTTGGGAACCTGCTGCCAGTCATCGTAGGCCGCGGCGGGGCCGGCCAGCAGCAGGCATAAAATCCCACCCAGGGCGATCGATCGCCGCAGGGTTCTGCCCGCGCGATCGATGGATCGTGTAGATGGAAGCAATTTCCCTCCCCACGAAAAGTATAGGCGCGCGGAGTTCGGCAGGCGAGCGGACGGAAGCAATCGAACTGACCTTCTCCCACTCGGATATTTCCGCAATTTTGCGATGCTTCAGGCCGATCGCATTCGATGAACTCAAGAAAAATCCGTATGCTGACCCGGCGATGAAGAAAGCGATCCGATCCGGTGAGTCCAATGACATCAAGTTTGTCCGGGCGCGTCCCGCCGATTTTGCGGAATTACTCACATTGATCAGGGCGTACTATCGGCACGACGGAATTCGGTTCAGGCCGAGGTTGGTCGAACCGGCCTTGAGCCGATTACTGCGCAGCCCGCGCTTCGGCCGGATCTGGTTGATGCGCGATGGCAGCAAGCCGATCGGCTACGTCGCCTTTACCTTCCACTACGACGTCGAATTCGGCGGCGTGCAGGGAGTTATCACGGACCTGTTCATCCGATCCGCTTATCGCGGAAAAAAGCTCGGTGCACGCGCGATCGGCGTGATCGATGCGCATTGCCGTTCACGCGGTATCGGCAGTATGGAATTGCAGATCGTTCACGGCAATCGGATAGCCGAGCGTTTTTATCGCAAGATCGGCTTCCGCAAGCTCGATCGCGGCATCATGGCCCGGGAATTGAGCTAACTCGACTCCCGATCGCCATCATGCCGCCGGAGTTCCGAACAGCTCCGAATAAAAGGATTGCATGGCGTTCCATGAGCGCTGATCGGCCGATGGGCTGTAGCCGAAACCCGGCATCGGAATCTGGTCGGCGGCGCGATTGGTAAAGGCGTGCTTGGCCCCGCTGTACGCAATCACCTGCCAGTCGACCCCGGCGCGGCTCATCTCCTGCTCGAACGCGAGCACGTGATCGGCGGGGACCAGCGGGTCTTCGGCGCCAGTGCAAACCAGAATCCTGGCTTTGACTTTGCCGGCAACGGCTGGATTTGGAGTCTGAAGCAGCCCATGGAAACTGGCCACGCCCTTGACGGGAGCACCACTGCGCGCCAACTCCAACACACAAAAACCGCCGAAGCAGTAGCCCATCGCGGCAAGTTGCTGCCGGTTTACTCCCGGTTGCGCGGCAAGCACGTCCAAGCTGGCGCGAATCCGGCTCAGCAGACGGGGATGGTCGGCTCGCAATTCGTCCATCATCGAGAGCGCCTCGGGGCCGGATCCCGCAACCTTGCCACCGCCGTAAAGGTCGGCCGCAAGCGCGACATATCCGAGCTCCGCGATCATTCGCGCCCGCATTTTAGGATGGTCATCGAGACCGGGCGCCTCGTGGATAATCAGTACTCCGGGCCGCGGCTCCGCAACCTCCGGGACGGCCAGGTAACCCTGACAGGCGACGCCATCGTGACGGTATTCCAGCGTTTGCGTTTTCATACGGGCCTCCATCTCTCAGCCGCCGATACCATCACGGTCCGATCCGGTTTGGCAAGCATCAGAACTCAACCAGAATATCCTCGCCCACGACCTGCACCGGGAAAGTGCGCACCCGATATCTTGGATCGCTCAGGCAGACACCGGATCGCACATCGTATCGCCATCCATGCCATGGGCAGGTGATGCAGGTGTCTTCGAGAAAGCCGTCGCCGAGTGAAGCGCCCGCATGTGCGCAGCGGTTATCGATCGCGAAGAGTTGGCCGGCGACGTCGAAAATCGCGATATAGCGGCCGCCGGTCAGCACTACCAGTCCGCGTCCATCGGGGACTTCATCGCGCGTCGCGACTTTTAATAAATTAGCCATGTCTTTTCCTAGCAGGGTATCGCTCAAGTTGGGTTAATTCTGTCGTCCCGCCGTATTGGATGGCAAGCAATGAACGTCGGCGGCAGTTTTCGGTTCTATTAAAAGCATGAGCCTGCAATTAACCAGCTTGAATACCCTCAGCATACCCAGCAGAAGCTTTCTTGCCTCGCTCCATGTGATAGCTATGTTAAATGGCACTGTTCTTGCCCTTATTGCGGGCAGGAGCATCGAAGCGACAATTTAATGGCACAAGCACCGCCGCCAAAGAACAATAAGATCGGTATCGAAAGCGACACCCCTGAAGAGGTAAAGGTCTCGATTAAGGTGGCTGAGCAATCCTCCAGCGGTCCGATTGACGCGCAGGCCTTTCGCATGGCGATCGATCTGCTCCCGGACCCGGCGGGCATTGTCGGTACCGATGGCATCATCTTCAAGGTAAACGCGGCTGCACTCGCACTGCTGGAAGCTGATCATCCCGACCAGATCATCGGAAAGATCGCCTATGGACCCGGCGGCCTCGACCCTGATTACACCAAGGAGGAATACGACGCGATTCTTGCGGGTGAGACTGTCCGCCATGAAATGAATCTGCGCACGGTCAAAGGCAACCGCCGACTGGTCGAGCTCGTGGACGTTCCGTTGCGTGGTCCGACTGGCGAAGTCGAGTACGTGCTCGCCATCGGCCACGACATCACCGAGCTTAGGCTCGCGGAGCGCAGCCAGGCATTGTTAGCCTCGATCGTCGCGAGTTCCGACGACGCGATCATCAGTCTCGCACCGGATGGCCGCATCACCACCTGGAACCAGGGCGCGCAACGGATGTTGGGCTATACGGCTGATGAAGCTATCGGGCACCATCCTTACGAAATATACGCGTTGGAGTCACGCCGGAGCATTGCCAGGGAGCGCATCGAAAAGCTGTTTGCCGACATAAAAACAGAGCCCGGAATCGTTCGGCATCTGGAAGTGCCGCTGCGCCGAAAGGACGGCAGCCACCTTGAAGTATCGCAAGTGGCGTCGGGGATTTACGATTCAACTGGCGGCGTGGTCGGTTTGTCGCTCATCATCCGTGACATCAGCCGCCGCCGGCGCGCCCAGCGCGAACAGGCGCTGCTGGCGGGTATCGTGAACGCCTCCGACGATGCCATCGTAAGCGTTTCCGATGAATTGAAGATCACCAGTTGGAATCCGGCGGCGGAGAGGCTCCATGGCTTTACCGCCGAGGAAGCACTCGGCAGTGGACTCGAATGTTTTGTCGGTCCTGACGAGCTAGACGCGTTGATGGTGAGTTGCCGCCAGGTGCTGGCAACTGGCATTTCAATCTCGTCTGAGCTGCGCGCGCGGCGTAAGGATGGCCGGTCTTTTACCGTATTGGCGAATCTTTTTCCAAGTCGCGATGCGGCCGGAAAAATCAACGGAATCGGTGGGATCGGGCGGGACATTTCCGCGCTGAAAGAAATTGAAAAAGACCTGCGCGGATCACAAGAGTATACGCGGGCGCTGATCGAGTGTTCGATCGACGCAATGGTGGCGGTGGGGCGCGACCTGCGCATCACGGACGTCAACGAGCAGTTCGCGACCCTGACGCAGATCCCCAAGAAAGTTTTGATCGGCAGCCGCTTCGACAGGTATTTCGACAATCCAACCCTGGCGACCGAGGCCATTGAAAAAACCTTGCTGGATGGCTGCGTCTCCAATTTCGATCTAGTGATGCGGCGGGCCAGCGGCAGCGAGGTGCTGGTTTCCTTCAACACCTCTCTGTTCTACAGCGATGGGCGGGCGATCGGTATTTTCGGGGTGGCGCGCGATGTCGGGGAAGAACGCGCAATCAAGAAGAAGCTTCAGGAAGAGCGGGCCTACAGTCGCAGTCTGGTCGAAGCGTCGGCTAACGCTTTGCTGGTATGCGATATAAACCTTGGCCTGACCGACTTGAACGAGAGCGCTGTCCATCTCACCCATTTCTCACGCGCCGATCTGCTCGGCGCGGATCTGGCTTCGCTGTTCACCGATCCGGCCCGCGTCAGAGAAGTGATCCGGCAGGTGCTGGCGCACGAGATTCCCGAGAATGTTGAGCTGATGTTGCTCACCAAGGATGCTGGCCAAATTCCGGTTTCATTCACTGCGGCAGTCTGCCGCGATGAAGACCAATCCGTTCGTGGAATTCTCGCCAGCGTGCGTGATATCAGCGAGCGCCAGCGCCAGGAAAAGGAGCGGCTGCTGCTGGCCTCGGTGGTGGAGTCGTCCGACAACGCGATCTATGGGACGTCCGCCGACCTTACCATTCTGAGTTGGAATCCGGCGGCGGAAAGATTGTTCGGATACAGTGCGGCCGAGGCTATTGGCCACAATGCCATGATGCTGGTGCCGTTGGAGGAGCGGGCGGGCACGCAGGCCCATATCGGCCGGATTCGGGAGACCGGCGAAAGTAGGCAGTATGAGACGCAGCGCCTGCGCAAGGACGGGGTCAAGATCGAGGTGGGCCTCAGCGTCGCGCCGATTTTCGATTCCGGCGGAAGTCTGGTCGCATTTTCGGTTGCGGCCAATGACATCGGCCAGCGCAAACAAATCGAAGCTGAACTGACCCGCACGCGCGACGCAGCACTGGAAGGTGCGCGGCTGAAATCGGAATTCATGGCAAATATGAGCCATGAAATCCGTACGCCTCTGAATTCGATTATTGGCATGGCCGGGCTGCTGCTGGAAAGCGATCTTCCCGCCGACCAGCGCGAGTTCGCCAACGACGTTCGCGAAAGTGCCGAAACCCTGCTGACGCTGGTCAACGACGTCCTCGACTTTTCCAAAGCCGCCGCGGGTAAACTCGCGATCGAGGAGGTCGATTTTGAGCTCACTCGGGTGGCCGAAAGCGCGGCCGAACGAGTCGCCGAACAGGCGCGCCGCAAAGGGCTCGAGCTGACCGTCTCGATCGATGCCGATACGCCCCAATTCCTGCGCGGCGATCCCGGCCGGCTCCGCCAAATACTGGTTAATCTTCTCAGCAATGCGGTGAAGTTCACGCCTGCGGGGGAAGTGCGTCTCAGTGTCAGCAAGCTGCACGAGGATCCCAAACGAACGGAGTTGCGATTCGAGGTCCGCGATACCGGAATCGGAATTCCAGCGGATAAACTTCACTTGCTATTTCAGCCATTCACGCAAGTCGATGCCTCCACCACGCGCCTCTATGGGGGGACCGGACTCGGACTCTCAATAGTTCGGCAAATGGTGGAACAAATGGGCGGAACAATCGCTGTGACCAGTATCCCTGAACTCGGTTCGACTTTCTGGTTCACCATGAGTTTCGCGCAGCAGCTCGACGTCAGCAGGCCGGCTTCGGAGCGCTTCGCGCTGTTATCGGGACAAAAGGTTCTGATCGTCGACGATCATGCGAGCAGCCGCCAGGTGCTGTCGGCTCAGACCTCGGCTTGGGGCATGGATGCGAGTGGCGCGGGATCGGCCGGCGAGGCGCTCGAAATGCTGAAGCTGGCAGCCGTCAGCCGTCCATACGCCGTCGCGATAATCGACGTGATGATGCCGGAGGTCGATGGCATCGAGCTGGCCCGGAATATAAAAGCGGATGCGGCTCTCGCATCGACAGCGATCATCTTCATATCTTCGGCCGGCCCAAGGATTGGATTCCAACAGAGATTGCGCGGTCTCGAGGTAGGGGACTGGCTGATGAAGCCGGTGCCGCAGTCGTCGCTTTACC
>DAHVFB010000190.1 GCA_027317185.1 Deltaproteobacteria bacterium
GGCCGGGGCCCAAAGCACCTTCCTCTAATTTCTGGGCGATTGACCACTGGATGGAGGCCCCGTTTCACCGTCTCTCGATTCTTAACCCGCGCCTTCTTCAGGTCGGGTACGGCAACTACTGTCAGGCCGGTGTGTGTGCTGCGGTGCTCGACACGAATTCCGATGCAGGTCCATTATCCGCAAGCCGAAATACGTATGCCGGGCCGGTCGAATATCCTCCCGATGGTGCCGTAATCAAGAATCACTTATTTCGGGCCGAATGGCCCGATCCGCTGACCGGCTGCCCCGGCTTGAAGGCGCCGACCGGCCTTCCCATAACTTTACAACTCGGAGCCTGGATGAGTTCGCATCTTTACGGCTTTACCGTGAGCCGCGACGGAGCGGCGGTACAGGCCTGCGGCTTCGACAGCTCCACGTACTCCAATCCTGACGCACCCGCGCAAGAGCGTGCACGCGACATTCTGAAGGATTATGGCGCGATGGTGCTGGTTCCGCGAACACCGCTGACACCTGGCAGATATACTGTTTCGATTACTTCGGAAAGGCGATCCTACACGTGGTCGTTTACAATCAAGTAGCGCAGCTGCGGAAACATGAAAACAACGGATTAGCATGCTGCGCAAGACTAAATCCCGGGCAACCGCAACCGGGCGGCTGCTGGCTATAGACTTTTCTGCTGAAGGACCACGCGAGCTCGTCCTGCTGAAGGCCGAGGTTTCCGTCGGCAGCGAGGGGACCAATGATCTTCCCATCCAAAGCGCGAGCGTATCCCGCCGACACGCGATAATCCGATTCCGGTCTGGTCGCTATCAGGTCACCGATCTCAACTCTACCAACGGAACTTTCGTCAACGGCCAGCAGGTCAAGGGCTCGGCTGAGCTTGAACGGGGCGATGAACTTCGCATAGGTGGCGTCCGGTTCGTTGTCGCAGCGCCCAGTCGGGACACAACCGCGCTCCGCTCTCGAATAGTCAGCCGCAAATGGTCTGTTTCCGGTCGTACGATCGCCGAAGTCATATTGGTGGCGTTCGTCATTGGATTCGGTTCTGCCCAATACCTCGCTTACATGATGTACGGCGAACAGAACAAATTGCTGCTCGGCGAAGCCGTGCCGGTGCCGGCCATTGAACCGCAACGGATGCCCGCGGCCGAGATCCATCCCGCGCTGTCGCTTCTCCCGGAAAGGGCAGCCGCTCCGTCCTCTCCTCTTCCCTTAGCGAAGTGGACTTGCCCCGGTTGCGTGGACACCCCGAGAAGCACGAAAGTGCGAAAGGAGTGGGTCATGGAAAGAGGCGGCAGGGGCAAGCGGCGAAGGTTTTCGGCCGAGTACAAGGCCGAGGCGGTGCGGTTGGTGGGCGACAGTGGCAAGAGCATCGGCACGATAGCGCGGGAGCTGGGGCTGGGCGAGACGGCGCTGCGGCGGTGGGTACAGCAGGCTGAGGTGGACGCGGGCCGCGGAGCGCCGGGCAAGCTGACGAGCAGCGAGCGGGAAGAGCTGGCGCAATTGCGGCGCGAGAACAAGCGGCTGCGTATGGAGCGCGAAATCCTAAAAAAAGCGACGGCCTTCTTCGCCAAGGAGAGCGCGTGAGATTCGCTTTCATCGCGGCGGAGAAGGCCTGTTTCCCGGTGGCGTTGATGTGCCGGATACTGGCGGTCTCGCGCGCCGGCTTCTATGCCTGGGGCCGGCGGCCACCGGCGCGGCGAACTCGCCAGGATGGAAGCTTGGCGGTGGCGGTCGCCGCGATCTACGCCGAGCACCACGGCCGTTACGGCAGTCCGCGGGTGCAGATGGAACTGCGGGAGCGCGGCCAGCGCAGCGGACGCAAGCGCATCGCCCGCTTGATGCGTGCGCAGGGTTTGCGGGCTCGCCCCAGGCGCCGCTATCGGACCACCACGGATTCCCGCCATGGCCTGCCAGTCAGTCCCAACCTGCTGGCGCGGCGCTTCACCGTGGCCCAGCCCAACACCGCCTGGGTGACCGATATGACCTATCTCTGGACCGCACAAGGCTGGCTCTATCTGGCGGTGGTTATCGATCTGTTCTCGCGCCGGGTGGTGGGCTGGTCGATGAGCGAGAGGATCGATCGCAAGCTGGCGTTGGACGCGCTGCGCATGGCGCTGGCGCAACGCCGCCCGCAACCAGGATTGATTCACCATTCGGATCGCGGCAGCCAGTACGCGAGCGGAGATTATCAGCAGCTGCTCGCCACCAACGGGATCGTCGGCAGTATGAGCCGGCGCGGCGATTGCTGGGACAACGCGGTGGCCGAAAGTTTCTTTGCCAGCCTCAAGCTCGAACTCGTTTACCAGGTTCCATGGCGAACTCGCGCCGAGGTGCGCACAGCCATTTTCGAATATCGCGAGTTGTTCTATAACCGCCGTCGCCGACATTCGTCGCTCGGCTACCTGAGCCCGGTCGAATTCGAACGGCGAAACCAGCGGCTATTGGCCGCCTAACCCGGGTGTCCACCAACTCGGGGCATGTCCAAAGTCAGCAGCCACGCCGGTTGAGTCCACAAGTGCTGTGTCCACAAGGCATGTGGCTACCATTCCCGCCAATCCAAATCCCAACATCCCGGTAACGCGCGAAGGGGACATTGTGGCCGCCGCTGTTTCTCTAACCTCACTTGTTCCCGGTTCCGGAAGTGACGCAGGGCAGCTCGCACCAGACTTGAGTTTGGTTGACCTGAACGGACGAACAGTGTTGCTTTCCGCCCTGCGCGGCAAGGTGATTTTTCTTAATGTGTGGGCGACCTGGTGCCCGGTGTGCCGTAGGGAGATGCCTGCGATCCAGAAGCTTTATGCCGAATTTAAGAATTATCCCGATTTCCATCTAATCGCAGCCAGCGAAGACCAAAATCAAGCGGCAGTTGCGCCTTTTATCGAGAATCACGGTTACCAGTTCCAAGTGTTGTTGGATCCGGGGAGTCAGGTTGGCAATGCATACCGAGTGCGCGGCCTGCCCAGCACTTTCATTATCGACCGGACTGGGCGGGTAATTTGGAACTGCGTGGGCGGCCTTGATTGGTCGAGCGCCGACCTTCGCAACACCCTGCGACGGTTACTATAGCCACGCCGCGACCGATCCGGCGGACCTCAACACCTACGCCTGAGACGTGCGCAGCCAGTTGTCGATTATGACAGGCTCGGCCGAGATGATGTACGATGCGTACGGCCGGCGCGAGAATCTGCCGAACGGTTTCAGCGGCTCGCAGGGCAACGTCCCGGCCAGCTACCTTTACGATGGGGCGGAAGCGATCCAAAGCAGCAATGCATCGAGCGCCACCAACTATCTGCGCGAGCCGGGGAGCGGGGAGATGCTGATGGAGTCCCAGAGCGAGGCCGGGTCGCCGCAGGTGCCGCTGCTGGACGCGGCCGGCTCCGCCCTGGCGATGGTGGATTCGGCAAGCGGGAGCATCGTGAGCAGCTACCAATAGTATCCGTTCGGGGCCAGTGCCGCGAGCGGGAGCGGCTAGACCACCGCCTATCGGTATAACGGGATGGAGCAAGACACCTGGGCGTACTACTGTAGCCGCCGGTGCAAAACTGACCCGGGTCTGGAGTGAACCCCTAAAACTGGACGGCAGGTAGGTACGAATTAGACCGGGCGAGGGGCCTATCGGAGGATAGTCCATGGCTCGGCATCGCAGTTTCGGTTCAGACTTCAAGCGTCAGATTGCCAAAGAGTTTCTTGACGGCCGGGCGGGCATGCATGAGCTGGCGCGCCGGCACAGTCTCTCGCGCAATCTGATTCGGCTTTGGATCCGCAAGTACGAGGCGGGGGAGTTCACCGACAAGCTGGCCGAGTCGGTGCAAGTCGCCGAGTATGAGCGAAAGATCGCTGAACTCGAGCGCAAGGTCGGCCAGCTGACAATGGAAGTCGATCTGCTCAAAAAAGGGGCGCAGTTGGGACGCCAGCTCAACGAAGGGAGCTACTCCATTGTGAGCGGCCCGAAGCCCTCTCCATTGCGCGGGGATGC
>DAHVFB010000191.1 GCA_027317185.1 Deltaproteobacteria bacterium
CCCGCCTTGCCCCGTCCACCGGCATGGATCTGCGCCTTGATGACGGCCTTCGCCAGGCCCAAGGTCTCGAAGGCTTTGGCCGCCTCTTCGGGCGTCGCGGCCGGATGACCCTTGGGCACCGGCACGCCGAAGCGGCCGAGAATCTGCTTGGCCTGAAATTCATGAATATTCATGCGCTACCTGTAGTTCAATGCTTGTCGGCTGACGTTCCGTGCACCACCGTTGCGGCCGCCGCCAGGGAACCTCTGCACAAGGCTCTGCTGTCACCCTGAGCGCAGCGCATGGGTCCCGGATCCGGGATTCTTCGCGGCGCTCAGATTGACAACCTAACTTGTGCCGAGGTTCGCTAGGCGCCGATCACCTTGTCCATCGCCTCGACCAGTTCGCGCACATGGGCGACCGAACTCTCGAACGCCTTGCGCTCACCCGCGGTCAGCTCGATTTCGACGATCCGCTCGACCCCGCCGCCGCCGACCACCACCGGCACGCCGGCGAACAGGCCCTGCACGCCGTACTCGCCCTCGAGATATGCCGCCGCCGGCAGCACCTCTTTGCGGTCGAGCATGTAGGCCTCGACCATCCGATAGACCGCCGTGCCGGCCGCGTAATATGACGAGGTCTTCATCAGGTTGACGATCTCGGCGCCGCCATTGCGCGTGCGTACTTCGATCTCTTCCAGCCGCTTAGCGCCGATCAGCTTCTCGACCGGCTGCCCGCCGACCGTGGTGTAACTGCGCACCGGCACCATGTCGTCGCCATGGCCGCCGAGCACCATCGCGCTCACGCTGCCCACCGAGACGTTGAGCTCGGCCGCCAGGAAAGTCCGATAGCGTGCCGAATCGAGCACGCCGGCCTGCCCGACAATCCGATGCTTGGGCAGTCCAGTAACCCGTTTGAGCTGGGTGACCATCGCGTCGAGCGGATTGGTCACCGCGATCACGAAGGCCTCCGGCGCATGCTCCTTGATCGCCTTGCCGACTATATTCATCACACCCGCGTTGATCTTGAGCAGGTCGTCGCGGCTCATGCCCGGTTTGCGCGGCGACCCCGAGGTCACCACGATACAGTCGGCGCCCGCGATATCCTTGATCTCGATTGAGCCGGTCACCTCGACGTCGACGCCCAGCACCGGCGCCGACTCGAGCATATCGAGCGCCTTGCCCTGCGGCAGGCCGTCGATAATGTCGTACAGCATGATATCGCCGAGGCTGCGCAGGAAGCACAGATGGGCGCAGGTCGCGCCGACGTTGCCGGCGCCGATGAAAGCAATCTTTTTTCTCTTCGCCACGATTTTATTCCGCAGTTCGTCTGTTTCCGGGATTGGCGGCGCCGATTACGCCGCGTTCAGCGTAACTTATATCTTCGCCTTCGCCGATTGCGCAAATCTTAACGCTCTAAAATTCCATTTCAAGCGCCCCACGGCAAGCCGCCGGGCGCCCGCAAGCCCGGAATTTTAGCCGCCGCACCGCGCGAGGTGAAGCCGCGTCCCCCGCCCGGCACCGCATCGGCGATCGGTTGTGCGGCGCCGCAATCGATCGCAGCGCCGCACAACAATCGGCTACTTTTTGATGATCTTTGAGCCGAAAAAGAGGAAGAAGTTGCTCGGCACTTCGATCGCGCCGCTCGCAGAGATCGCCGCATTTAGTTGCTTCAGCGTGGTGATACCGCTGCTGCCATCAGCGGCCGGCCAATCGGTTGGGTTCTCGACCAGCACCGCGATTATTTGCCACCAGACCGATTTCTTGTGCGCGAGGTCGGTCGTGATCAGATGGCTATGATTCGGCAGTGGCACGAAGATGTTGCCGGTCGGCGGATTGGGTGCCTTACCAAGGGTGGCGAGGACCAGCGACATGTCAACCGTGTCGCCATGCATCGTGCACGAGCCTGCCGGATCGCTCGGATTGGGGCATTGGACGGCAACCGCGGGAGTGGCCTCGAAGGCCTCAGGAACCATGCCGAAATTGCTGACCAGAAAAGTGCCAAGGGCGGAGCCACATACTTCACCCGGTACGGTGGCCGCTGGACAGGGGATGGCATCGGCCGGATTGGTGTCGTTGGTCGATGAGAAAAACGGGATCAAGACGTAGAGCTTATCGGTCCGTTTAACCGGCGCGCCAGTGGGGTCGAATGTTGGTGCATTACCCGGCTGGCAAATCGGGATGTAGAGCTCGCTGGGATCGACTTGGGCCAGAATGCCGTTGAAGTTCAAGTCTTCGGTCGGTTCATCGACACAATCGAAGTTCTCGGTGTAGGTGAACTCGACAATTTTGCCGTTACCGAAGCCGAGCGTCTGATTCGGTCCCGGTGTGGGCAGGCTTTGGGCCATCCCCTGGTTGGCCGCAAGCATCAGCATGAGAGCGGCGCCCAGCGCCGCCTTGAGTCCATAGATTCGCATGATCTCCTCCCTGGTTTGCGCCTGAAATCAGGCCGATTGACTAGCTATAGAATCGGAACCGGCCCTCGCGGTCCGAGACCATCTATTTCGTGCCAGGTCGATACACGAGCAAACCAGGTGCCATACGCGGGCAGGCGTCATCGCCTGATTTGGAAGGTGTTATTATCGGCAGAGCCCTACGGAGCGTTTAGTCTGAAATCTTGATCGGGTCTGAAACAGGCTGAACATCAGCGTTTATCGAAGCGCGAATTTGTTTCACGCTTCTCAACTTTCGCTAAGGTAGATAACCGAGGAATGAATGGCGACCGCGGCCGCTCGCGGCGGCGCCTCCCGCCTTTGGCGCTCGCGACGGCTCCGTGGTACATACCCTCCATCGCATCCCACGGAGGACCACCCATGGCGTCCGATCTTGAAGCGCGGGTTCTGGAACTGGAAAGCAAGGTTCGCGAGTTATACGACCGCGAGGCGGTCCGCGACTTGCGCTATCGCTATCACGAGTACGTCAACGAGGCACGGTTCAAGGAGATCCCCGACCTCTTCACCAAAGATGGCGTGCTCGACTTCGCCCATCTGGGCCATGCCACCGGGCGCGAACAGATTCTGCGCTTTTTCGGCGGCCTGGTGCAGCCGCCGGCCGGGACCCCCGACGACGCGCCGCGCATCACCTGGGTCAAACAGTTCATCCACAACCACACGATCCATTTGAGCGGCGATCGCGGCCACGGCTTTTCCTACCTCGAGGCCAAACCGATCTACAACGGCGAGGCGTTCCTGGTGGCGGCCCGCTACGACGACGAATATTTACGCGTCAATGGCGAATGGAAATTCTCCAAGATGACGCTGGTGCCCTACTTCATGGTGCCGCTCAAAGAGGGTTGGGCCCAGCCCGATCGCCTCAAGATGGGCACGCATTAGCGCGAGCGATCATCGGGCCCGCCAAATGAAAACGGCCGGAGCGGATTTTATCCGGCTCCGGCCGTCGATATGAATCGCGGTCGCGCAGCCATTATCGCCGCGCCGTAGCTCTACATATTGTCGACGATCGCCTTGCCGAACTCCGAGCATTTCAGCAGCTTCGCGCCGGTCATCAGCCGCTCAAAATCGTAGGTGACGGTCTTGTTGCCGATCGTCTTGTCGATGCCGCGGATGATCCCGTCGGCCACCTCCTGCCATCCCATATGCTCGAACATCAGCACGCCCGACAGGATCACCGATCCCGGATTGACCTTGTCCTGATCGGCGTATTTCGGCGCGGTGCCGTGCGTCGCCTCGAAGATCGCGTGGCCCGTCAGGTAGTTGATATTGGCGCCGGGCGCGATCCCGATACCGCCGACCTGCGCGGCGAGCGCGTCGGACAGGTAGTCGCCGTTCAAGTTCATCGTCGCGACGACGTCGAATTCGTCGGGCCGCGTCAGCACCTGCTGCAGCGTGATATCCGCGATCGCGTCCTTGACCAGCACCTGTCCCGCCGGCGGCTTGCCGTCGCAATCGTCCCAGCCCACCGCCTTGCCCTTGTACTCGCGCTTGACCAGCTCGTAGC
>DAHVFB010000192.1 GCA_027317185.1 Deltaproteobacteria bacterium
GCTCATTTTACGACAGCGATCGCTAGCGCTCCACCAATTTTTGAAGAATGGAAATTGCAGAGCCGCTCGACCGAGTCGTAGCGGACCGCGTAAGAGATCCCGGTAGCCGGGAGGGAGGTTCGCAGTGAAGATGAGAAGACTTATCAGATGACAGGCCCAGCCGCGGCTCGCTCGCCAGCGCCACCGGCCAGTGCGCGCGCTTTGTTCGTCCTCTACGTCGTCATTTTCATCGGCTTCCTCGGCTACAGCCTGATGATCACGGTGTTCACGCCGATGCTGCTCGACGGACATGGCGCCATGCTGCCGGCGGCCACTCCGGCAGCGCGCCGGACTTTCCTGCTCGGCTTTCTGCTGTGCCTGTATCCGCTCGGACAGTTTCTGGCCTCGCCGATTCTGGGCGCATTATCCGATCGGTTCGGCCGCAAGCCGGTCCTCATGATCTCGCTAGCCGCCACGACGATCTGCTACGCGGTCATCGCGGGCGCACTGGGCGTCGCGAGCTTCGGCTTGCTCTGCGCAGGATCGTTTCTGGCGGGCCTCTCCGAGGCGAATATCGTCACGGCGCAAAGTGCAATCTCGGACGTGATTGCGCCCGCTAACCGCAACCGCTACTTCGGCTACATTTACATGAGCGTCAGCGCGGCATACATCGTCGGGCCGCTGGTCGGCGGCAAGCTTGCCGACCGCTCGCTCGCGAGGTGGTTCGGCTACGCCACTCCCTTCTGGGCGGTGTTCGGGCTGCTGGTAGTGACGATCGTGGCGACGCTTATTTTCTTTGCGGAGACAAAGCCGCCCGAGGAGCGCCGGCGAGTCAGCTATTTCGAGGCCTTTACCAACCTGGCGTGGGTGTTCAGGGATCGGCGTCTGCGGCATCTCTACCTGATCAACTTCCTGCTCTATCTTGCGATCTTCGGCTTCTTCCGCTGCTATCCGATGTACCTGGTCGACGAATATCGGCTAGGGGTCTCGAAAGTGTCGGAATTCATCGCGTGGGTCGGCGTTCCAATCGTGCTGGCCAATCTCTGGCTGACGGGCGCGCTATCGCGCCGCTTCTCGGCACGGCAGCTCACCATCTGGTCGGGCGTGCTCACGGGGGCGTTCATGATGGTTGTGGTGGTGCCGCGCGCCCAAGGGGCTGCGTGGGCCACCCTGTTCCTGACATCTCTGGCGCTCGCGATTTGCCTGCCGTCCTGCGCGACGATTCTTTCCACCGCGGCCGCCGAATCGGAGCAGGGCCGAGTGATGGGCAACAATCAGGCCCTGCAGGTCGGCGCCGAGGCGCTCTCCGGGCTGATCGGCGGAGTGCTCGCGGCGCTGGCGGTCAAGCTGTCGTTGTTGGTGTTGGGCGCGATCGCGATTGCAGGCGGCCTGCTGTTGCTCTTCGCGGGTCGTCAGAAGAGCGCGGACCGGACCGCAAGATGGTAGACGACGCCTATGGGATCAGAATGCCAAGGCCCGATCCGGGGAAGAGTTCGTGCATTTAACCTCGCCACTCTTCCAATGCTTGCGAAGAATGAATTCGAGCAGTCGATCCCGCTTATCTTCGACAAATGGATCAGGGCCCGGTACGAAACAATTCCCGCCGCTGAGCCACAAACGTGGTCGGGAATAAAAAAAGTTCGTGCGCAATACCTCATTCGTCCGGTCTCAGCAAAAGCGCGTGAAGAGCGCCGTCTCGCTGGCCTGACGATGATAAGAAGATCAGAACCAAAGCCCTCGCGCGGCGGCAACCTCACGCGCTGTGCTTGTGCGGTGAGGTTGGGGTGATAAACTATTTCAATCGTGTTTGAAGTGAAGCAGCGTTGGCACGTCGCGCTTGTCGCAATATTTGCGCTGGCGATTCACAGCTTCGGATTATGCTCCGCCGCTGCTACCACCGGCTGTGTGCCGTCGGCATGCGCTGCCCACCAAAAAGATGGCTCTTGCAATCAGCATTCGCGGCATCCCGGAGGGGGGAGCGATCACGAATGCTGTGTCGACCCCATTTGCTTGAACGGTGCCGAGCTATCCGCGGACAAGAATGCGCCGGTGAGTGAATTAGCGATGGTTCTTCCGGTCGTCTTTACGCTCCCGTCAATCGTCCTGACCGCATCGTCGACGCGATTGGGGGCTCTTGCCAGGGTTAATGCACCGTCTCCGCATGTGCCGATTTTTCTCTCGCTACGTACGCTTCTCATCTGAATGCTCTGACATATAAGCCCGACGGATCGATTTGACCTGCAGGTCGAAGATTCGCTGCATTTGTGCACGCGGGACGGAAACGCTCTGTCCCGCAGCGAATGTTCGCAATTCGGCACGACTGCGATCGGCCTGTCAGCTCGCATGATAACTGCGAAATGATTCGAGCGCAGGCCGCCAGTGAGATTCATTTATGTCCGGCGCTGGTATTAGCCGCCGCATTCAATGGTTGGGACATAAAACGTGAAAAGAGCATTTTTAGATATCTTGATACTGACTGTCGTCGCAGTGATTGGAGGGTTGATCGTGGCGTTTCTCGTTCTGCCATCGATGAGTTGGAGCGCCACGCGCCGTCCGGGCCCGGTCGAGAATTTTCTTGCCCGTCACATCACGTCCAATTGGATCCGCCACAACGCCGACGAACAATCCAACCCGTTCCGTCCGACTCCGGAGAATTTGCGAGCAGGACAAGTCGACTTCGATGGGCACTGCTCCGGTTGTCATGGAGTCACGGGTAACGGTGAAAATCAGATCGAAGCCGACTTTTATCCGCCCGTCGCTGCGCTAACCGGCGACACCCAAAAATGGTCGGACGCCGAGTTGTACTTCATAATTGCTAATGGCATCCGTATGACCGGAATGCCAGGTTTTGGCAAGAAGCATGACCCCAAGGAGATCTGGGGAGTGATCTTGTGGGTCCGCCACCTCGCGCACCTGAGTCCGCAAGAGAAAGCAGCTATCGAATCGCGCATGCGCATGATGACCGAGCAGCACGAGAAGATGATGAAGACGGCGCGCCCTCAACAAGCTGAATAGGTCGTTATTCGATGAACTTCTAACTCAGGCTGCTAGTACCAGAGCCTAACGCCGAAGATGAAGCGCGGATCGTGAACAATCCCGCCATTGTCCCGCGTGAAAGTTGCTGTCTCTCCGAACGTCTGCGTGTAAGCGAAGCCGATGTAAGGCGCGAATTTTCGGCTGATTTCGTAACGCAGGCGCAAGCCAGTATCCAGATCCGACAGGCCGGAACCGATACTGCGGCTCGGGTCGCTCTTGCTATAGAAGTTCATTTCGATCTGGGGCTGCAGTATCAGGCGCTGAGTAATCAGCAGGTCATACGAGCCCGTCAGGCGTCCGGCAACGCGGCCCCGATCGCTGAAATAGAAGGTTGGCTCGAAATCGAAAAAGTAGGGAGCCAACCCTTCGATTCCGATGGCTCCCCATGTGCGTCCGGGATCGGAGTCCAGGTCGTAGCGGACTCCGGCCTGCGCGTCGAAGTATCTGAGAAATGGTAGCGGGCGATCGTAGAGCGCTTCGGTATCGCCGTCACTAGCCTGGCCGTTCTCAACGAAGCCCTCGGACTTGAACCAGAGTTTATTCATGTCGGTGCCGATCCAGCCTTGGCCGTCCCAGCGAAATTCGTTGTCGGGACCGTTGGTGCGTCCCTCGAGCTGATCGAACAGAACATGACCAATGATCTGATTATCCATTACCGGCGGCTCCCAACTGGCCGGCGGAGTTGAGGAC
>DAHVFB010000193.1 GCA_027317185.1 Deltaproteobacteria bacterium
CGTCGTTCACTTTTTTCGAGGCGCCCACCAGCGTGCACGGATAGACGTCGACCACCGTGCGATCGACACTCACCGGCTTTATCACGCGGTAATGATTCATGCGGTAGTGCAGCAGGAGATTGGGGTAGATGATCAGATGCACGTCGCGATCGCGCAGCGCGCGGGCGCGGTCGGTTCCGATGCGGGCCGCCAGCGCCGCGAGGTACTCATCGTCGTAGGCGTTCATCCATAGCGCTCCGCGTCCGCCCTGGTAATCCGCGATCGAGTGTCCATGCTCCAGCATCCGCTCCATGTAGCGGCCGCCTGTTCGCGCTCCCAACACGTCGTCGCCGAATTTTTCCTTCATCAGTTTCATACCGATCGAAAGCGCGCTCTGATGAAGCACCGCCGGATGATAGTTGTCGGAATAGTTTTCGATCTGAAGTTTCCAGTTGCCATTGTAGAAATATCGCACTGGCTTGATCGCGGCGATCTTTCCCTCGGGAGCGCGTTCGACCATCAGGTCGAGATAATGGGCCGCGCGTCCCAGGTAATCTTTAAGCGATTCGCCGACGGTGGCCATCGAGGCGAAAATAAAGCCCTGATAATTTTCGACCCTGGGCACCGCAGCGAGGCCATACGAGCTCGGATTCAGATTGCGCATCTGCTCGCGCAAGGGGACGCCGAGCAGCGATCCGTCGATGCCGAAAGTCCAGCCATGATACATGCACTTGAAGGCGCGGGTGTTGCCGCCGGGCGCATGGCACAGCATCGCGCCACGATGGCGGCATACGTTGTGAAACAGGCGCACGCGGCGATCGGCGTCGCGCACCAGCAACAGGCGCCAGCGGCCAATCTGATCGGTTTTGAAATCGCCCGGATGCGGCACTTCGCTCTCATGGCCGATAAAGATCCAGGTTCGGCCAAACAGCAGTTCGAGCTCGGCCGCGAACACCGCGGGATCGGTATAGACGCGCTGATTCAGGGCGTCGTCCCGGACCAGCGATCCGGGATCAACTATCGAATCGATGCTCATCGGTTCCTCCGTCTCACCGGCAGTTCTTTAAGCTGTGAAGCCATATAGACGCCGTGCGTTTTCGCCGAGGATGCTACCCTTGGTGGAATCCGCGAGATCTTCGCGGGTCTGAAACTTATGAAAGCGGCTGACCACTTCATCGGGCGCTATATGCGGATAGTCGGAGGCGTACAAAAGTTGCGAATCGCCCAGCATTTCGATCCCGTATGGCAGCATCGCCTCGTCGGTTTCGCAATGGAAGTACAGTTGCCCGCCGCTTAGATAGTCGCGCGGTGACCGGGTCAATTCGGGGGTCTCGTACGACCATTGCTCGTACGCCTCCTGCATGCGATCAAGGCTGAACAGAATCCAACCAAGGCCGGCCTCCATGAACGAAAAGCGCACCTCCCGGAACAGTTCGAAGACGCCGCTGAACATCATGTGAACCATCTGGATCATCTGACTGGTCGGATGGCCCAGGCAGCGCGCCATGATTGCCCGATCCAGCATGTCGAGCCGATGTCCGGGACCGCCGGCATGGATCGCGATCATCATGTCAAGCTCGCGCGCCGCCTCATAAATCGGATAGTAGAACGGATCGCCCAGCGGTCGCGCGACGCCGGCGGAAATGAAAAAGCCGGCCATCCCCTTGAGTTCGCGCGCCACCCGCCGCATCTCCACGGCCGCATCGAGCGGGCTGATGGTCGGTAAGATCGCCACTCCTCTGAGCCGATCGCTGGTGCGCAAAAATTTATCGTGCAGCCAATCGTTGTAAGCCTTCGAGACGGCGACCGCCCACTCTTTCTCCCTGATCATGCCGACCGTCATCGCCGCCGTGGGATAAAGCACGGTGCCGTCCATCCCCAGGCGATCGAGCACTTCGAGCCACTGCCCCGGCGATCCTTCCGCGCCGCGCGGCGAGTTGCTGCCCTCCGGATAATTTCCCGCGATCGAAAGCGCGGTCCGGTTCCAGTCGTCGAAGGCGGGAAAAAACGGCGTATGGAGCAGGTTGGACTTACCGCGGAATGGATAATCGAGAAACTCGAAAATCTCGGTTTGCTTTTCGAAGACGTGGCCGTCGGCGTCGAACATTCCATTTGCTCCAGCTACGGTCGAGCGCTGCCTCTTCATTTATGGCCCTTCGCTCCGGTTCGTCAAGAACTTCCGTTCCCACGCGGCCGCCGTAATCCCGGGCATAAACTAGACGTTGAGCCGCGCGCGGAGTAGCCCTGACGCGTTGGGATGCGGTCACGCCGCGTGAGGCGAACCGGGGTTATAATCCCAGCGCCTGTGCCAGTAAAATCGCCCCGATCACGGCGAGACCCGAATGAACGTAAACCAGGAAGCTCGGGCCACGCATGCGCCGGTTGAGCGATCGCCCGACGAGAACTGCAATCATCACCGCCGGTAGCGATAAAAGGTAGTAGCGGGTCACCGCCGGAGTCCACAGACCCGCCAGCCAATAGCCGCCCATCACCGCCAAGCTGGCCGGAAGAAAATATCCCTGCAAAGTCGCTCGGAAGTGTTGCGGGGACCAGCGGCGAAGCGTGCCATAAATCACCAGCGGGGGCCCGTTCATGCCGTAGGCGCCGCCGAGCACTCCGGCGCTGAATCCGAACAGCCATGCGGTGCGGTCGTTGCTCAATTGGTACTGCCCTTTGTTCAACAATGAGAATGCTGAAAAGCCGATTATCACGCACGCCAAAATCGCCTTCACAATTGGTTCGGCCACCATCGTCAGCAGCAACAGGCCCACCGGAATTCCGATCAGGGTCGAAAGCACGAGCCACATCGCGCTGCGCGCATGAATTTCTGACCAATCCTGCACGATCACGAGACTGGCCACGGTGATGGAAACAAGCGCGGCCACGGGTGCGGCCACTTCGAGCGGAATCATCAGGGCCAGCAGGGGTACGGCCACCAGGGCCTCGCCAAATCCGAACGTCGATCGGATCAGCGAGGCAACAAAGAGCACCGCCAGCACCTGCAATTTCATCCAATCGGAATTACAGTCTTTCGGACCGCGACTCAAATCGTTCGCTGCTGACTGGCATGAGCCGGGTGTAGCCGTCCGACGTCACATCTAAACCGGCCCTTGGACAAGAGCGGCAAAACCGCAGAAACTACGAACTGAGCATGTATGCTTTGAGACCAGCCGCGGACGCGCGACCAGGCCAGTGGGAGTCAACCCGATGAGAATCGACGTTCACGCACATTATTTTCCGAAGGCTTATATGGATCGATTCACCCGCCTCGGTGGCGATACTTCCTATATCTCGCCCGCGATCCAGGGTGGCGGCGAAGATCGCGAGATTGAAACCCGGCTCACCACGATGGACGCGGCCGGCGTCGCGATTCAGGTGCTGTCGGTCTCCTCGATGTTCCCGTACTTCGATCGCGAGCGCGACGCCGTCGATAGCGCCCGGCAGGCGAACGATCTTTATGCTGAAGTGGTGGCGCGCCATCCGCAACGCCTGCAGGCCTTTGCCTCGACCCCGCTGCCGCACGTCGATGCCGCGCTGGCGGAGCTTGAGCGAGCGATGGACCGGCTTGGCATGATCGGGGTGACGGTCGGCACCTCGGTGATGAATCGATCGACGTTGGATGAAGCCTTCGAGCCATTTTACGCCGAGCTGAATCGCCGCCGCGCCACCATTTTCGTGCATCCGGTGGGGCTTGGGGTCTG
>DAHVFB010000194.1 GCA_027317185.1 Deltaproteobacteria bacterium
CGGATCGACCATCCCGGCGTCGAGCGTGCCCGGCCGGAACAGCGAGATCGCCGCGATCACGTCCTCGAAGCTCGACGGCTTGAGCTCGGTCAGGAAGCGCCGCATCCCCGACCCTTCCATCTGGAACACGCCCACCGTGTCGCCGCGCGCGAGCAGCTTGAAGCTGTCGGGATCGTCGAGCCTAAGCCGCGCCAGGTCGGGCGGCTCGAGGCCGCTGGCCGCGATCAGATCGATCGTGTTGGTGATCAGCGTCAGATTCTTGAGCGCCAGGAAATCGAACTTGATTAGCCCGATCTCCTCGACCCCCTTCATCGAATACTGGGTGATCGAGACCGCCTCTTCGCTGCGCTCCTTGTCGACGTACAGCGGCACCAGGTCGGCCAGCGGCAGATCCGAAATGACCACGCCCGCCGCATGGCGCGACGCATGGCGCAGCAGCCCCTCGAGCTTGAAGGCGTAGTCGAACAGCTCGGGATTTTTCTTGCGCTCGTCGGCGAGCCGCGGCTCCATCTCGAGCGCGTCCTTGAGCGGAAAATCGCGGCCCTGCTTGGGCGCCGGATAGAGCTTGACGATCCGATCGGTTTCGGCGAACGACAGCCCGAGCACGCGGCCGACGTCGCGAATCGCCTGCTTGCCCTTGATCGTGCCGAACGTGATGATCTGCGCGACGCGATCGTCGCCGTACTTCTTGCGCACGTAGGTCAGCACTTCGTCGCGCCGCTCGAAGCAGAAGTCCACGTCGATATCGGGCATCGATCGCCGCCCCGGATTAAGCCAGCGCTCGAACAGCAGCTTGTGCTCGATCGGATCGACCTCGGTGATGCCCATCGCGTACGAGACCAGGCTGCCGACCACCGATCCGCGGCCCGGCCCGACCGGAATCCCGGCGCCGCGCGCGTAGTTGATAAAGTCGGCGACGATCAGCATATAGCCCGCGAAGCCCATCTCGCGGATTACCGGCAGCTCGCGATCGAGCCGCTCGAAGTACGGCGTTTCGTCGAATTCGCCGCGCCGCGCATGCAGCTCCGCCAGCCGCGCTCCAAGCCCGTCGCGCACCTGCCGCTCGAGCATCGCCGCAAGCTCGCCCTCGGCCGGCACCGCGGTGGTGCCCGGCGGCTGATAGATCGGAAAATGGAACTTGCCGCTCTCGAACTCGAAATCGATTTTTTCGGCGATCGTCAGCGTATTACGGATCGGCTCCGACTCGACGCCAAACGCCGCCGCCATCTCGTCGGGCGTCTTGACGTAAAGCTCGTCGGTGTCGAAGCGCCAGCGGGTCTCGTCGGCCATCGTCTTGCCGGTCTGGATACAGAGCAGTACCTCATGCGCCTTGGCGTCGTCGCGATGCAGGTAGTGGCAATCGTTGGTCGCGACGGTTGGCAAGCCGACGTGTCGGCCGATCTCCTTGAGCCCCTCGTTGAGCGGGCCGTGCAGGCAGTTGTCTTGCAGCTCGAGATAAAAGCGCCCCGGAAAAGTCTTCGCGTACCATTCGGCGGCCGCGCGCGCGCGGTCCATCCGCCCGGCCTTGAGCGCCCGCGCGATCTCGCCCGAGAGGCATCCCGAAAGCACGATCAGCCCCTCCGATCGCTCGGCCAGAATCTCCTTGTCGATCCGCGGTTTGTAGTACAGCCCCTCTTTGTAGGCCGCGGTCAGCAACTGGCAGAGATTGCGGTAGCCGACGCGGTTTTGCGCGAGCAGGATCAAATGGAAGTTGCCGCTCGCCTCGAAATCGTCGCTGCGCGCGGCCTGCGTCCGGTCGCTGCGCTTGCCCGGCGCGAGATAGGCCTCGCAGCCGATAATCGGCTTGATCCCGCTGGCCCGCGCCTTGGCCGCGAACTCGACCGCGCCGAACATGTTGCCGTGATCGGTCATCGCGATCGCCGGCATCTTGGATTTCTTCGCATACTCGATCAGCGGGCCAATTTTGTTGGCCCCGTCGAGCAGGCTGAACTGCGTATGCACGTGTAGATGTACAAAACTCATCGCCGAGCCAACCTCCAACACATCAAGCGCCGAACTCCGCGCGCGCACGGTTCGTATTGCCGAAGTGCGCCCTCGTCGCGGTCGCGCGCGCGCAGCTAAGCCGTCCGCCAATTATACCGCGGGGACCATCGGGCTCGCTGCGCCGCGCGTAATTGGTATCCACATACGGCTGTTGATGGCGATGCTTTCTCCACAATGCGGAAACAATCCGCGCAGGGGATACCGCGCCCGCCCCGCCAGGATGAAGAATTTCGCCTTTTGTTTTTACTTCACGCAGTGGTGTTTCACGTGAAACATTGGCCGAACTTTTGCGGTGAAATCCTGCATCCACGCGAATCCATGAACCGTGAGACAGTAGGAAATAGTGAAAGAAAAACGGCGCCGGAGCGATGCTCCAGCGCCGTTTCTTTCAATGTCCCGCCGGCGCGATGCGCCGCCGGCCCAATATCCGCTATCAGCCCTTCTTGCCGCCCGACTTTTCCTCTTTGCCGCCGGTCGCGGCCTTTGCGCCCTCGGCCGGCTTGTCGCCCGCCGCCGCGGTTGCGCCTTCGGCAGCCGCGCCCTCGACCACCGCGCCTTCCGCCGCGGCGACTGGCGTCGCGACTTCGGCCACGGTCGGCGGCAGCACCGTCACCACCGGATAGTCGGTGTCGAACAGCGGCCGCACGTTGCCGGTGAAGACCAGCGCCGAGACGTGCAGCACGTCATGAATCTTGAGCGGCGTGACGTCGACCTCGATCGCTTCGGGAATCTCCAGCGGCAGGCATTCGAGTTCGACTTGCCGCTGCAACGGCGACAGGATTCCGCCGTCGGCGATGCCGGCCGCGCGCCCGATAAACTTGAACGGCACCGACACGCGCAGCGCCTTGGCCAGGTCAACCTCGTAGAAATCGGCGTGCAGGATTACGCCCGACACTCCCGCCTTCTGGACCTCTTTCAGGATAACGTGCTTGTCGTTGATCTCCGGCGACGCCGACTTGAGCCGCATCACGCGCTGCTTGGCCGCGACCGAGACGCGCGCCTGTAACTCCGCCCCGGCCACCGCGACGGCGATCGCCGCACCCTGCCGGCCGTAAATGATCGCCGGCACGCGCCCTTCGCGGCGGATCCGGTTGACCAGCCCCTTGGGGCGGGTCTCGCGCTTCTCACATGCCAAATCGACGGTTTCCATTTTTGGATCCTCTTTAATAATCGGCGCGTAGCCGGCCTCTCGACGCCGCGCGCGCCGGCGCCAAGCTTGCCCGCACTACTTATTCTGGCCGCCACGCCTCAGGTGATAAACAGCGAGCTGACCGACTCCTCATTATGAATGCGCCGGATAGCTTCCGCTATAAGGCTGGCGACCGACAGCACCTTAAGATTGGCCAGGGCGGCCTGGGCCGCGGCGCGCAGCGGGATACTGTTGGTGGTGACGACTTCCTTGATCACCGACTTGCTGATCCGTTCGCAGGCCGGATCGGAGAGTATCGGATGGGTCGCGCAGGCGATGACCTCGCTGGCGCCGGCCGCCATGATCGTGCGCGCGGCCTCGGTGATCGTGCCGGCGGTGTCGATCATGTCGTCGATCAAAAGCGCGATCGAGTCGCGCACCTCGCCGACCAGTTGCATCTCGGCGACTTCGCTCGCACGCTGGCG
>DAHVFB010000195.1 GCA_027317185.1 Deltaproteobacteria bacterium
GTACGCGCTACAACCCCCCTTTTTTAGCTGTGACCTCGAAGTGCTGAGCTTGGCGGCATTGAGCACCAAGAAAGTCATGGCGCAATTCTTTTTTTTGCGTCTTGAATACCCAATTGCAATCTAGACTGGCTGTTTGGCTCGTATAAACCGAACCGAAGCCATCGAGGGTTTTCAAAAGCTCCCGGTACAGCCGTGGACAGTGAAATTCGTGGCGCGCCTTGATCGAAGCCGCGGGAGAATCGATGCTTAAGTTTGTCCAATTTTTATGCGCTCACGTTGATAGAGAAAGCGACAATGCTGATTCTGGAAGTGATCTGGCGCGGCGCTGCCACGGAAATCGTATGACCGAGAACGATAGCGCTCGGCATGACGGCGATTTCGGCGCCGATTTTAAGCAGAAGCTGTGGCAAGCGTTCGCGCGCAGCGTGCGTGACAATGTGATGGCGGAAGTGGCGGTCCAGGTATTGCGGCTTGGCGGCATGATGATTCTCGCGCGCGCGCTTTACCCCGAGGACTTCGGACTGCTCAAAATTCTCTTCGTGGTCGGCATGTTCGCGAACCTGGTAACCGAGGCTGGTCTTCCCGAAGCACTGGTTCAGCGTAAGGAGTTGACCCCGGAGCACGAGGCAACGGCCTGGTGGCTGTCGCTGATGCTCGCTTCGGCGAGTGCCTGTGCGCTCTACTTCACCGCGCCATTAATCGCGAGAGCGATGGAGATGACAGCGCTGACCACCGGCATCCGGCTGTTATGTATCCCGGTGCTGCTGGAGGGCACCTCGGTCATTTCCAATGCGCGTTTGAGGCGGCGTCTGGATTTTCGGGCTTTGGCGGCCGCCGATGTATTCGCCGAAACGGCCTTCCTGAGCACCGCGCTGGCATTGCTTTGGTTCGGCTATCCACGGTTCAGTCTCGCAGGCGGGCT
Organism: Deltaproteobacteria bacterium; assembly: GCA_027317185.1. Taxonomy (GTDB): domain Bacteria; phylum Desulfobacterota; class Binatia; order Binatales; family Binataceae; genus JAJPIG01. Next base: position 923 of record DAHVFB010000195.1, read on the forward strand.
TGGCGCGCGTTATACGATCCATGCGCTGACGATCTGGTGCGCGGACGCCCATATCCCTTTGCAAATGCCGCGGCTCGATGCGGCTCGCGATTTGGGGCGCTTCTCATTGAGCGCGGTTGGTGCCGGTTTTACGGTCGTGGCCTCGGCGAATGCCGACTACGTGTTGGTGGGCCGCCTGCTGGGGAGCACTGCACTGGGCTACTACGCAGTCTCGTGGGATTTGCTGCGATTTGTCATTTCCCGTTTGCATCGAGTGGCGGTGCGCGTGATTTTCCCGGCCTTCGCGCGCTTGCAGGACGACGATCAGGAACTTGCGCGCGCATATAAAAAGTTGATCAGCTATCTGGCGATAATCGTATTGCCGGTTACGGTGTTTGCCGCGATTGCGGCACCCGAAATACTTCGCGCGATCTATGGCTCGAAATGGATGCCCGCGACCGAGCCGCTCAGGCTGCTCGCGGGCGGTCTCGCAGTTTGTGGCTTGCGGGAAGGAATCGGGCCAATGTTTTACGCCAAGGGCCGGCCGGCGCTTGATATTTATCTTAACTCAGTTCGTCTCGTGCTGATTGTGGCCACCGTGAGCTTTTTATCCCGCTTCGGACTGGTAGGAGTCAGCGCCGGGATGAGTATCGTGGAAGCCACGATCGCCGTGGCTGGAATTTATTCCGCGTGTTGGCTGATCAAACTGAAGATGACCAGCTTATTTAGTTCGATAATACCGGGATTGCGCCTCGCCTTGTGCTGTGCGGCGGCGGCGATGGCGGGTAAGGCGATAGTTTTGTTATGCGGAATTCAAGGCCCGGTGGCGCTACTGGTGTTAGCTCTTCCCACCGCGGTCACATTTTTGCTGCTGGAAAAATCAGAAGTGAATCGGATCGTAATTCAATTTTTTGCTCGTCGTGGCATTCCGGTGGTACAAGCGTGAAAACAAAGATTCTCCTGACTTGTGAGTATCGATTTTATGCTGTCCTTTGATATTGAACAGCCCTCCGGCGGCTGGAGCATAACCTCTGCTGTCGCCAGCTTTATCGCACTCGTCGGACTGGTCTCGCTGTTCCTGATCATCATTCAATCGAAGCAGGCACTGGTGGTGTTTCTGGGTCTGGTCGCAACAGTGGGAATCGTCTATGCGATCGTCTACAGCAGCATCCATCGCGAATGGCTAATAGTTGCACTGATAGTCGGCGGTGAGCTGATGGGCAGTTTCATGCTGCCCCAGGAAGCGCAGCGAGCCGGGCATTACCTGTTGTATTTTCTGGTCGGTGTTCCAGCCTTACCGCTGATGAAACGCTACGGCATCCTCAGTAAAGGCGGGTTCCGGCTTTACGCCATTTACTTCTGCTGGGCCGCTATCACAATTATTTACTCACTGGATCCGGTGATGTCGATTGCGCGGCTGCTGGCTGGCGTGCTGGTGTTCGCCGCGATCAGTGTAATCGCATTCGAGGTAAACACGCGCGAGGATGTCGAACGCTTGTTCGAACGCCTGGCGCTGGGGTGCGGCGCGGTGATGGCTATCACGGCGGCGCTCGGGCTGGTTACCTCGCATGATCTGAATTGGGGTCAAAACGAAATTGATCCCAGCACTCTGGATTTGGCCACTCGGGCCGCGATGGCCGCGAACGAGCGTTTCCACGGGTTGTTCAATTCGCCCAATGAAGTCGGGGCATTGATGCTGGTCGCGGTTGGATCCTCTTTGGTCTGCTGGCCGGCGAGCCGCGGCTGGAAGCGCTTTTTTATTGCGGCGACCATCGTCCTTTCCGTCTCGCTGGCAGGCCTCGCCGATTCGCGTACGCCTTTCGTGGCTCTCGCGATCGGCGGCGTAAGTTTTCTGCTTTGGAAATTTCGAAGCAAGGGCATTGTTATCTTTTTGGTTCTCGCAATATTAGTGGGCGTTGGTCTGCGCCATATTCATCTACCTGGGGCCCACTCTGAAGCGCGAGAAGATTCCACTCTCACCGGACGCACAGATGTATGGCAATTCACCCTCGAGCAGTTGGAACTCCATCCGCTACTTGGGTACGGCTATGGGGTTGAAGGACAGTTGTTCAAGAGCCGCTTTTTTCCTTTGTGGTGGGGGCCATGGGATCTCTCCCGCCGGATTTCGGTGCACAACGGTTATCTCGGCCGTGCGGTAGGCTTGGGAGTTCTTGGGCTCGCGTTCTGGCTGTTCATTGTCCTGCGCCCGTGGTTTGCTTTGTTTCGTAACAAGGACGATCCATGGAACCTCAAGCCAGTGGCGTTCCTGATAGTTATGCCAGTGTTGGTTCACAATATGGCCGAAAGTTATCTTCAGGACTTTGCCGGACAGGTGAGTCTCGCGTTCGGATTGGCATGGGCGCTGGCTGAACGAAATCGCATCATCGCAATCGAAAGACAGATCGCATCCAAAGCCGATCAAATCGCCAGAATGCCCCGCGCCGTGGGTGCAGCGGCAGGGATGTTTATGACTGCGATCGGTATCGTAGTTTTGAACGCCCCGTTCCTTAAAGCGCACAACATATTAAGCAGCGGATCTGCCCATTCAACTCTGGTCGAACAGACGCAGCCTCTCCTGTTGGCGGATCTGTCACCTGAACGGTTAGTAGAAAAAGGGGGGTTGTAGCGCGTACA
>DAHVFB010000196.1 GCA_027317185.1 Deltaproteobacteria bacterium
CACCTTGACCGCTTCGGCGCCGCCTTCCTTGATCAGACGGCCAGCGTTTTGAATCGCCTGTTCGATACTGACCTGAAACGACAGGAACGGCATGTCGGCGATTAACAGCGCGCGGCGGCGCGCCCGCGCAACCATCCGGCAGTGATAAACCATCTCGTCGACCGTGACCGGGATCGTGCTGTCGTTGCCCTGCACCACCATCCCGAGGCTGTCGCCCACCAACAGCGCGTCGATGCCGGCCTGATCGAAGATACGCGCGAATGGATAGTCGTACGCCGTGACCATCGCGATCGGCCGGCGGTCGGCTTTCATCTGACTGAAATCGGGTACGGAGACCTTGTCTTTATCCATGATTCCCACCATAAAAATGGGCCGCCTGCAACACCGGCGACCCAATCAGGAACCGTGAATAAACAAGGGTGGCTTCACCCTCAGTTCCGGGTCCCGGTCCGAAATTCGGATCCAGGCTCGAACCCAATGTAATTTTCAGGGCTTACCGCCCCACTCCATTCAGACGTCTCGCCGGGATGACACCTCGACGGACACTCTCATCTAATAACCCGCAAGCCGCAGGAAATTCAACTCCCGCGCAATGATTTTCGTAGGACGCTTCTATGCTTCAGGGTTTATTCCCACTTTGGCGAACCAGACCGGCCATTGAACCGGCGGCGCCTCGCATCCGAACCATTCACGCCATAGCCGGTTGCGGCGCCATCGCAACGGCGGTCCATATTGCTCTTTGGAGGCGCCCAGCCGCTCGATGAACAGGCCCAGATGCAAGCGCTCGTCGCCGAGATAGCCATTGCGCATGAGGTCCTGCTCGTACAGGCGAATGGTCGCGAGCAGTTTATCGCGCTCCTGCGGAGTACATCGATCCATTATTTTGCGTACCGCGTCGACGATAAATTTCTCGTGATCGTCCTCATCCACGAGCTGATGATTCAGCCGCCACTCGATCACCTCCGGCGCATCCCAAGCCTGATGAATCGGCGCGCACAGGCCGCCGTAACCCTCGACCTGGAACAACAGCCCCATGATGAAGCCCGGCATCCCACGTTCGCCAATCGGAAAAATCCAGCGCCGCCATGCGCCATAAGCGCCTTCCCATTCGGCGGATTCGAGCCAGTGATCGTCGCCGGGATAAAGCTTGTCGGCGGCTTTGATGTAATGCTCGCCGTGATCCGCCTCTTCGCCGATATGCTCGCACAGAAAAGCTTTCCACTTGTAATCGAGATCGAAGTTGCGCAGCGCGAACGCCGACACACCGCACAACGCATCGATTTCCTGACGGCCCCGATATCCATAAAAACCCGCCAGCAATCTTTTTTCGTCGCCGACGGGCGGACGCTTCTCGGCATGACGGCGCTTGAGGAACTCGGCGAACCACTGCTGGTCATCTTCGACTCGCGTATTCACGATGCCTCCTTACGATCAGCGGTCAGGCTGATAGCAGACCGCGAGGGCGTCAGGTTGACGCGACATGGTCAGGACTCCGAGACCGGGTCGGCGGCCTCCTGCTTACAAATCTCCCGCGCAACCTCGGCCCATCGGATATCGCTCAAATCGACTGCGTCGCTCACCGCGCCGCAATTAGAACAGGTCCGGGCTTTCGCGTCAGCATTAAACTCCCGGCAGGCCTGCCAGTAAGCCTCCTGTGGAAGCTGAACGGCGGTGTTGAATTCTTTCGCGAACACCTCGTGATTACAGCGCGCGCAGTACCATACCGCAGCTTCCCATCCGCCGGGCTCCCCTCGCCATTTGAGCTGGATCGACTCGGTGAGCGGCACAATTCTGCTTGGCTGACCCGCCGGTATGTAGAGCATCTGGCCGGGCTTGAGTTCCGTATGGCCGAGATCGGAGCCGGGCAATTCGATGCGCGACGTACCCGCGAACATCACCAGCACCTGGTCATGCACGCTGATCAGAAAAAATGGTTGTGGCACGCGGTTGCGGCTGACACAGGTCATCGGATCGGAACCGGCGGGCATGATCGGAAGATCGTCATGCGAGCCGAGGCAGCCGCTGACTGCGGCAAAGATATTGGTCGCCTTGCGCCGTTCCATCGATCACTCCCGCGCGGCGCTTGCGTCGTGAGTCGGAGCGCCAGCGCCGGAGGTCAGTCTGGAGGCCATTTGCTCGAAAGCCTCGCGGCCGCGATTCGCGACGGCTAAATTCCTGGCGTATTGCAGATGTCCGAAGTTGCCACTTTCGGCTTCGGGGGGACGGGTAGTCCCGCACTTCGCACAGGTGCGCAATTTTTCGTCGCGGTTGAATTCCTCCCAGCACTCGGCGTAATAGCGCAGCGCATGGAACTCGGGGTAATACTTGCGCTCCGGACCCTCCTTAACATTGAAATGGCGCTCGTAGATCACTTCGCTGCACTTGGGACAGCGCATGATTATCCCTTCCATCTGAGTCGGGCCATTGCACATCCGAACGGTTATCAATGCGACGTAGTAACTGGCCGGGTCCTGCGGCTCCCTCAGAAATGGACCGACACCGTGACAATCGCCCAGTATCATGATCTGGCCGGTCTTCATCGCGCCGCCGTTTTCCGCCATGCACACGAGCGTTTCTTTCACGTCGTTATCATGGAAAAAATGCCACGGAGTCAGGTCTTTGACGCCGGTGGTATTGGTCATGCAAGGGACGATCGCGCCGTCGTGAAGATATGGAAAGACCGGCGCGAGCTGCATCAGTCCGAGGTTGCGGGTGACCAGCTCGAACAGATCGACCTTGATCGGCTGCCGGTTCGCGATCGGAGTGCGAGGAACGTGGCCCGTTTTCGAACCGTTGGATTGCATAAGCCCTACCTCTTTGCGCCTGGCGGCGGAGCATCGGACTCGGCGGCCGACGATGCGGCAGTACGTTCGAGAACCTAGCTATCCTGACGGCAACCGGTCAAGTGCCCTATGACGGGGCGAAAAAAGCGGAATTACGGACAAATCTATCTGGAACTGCTGACGGGAATAGCGCCCGGAACTTTGACCGGCACCTGCAAGCGCTTGCCATCGCGTACGACGCTGAAATAGACAATTTCGCCGGGCTGCACCCGGCGCATACGATTGGAGAAATCAAGGAAGCTGGTGACGCGCACACTGTCGACCGCGATGATCATGTCGGAGGACTCGCCGATTCGGGTCCCATCCACCAGCGCCACCGCCACAATCGCGGGCGCGAACACCAGCGCTGCGGCGACGGCTGCACCCTCGAGCACGGCATGCACGCGGGTCCGTTCTCCCCGCAATCCGGCGAGCGCCGCCGGGCTATTTGGAATCACGTTGACAATCAGCAGTCCAGCAACTTCTCCGCCTCCATCGATCTTGCGATGGGAATCGCGCACAACCATTCCGACCGTGGTGGCGTTGTCGCCATCCTCCATGAAGTTCTGCAAGCTCTGGAGCTGCTGCTGCACTTCGGCGGGCGGGGGCTGACCCTGGTAGTTGT
>DAHVFB010000197.1 GCA_027317185.1 Deltaproteobacteria bacterium
CCGCCGCGCGACGCCGGAACGATGATTATGTCGCCCGGCTGCAGATCATCCCTGATTAATTTGGTGCCTTCGTCGCTCTTGCCGCGCCAGCGAAGCCATGGTAGCGACGAAAAACGCTGCTCCGGCTCCTCGATCCCAGCCTCTACGTCCGCGAGCTCGCCAGCCGGTTGTCCGCGCAACCATCGCCGAGCCTCGGATATCGGAACCGAAACCGCCTCTAGGCTGGAAGGTGGGCAAACCGAGATGCACTCTCGCCAGAGATCCTGTTTATATCCTTCATCGACATCATCATCGAGATCGGCGCGCCATACGATTTCCACATCCGGTGGGCCGCTTTCCGGGCCGTGCAGATACAGAGGTACCTCCGGATCGGCGGCCGGTCTCGGCGAGGTGCGGCTCCAGAAATCGATGGCGCTCGGCAACAGAACCGGCGCATCTTTACGGGGCGCGAGGCATTTCACTAGGGTGTCGCCATCAGGGAACCAGGACGCGGAGCGGTCGATCCCGAAATCGATGAAATGTCGGGCCGTCTTGCCCTTGCCCTGCGATGCGCTCTTTTCAATCAGCAAGCCCCATGTTGATCCCAGCGCCGCTCCATATATCGGGTCAGGCTCGGCGCTTTTCCTGATCTGATCGGCACGGGCAATGATCGCAGCCTGCACATTGATGTCCCGCCCCATCCGATTGAGACGCCCGAAGCGTTGGCGCAGGCAATCCAGAGGCGCGATCTCGGTGACGAGAGCGTCAAAATCCAAATCCGCGCCGGCCTCTATGCACTGAGTCGCTACAATAATTAACGGCCTGGTTCGAGGAGTGCATCTTGGGCCCACCTTGACAAACGGCAGCAGGCTTGTCAGCAACTCTTCACGATCCAGATCGCGCACGCGGCCGGTTAGCAAAGCGACCTCCGGCGACGAAACATCATCAGAATGCTTCTCCCCAAACGGGCACGCGTCTTTTTGCTGCAACGCTTCGAAGATCGCGCGCGCCCGCTTGACGCGATTTACTACCACAGCAACTATGCTGCCCCCACCGATACTGGCGGTGAATTCCAAAGCCTTGTCGGCCAACTCGCCTGGCAGAGCGGCTTCGCTCGCCTTCGTTTCGATCAGTTCGGCGGGCTTTGAAGCGCGGAGCCGCTTGCCGAGCTGCGGATCGCCACGATCCTCGTCTGTGATCCGGAACGGCTGTTCGCCAGGCTCGCCGCGCGTATCCTCCGCATACGTCGCGGAAAGAGTGACGATGCCAAACGGCGCGGCAGCGGCATTCCCGCTCCATGGCTCTTTTCGAAAGATCAAAGTGTCGCGCGCCGTCTGAACAAACGGCTGAGAAAGATGCGCTTCGTCGAGCAGGAGAAGCGTATCGCAGCCAAGCAGCCCGGCATGAATCGGCTTCATCGAATCCGAAACGCCATAGCCGCGGAAAAGGAGCCGCGAACCAACCTGGTCCACAGTGGACACGACCACGGTGGGCTGGGCGGGCGTGCGCACCCAGTCCGGCTCTTTTGGCATCCCGCCGCGCAGCCTCGCGACCGCGAGCGGATGGTCCTCGTCTTCGGCAAGAAAGCGCAGTCGGTCGGCGACGCGTCTCAGGACTCCCTCTTTCGCCTCCGCAAGCTTGGTTGCGGCCATTTGCGCGCGCTCATAGGCGTCATCGACGACCAGGCGTCGATCGACAACGAACAGGATGCGCACAGCGGCGTGGCGTTCGGCGCCGCGCGTTGCTTCCAGCGCCAAGTGAAACACCGCAACATCGATCGCGGCCGTCTTGCCGGCGCCGGTTGGAATATCGAGGGCCCGGGGCCATCCCTCCGCGAAAACCCTCTGTGCCAGCCGCTCCTGCCAGGGAAAAGGCGCCAAGCCATGCAGTTCACTGAAAAATTCGCGAAATTCGTCCGGGCGAAGATCAGGATTCAAAGGTCTCGCTCCTCAGCCAGCGGCAGGCACAGACCAAAACCGTGAAAGCGGCCGGCACCGATGAGCACGGGACCCTCGACCGGCTCGGGGAATCTCAGGATCACATGGCGGCGCGGCCGGCTGGCGAACTTGGCGCCGTCGGGGAAGCTCCAGTCGGTTCCGGGACGTTTTCCGCCCGGCGGGTACGCCGATGGAGCGCCCTGCACGGCGGGATGTTTGTGAATCTCGATCTCCACGGGCTCGGGCAGTCCGATATTGCGGCAGGCTGCGGCAATAAGGCGACCCTCTTCTATCGGATCTCCGTGATCGGGATATCGGTCCAGCAGCACGGGTGTGGCGCTGGCCCACGAGATGGCGGCCCGGCACCAACGTTCGGGCTTGAGAGAGGCGCGCGATGGTGTAAGCGTACGCTCGACGCGCCAGAGCATCGTGGATGAAAGACGCAACTCTGCATGGGCCTCATCCCGATCGACATGGGCAAACCCAGCGAGCGCATCGAGAACGGAACGACGCTCCAATGCCGCCATCTCGCGCGGCAGAACCACAGCAAACCCGAGCAGATCGCCGGTTGAATGGGACCAGCCGATGTTGGTAAGTGGCACGATTGCGAGATGGGGCTTCGACGTGGCGGCGCCTTCCACAGTGTGGCCCGAGATGATTTCAGGGGCTGGTTGCGGCCCATGCTTCATCAAGGAAGCGCGTACGCACTTCGCCACATGCGCAAAAGCTAAAAGATCGGGGCGAACACCGCCCACGTCTTCGAATATAAACCAATCGTCCACTCCGCCAAAAACGCTCTTCGGTGCCTTCCGCAGTTTCGTATCCCGCGGCTCCATGTAGTGCATCGACATGCCGCTTTGCGGCCGCTCGTCTTTAGAGAGCCAGTCTTCCAGACGCCGCAAACGACCGGGATGTGCGACTCGCAGCGCGACGCTGCCATCGGTGTCCGGGTGCCAGCGCGGCGAGCCGTCTTCCGTTGCATCGATGAAAGCGAAACGCACCAGGGAAGCGGAATGCCCGAGGCTCGCAACGCGATGGGCCAGCGCCTCAAGCGCCGTTCGGTGCTCGGACTGGCCGGGCACTTCGTGCCAGATCAATCTAACGGTCGAATGGACCGGAATCGCGACCTGAAAGTTGCGGGCTTGCCGGGACCTGCGGTCGGGGAGCAGAGCAATCTTGTCCTTATCTCTGGGTGAATCGTTCGGTGGAACGAAAACCGTTGGTGCCGAGCGTTGGTCGCAGCCCCGCATCGGATCAGCTTCAATGCGAGGGGCGGGAAGAGATTCCAGCCATTCAAGGGCCGTGCGCTCCTTGGCATCACACCCGCCGTCACCCCAAGATTGAACCAATGCGGAGAACGCACGCTCCGGATGCGGCGGCCATTCCGCGGCGGAATTGTCCGGCAACGCGGCGCGGTAAACGCCGGTGAGCAACTCGATTTCGAGTGCAAGCATCGCGCGTCATTCCTTCGCGGGCTCGGCGTCTGTTTCCTCTTCGGCTTTTCCTTGGAGAGCCAATTCGCGG
>DAHVFB010000198.1 GCA_027317185.1 Deltaproteobacteria bacterium
ATGATGGCCCGGTTAAAGAGATCAAGCTGATAGGCGAGGAAGTCGATTTAAGCAAGCTGCCGGTGGTGCGGCATACCGATCGCGATCCGGGGCCATATATCACCTCGTTCAACGTGGTGCGCGATCCGGAGACCGGCATCTGCAACTCCAACAACCCGCGCGCGCTGGTAATCGGCCGCAAACGCACTCTGGTATCGTTCGTCACGCGTCACGTGCAAAGCATCTTCGCCAAGTATAAAAATGCGGGACAGAAGATGCCGCAGGCGATCTGTATCGGCGCGCATCCGGCCTTCGAGCTGGCGGCCGCCTACAGCGGTCTGCACGATAATTTCTGGGACCTCGAATATGCGGGGACAATCGCCAATCAGACGCTCGATCTGGTGCGCTGCGAGACGATCGATTTACTGGTGCCGGCGCAGACGCAAGTTGTGATCGAGGGCTACGTCAACCCGGCGCGTACCGGTATCGACGGTCCCAATCCTGGTCCGGCCACCTATTTCCTGCCGCAGCAAGCGCCCGCGCCGGAGTTCGAGGTGACCGCGATCACGATGCGCAAGCATCCGATCTACCGTAATCACCTGTGCAGCCCGTGGACCGATCATCAGCCGCTTCCGCGCCTGTTTCATGAGGCGCAGCTTTACCGGCAATTGCGCGCGATGGGAATCGACGTGCGCGAAGTGATATTTCCGCCGTGGGGCGGGGCGATGTCGTGCATTATCCAAGTGGCGCCGTCCGCCGACGGTCAGATCAACGATGCTTTGCTGGCCGTGATGGGCGCGCCGTGGCTCAACACCAAACTGGTGGTTGCGGTCGATCCGGATATCGATGTTCACGATCCCGCCGAGATTTACTTCGCGATTACCACGCGAGTCGATCCGGCGAAGCACGTGATTATAGTTCCGAATACGCGCGGCAATCCGATGGACCCGTCGGCCATGCCGGTTCCGGAAGCGGGCGAGTCGGCGCTGCACCATCGTTTTCCCGCGATCGTGGGCAAGATGGGTATTGACGCCACCAAGCCGGTGCCGTATCGAGCTAATCGTAAGGATTTCGATCGCGGATGGCCGCTGAACTGGGGCAAGATTAAGCTTGAGGATTATCTGTGATGACTGAACTGCCGGGAAAGGAACTGGCGCGCGAGCTGATCGAGCAAAGCCGCGAGGCGGGAATGCAAACGCCGATGAACGCAATTATCGACGCGGCGCGTGAAGGGCGGCTCGATGACGGCGCGGCGTCGCGTTTGATCTGCCGGCTGTGGGCGTTCGAGCGGTTGTACTATTACATCTACGGCGGATGGGGTCAGGGAATGGAGTTAAATGACTATCCGCCGGGCGTGAAATATCTGTTTGCGCGCCAGATCATGGATGATTCCACGCACGAGATGCTTTATATGGACACCATGCTGCATAAAGGCTGGATCGAAAAGCAGGCCGACGCCTTCACGCATCCATGTGGCATCTTCGCGATCAATTGCGCGCTCTCGTCGTATGTTTACTCGTTGCGCTACCTGGCCTCGTATCCGCATGACGTGCGGGTCGCAGCGCTCAATCTGGGCACCAAAGTGATGGAAATGGCATGGATGGAACCGCTGGCCGAGGCGCTCACCGATCCGGAGTTGAAGGCCGTCTTTACCAGCCAGTTCGTCGAAAATCGCAGCCATATCAGCATGGGCCGGCGCATCGTGGAGGAGCAGGTAAAGACCTCGTTCGAGAGCGAATTGTGCCGCCGGGTATCGCTTGCCACTCGCAAGGATTACTTGAAGTTTTTGAACGAACTGGTGAATATGGTTTTTCAGCGTGAAACTGACGCCCAAAGCGGCCAGGTCCGCGGCCTGTTTCAGCGGGTGATTGAGTAATGGTGATTGAGTAATAAAGTGGCGACGCTAAAAATCGACCACGAAATGTGTACCGAATGCCGCATGTGTCATGTCGTCTGCCGCGAACTTAATATCAACGCGGTGTACGTGGCGGCCGAACCGCTCCATCGGATCGAAATCGATCCGGCGCGATGCCTTTTTCCCGGCTGTACCGCCTGCCTGCCGTACTGTCCCGCGCCGGCCTCGATCGTCGAGGCGGAGAGCGGACGCTCGATGGTGCCGCCGCCGCCGGACGTCCATCGATGGTCCCTCAAAGGCCGCCTGCGCTGACCGACTCGATTGCTGCTTCTGTTAGTTGAAATAGGGTAGGTCGAAGATGCTCGAATGATGGAGCTTCCCTTCCGCACCTCTCCCACGACTGAATGTGGGATAGGAGCGGAGGCGGCGCCATCCTCAGCGTCGGCGGAAAGCTCTTCGGACCTCGGCATGGAAACGAAAAGTCGCCGGGCTTTTAGGATCGTTGTGACCGTTCGTGCCGATGCAGCCTCGATTCCGCGCCCCCGCAGGATAGGGCGCGATCGCCTCACCGGGCGGGCTTTTCGGCGGGGCCGTTGAGCAGGTGTTCCACGCTAGCGATGCAATCCTGCGCTTCGCCGAGATCCTCGAAATAGACCACCGTCTGTTTTTTGAAGCTGTCGCGGGGCGCATCCGCATGATGATTGAAAATCTGCATGCGTCCCGATCCGTAGCCGATCGCCAGTTCGCGCGCGAATCTGATCAGCCGCCATCGGCCGCGCGCATCGAGATCGACTCCCTTCAGGTATTTCTCCAAATACGGAGCCAGTTCGGGATTGTTGAAATCTCCTTCCTGCGGAGCGATAACCGGCGTGCCGCCGACCAGTTCGTGGAAGCGGCACAGGGCGCGGTAGTAAGCATCGAGAGTGAAATGCCGCGCCGCATAGACGATACTTGGCCGCGGCACCGCCATCCCCGAGTGAGTATAAATTGGGTCGCTCTCTGCCGCGATCACCAAAGACTTGAGCTGCTGATAGATCTGAATCACTTCCGCGAGCGCATCGATCACGGGCGCGGACTGGGTCTTCATGGCGCCCGAGGCCTGCGCGATCAGGTAGGCCGTACCCAGCATCAGTTTGATCCGCACCATCGCCTGCAACGAACTGTACCATCCGACATACGGGATGGTGCCGGGAGCCAGACGTCCGCCGACCCGCGCCCGCAGGTGAATCTCTTCGAGTACCTTTGGTTCGCCCGCGCAGAAGATGCGGTCGTTGGGGATGAACACGTGATCGAAAATGACGTGAGCATCCATTTCGTCGAAAACCGATGACAGCGGATACGACAGCCGGCTGGTCGAGGAGGTCAGCGGCTCGCGGCAAATAATTTTGATTCCCTTGGTAGTGGCCGGAACCACTGCCGACAAAGCCCAGTCGCCTTCGTTTTCCTGCAGAAAGGCCCAGGGCACGACGTAGATTTCATTGGCGAAGGGCGACAACGTCGCGGCCTTGTAGCCGTTAACCACGATGCCATCGGGGCGCCGCTCGACGATCCGCATATAGGAGTCGAGGTCGTCCTGCTGGGAGACGCCCTTGGAGCG
>DAHVFB010000199.1 GCA_027317185.1 Deltaproteobacteria bacterium
GCTGTTTTACAACCGCCAGCGCCGGCATTCGGCGCTCGGTTATCTCTGTCCGGTTGAGTTCGAGCGTCGTCATTATGAACCGATGGCTGCCTAACCCGAGTGTCTACGCAATCGGGGCAACCTCACTTCGCCGGGATCTTCTGCGGGCTTCGGCTAATCGGGTTTTCTCGGCCGAGCGATGCGGAGCGCCTGGACGACGGCAGAAAGCGGCAAAAACATAGGCTTGGGTGTCGGGCGCTCCTCAAGGGTTCCCTCCACGACTTCGAGGCCGACGAAGCCGTAACGAGTGTAATAGTCCACCGCGGCGGGCTTTGCATCCACGATGACGCCGGCACAGCCCAGCTTGTCGCGGAGTTCAATCGCAACTGAGAACACGGTACGCATAAGACGCTCCCCGACACCCCTCCCTTGAGCGTTTCGGTCGACCGCCAACCGGGCGAGCCTGAGAATCGGGAGCGGATAGCCGGGTAGCTTCTTGCGCAGGCTTGGAGGAAGGTTTTCGATCTCGACATGCCCAACGGTCACCGTCGCGAAGCCGAGAATGGTCGCGCTCTCAACTGCAACGTATGTGATGCCGATGTGATGGCGGAACTGATTCTGCCCCGCGTATCGATGGAAAAAGAGGTCGAGCTGCTCATCGCCGGACTGGAAGGAACCTCGGTCGTCGGTTTCTTCGAGCAGGCGAACCTCAATCGCCACCGCGCATCAACTTAACCAGTTCACGGGTTGGCTTTTGCTTCTTCGTGAGCGACTCCGCGATCTTACGCCCGCTTGCTGCACTCACTACGAGGCGCGGCGGGATAATAATTCCGGCCGGAAGCTGTTCGAGCGCCTGTATGTGATGAAGGAGTGCGCTCTCGATCAGGAACTGTTTTTTCACCCCATGAGCGCGCGAATAGCGTTCGAGTAGCTGCTTGGTGCCCTGGGAAATCTCGGCTGAAATCTGCATATGTTACGTATCTATTCCTACGAAAGCGTAAAATACATCTCCTACGAAAAGGTAAAATATGTCCGGTTCGAGGTCAAGCCGCCTCGGAAATACTAGGCAGGCCATGCAGATCCAGCCTACTTCCCCGAGCCTTCCGTATCGTCGGGGTCGGCGGCGCCGTTGCCGTTGGTATCCTCCAGCGGCTCGGCCAGACCCGCCACCGCGCGTACCTTCTCGCCTTCATCGAGACGCACCAGCTTGACGCCCTGTGCGTTGCGTCCGGTGATACGCACGTGTTTCACGTCGAGCCGGATCACCTTGCCGCTATCGGTGATCAGCATCACCTGGTCATCCGTGCCCACCTGACGGACGTTGATCACATTGCCGGTTTTATCGGTGACATTCATCGTGATGACGCCCTTGCCGCCACGATGAGTCAGCCGGTACTCGTTGGCGGGAGTGCGCTTGCCGAAGCCCAGTTCCGAAACGGTGAGCAGGGTTTCGTCTTCGCGCGAGGTGCACATCGAGACCACCTCGTCCTGAACCAGCGTGACCGTGCCGCCTTCTTTTTTGGAATAGGATTCCAACTCCATGCCGATCACGCCCTGCGTGTCGCGACCCATCGAGCGGACTTCCTCTTCGGTGAAGCGAATCGCCTGTCCCGAGCGGGTGGAGAGTACGATCTGCTGATTGCCGTCGGTGATGCGGACGCCGACCAGCGAGTCGCCATCCTCGAGGCTAATCGCGATGATCCCGTTGGTTCGAATATTCGCGAACTGCTCGACCTCGGTCTTCTTCACCCGTCCGCGCCGGGTGGCGAAAAACACCTGCTTGCCGGCGGTGTCCTTTGGAATCGGCATGAAGGCCGACAGTGATTCGTCGGTGCCCAGGTTCAGCAGGTTGGCGACCGAGCGGCCGCGCGCCGCGCGTCCCGCTTCGGGCAGTTCATAAGCTTTGAGCTGGTAAACCTTGCCGGCCGAAGAGAAGAACAGCAGCCGGTCGTGGGTTGAAACCGCCACCAGCTGTTCGACGAAATCCTCCTCGCCGGTGTTGGCGCCGATCTTCCCGCGGCCGCCGCGGCGCTGCGTGCGATACATCGAAAGCGGCGTGCGTTTGATATAGCCGCCGTGACTGACGGTGATCAGCACGTCCTCCTCGACGATCAGGTCTTCGACCGAGAAGTCGCCCTCGGCTTCGATAATCTGCGTGCGCCGCGGGTCGGCGAACTCCTTGCGGATATCTTTCAACTCGTTGGCGATCAAACTCAACAGCACGTCCCGATTCGCAAGGATGTTCTTGAGGCGTGCGATAGTGGCCTCGCATTCCTGATGTTCCGCCTGAATTTTGTCGCGCTCCAGCGAAGTGAGGCGGCGCAGCGTAAGATCGAGGATCGCCTGGGCCTGAAGTTGAGTCAGCTTGAATTGCTGCATCAGGCCGTTGCGCGCGGCCTCGGCGTCTTTCGAGGCGCGGATCAGCTTGATAACGGCGTCGAGATTTTGCAGCGCGATCAGCAGGCCATCGAGGATGTGCAGGCGGGCTTCGGCCTGGCGCAACTCGAACAGCGAGCGGCGGGTGATCACGCGTTCGCGATGGTCCAGGAAGGCAACCAGCATGTCGCGCAGACTTAGCTCGCGCGGGCGTCCTTCATGGATCGCCAGCATGATCATGCCGTAGCTCTCCTGCATCTGGGTGAGCTTGTAGAGCTGATTCAGCACGATGCGCGGCTCGGCGTCGCGTTTGAGCTCGATCACCACCCGCATGCCGTCGCGATCCGACTCGTCGCGCAGGTCGCTGATGCCTTCAATCCGGCGATCGTTGACCAGCTCGGCGATCCGCTCGATCAGGCGGGTCTTGTTCACCTGGTAAGGGATTTCGCGCACGATAATCGAGGCCCGGCCGGTGCGCTTGTCGGTTTCGATCGCGGCCAGCGCGCGCATCGTGAGGATCCCGCGCCCGTTGAGATAGGCCTGGCGGACCGTGCCGCGGCCGAGTAACTGGCCGCCGGTCGGGAAGTCGGGACCGGGAATGATGTCGAGAATTTTCGCCAGCGACAGGTCGGGATTCTTGATCAGCGCCAGCAGGGCATCGCAAACCTCGCCCAGGTTATGCGGCGGGATATTGGTCGCCATCCCGACCGCGATTCCATCCGATCCATTGATCAGCAGATTGGGAAACTGCGAGGGCAGGACCTCGGGCTCCTGCTGCGAACCGTCAAAATTGGGAACGAAATCGACCGTATCCTTGTCGATATCGGTCAGCATCCGCTCGGCCAGCGCGGTCAGGCGGCATTCGGTATAACGGTAAGCGGCGGGCGGGTCACCGTCGATCGAGCCGAAATTGCCCTGGCCGTCGATCAACGGGTAACGCACCGAAAACGACTGGGCCAGGCGCACCAGTGCGTCGTAAACCGCGGAGTCGCCATGCGGATGGTAACGCTTGAGCACCTCGCCGACGACGCCGGCGCACTTGGAGT
>DAHVFB010000019.1 GCA_027317185.1 Deltaproteobacteria bacterium
GATCCGCGATCCGTCGAGCACGGCGCGGCGGCGGGCGGAAAGTAGGGTAGACGGTGGCGGCAAAATCCAACGGGCGGGTTGCCAAAAGCAAGCCCGTCGATCTTGAGCGTGAAGTCGAGCGGTTCTTTTTTAATGAGGCCGGGTTACTGGATGAGTGGCGGCTCACCGAATGGTTGGCGCTGTTCACAGGCGACGCGCGCTATTGGGTCCCTACCACCGACCTGCCGCAGGGACAGCCGGGCGAGGTGCTCGGGCTGATCGACGACGATTTCACGCGTCTGCAGGCGCGGGTGGATCGGCTGCTGTCGCGCCATGCGCATCGCGAATTTCCATGGTCCCGCACCCGCCGATTCGTCACCAACGTGCGAGTCACCGAAGTCGATGGCGATCAGGTGAAAGCCACCGCCTCGTTCCTGGTTTATCGGATTCGCAACCGGCACGTCGATCCTTATATTGGCCGGTACGAATACGTGTTTCGGCGAGTCGAGGGCGAGCTGAAGATCGTATGGCGCGCCGCCATTCTTGATTTGGAAGCGCTCGAACCGCACGCCACTATCAGCTTTATCCTCTAACTCACTGCAACCCTCGTTAATAACGGATATCCTTCCGAGCGAGGGGGATATTTCACGCGTGAGTATTTGTTTCAAGCCCGTGGTTTGGCTGCGATGCGCCGCGCTAGCGATGGCCGTCGCGCTGGCGGGATGCATGACGGCCGCGCTGGAACTGGCGCCGATCGCGGTGCAAGCGGCCGAGGATGTCGGATATGGCGTGATCAAACTGGCGGCCGACGCCACGATGCCCTCCCATGACCATGGCGATCAGCAGGACAAATCCAATCGGGATAAATCTCAAATCTGCGCCACGATGGAGACGCAGCCGCCGCTGATAATCGAATTCCGTACCGATGCCACCGGTGGCAACCTGCAATATCGTGAATTAACGCTGAACGACGACTCGGGCATCTCGAAGTGGCAGGTGATGGCCGATCCCGAAGCCGATGCGTATGGATGGCGGCCGACGGTCAATCTCGCGACCATGGATTTTCAGCCGCCGATCAACAGTTGGCTCAAAGCCGGCTCCCGCGCCTATATCGCCTATGCTCCCGAGGGCGGCGACGATTCGGATGAGCGCGAGGAATATGACGACCTGGTGACCGACTTCGGTCCGCGCTTTGGCATGTTCCACTGGAAAGGCGATGCGTACGATTACGGCGTGCTGCCGGAACTGCCTTGTTTCCCGCCGCCCGAGGGATGAATGCGCGCATGGCCTGATCCTCCCTTGCCAATTCGGGCCGGTTTCTTTATCAGATGAGGTGATTAGCGCGAATCGCCGCTGGTGGGAGGCCTCAACCGCATGACGCTCGATCCTCAAATGAAGCTCATTCTCGATATGGCGGCGGCCGCGGGCGCGCCGCCGGTGCGCGATTTCGCGCCGGTTCAAGCGCGCGCTGAATTCGCGCGCCGAATGGGATTTTTCCGGCGCGGCGAACCTGAAGCGGTGGGCCGCATCGAGGATCTCACCATCGCCGGGCCGCACGGCCCGATTCCTATTCGCCTGTACTATCCCAAAGCCAAACCGCCTATCGGGGCTGCGATGTTTTTTCATGGCGGCGGATGGGTGATCGGCAATCTGGAAACCCACGATTCGACCTGCCGCGAGCGGGCCAACGGATCGGGGGTGATGGTCGCTGCGGTGGACTACCGGCTGGCGCCGGAAAACAAATTTCCGGCCGCCGCCGATGATTGCTACGCCGCAACTGAATGGATCGCAGAGCATGCCGCCGACCTGGGCTATCCGGCCGGACGGCTCGCGGTGAGTGGCGACAGCGCGGGCGGCAACCTCGCGGCGGTGGTGGCGTTGATGGCGCGCGATCGGCGGGGACCATTGCTGCGCTATCAGCTCCTGATTTATCCGGCGCTCGATCCCGAACTCAAAGCCGCCTCTCACAGTGAATTCGATCGCGACGGTTATGTATTGTCGCGGGCAGATATGGTGTGGTTCTGGAATCATTATCTGCGCAACCAGGACGATGTGGCGAATTCCTACGTGAATCCGGCGCGCGCCAAAAATCTTGCGGGCCTGCCGCCCGCGTTGGTGATAACCGCGGGATTCGATCCGCTGCGCGACGAGGGCGAAGCGTACGCCGAGTTGTTGCGCAAAGCAGGGGTGCCGGTCGAGTGCACCCGCTACGGCGGTTTGACGCATGGCTTCTTCAACATGGCGTCGCACATCGATGAGGCCAAAAAAGCGGTGGCCCAGGCCTGCGCAGGTATTCGCGCCGCGATGGCTTGAAATCGAGACGCGAAACGACTGCGGGCAACTGCCGCACCGTTCATTTCGAAGCTGCTTGTCAACGAGCCGCTAACTTACTAGGTATGAGTTCTGATCTACTGTGCGGAGGATAAGACGATGCTGAAGCCGATCCTTTCTGCCGATTCGCATGTGCTGGAACCACCCAATACTTATTCCGATCGCATGGATCGGCGTTTCAAGGATCGCGCACCGCGGATGGTCCACGATGACAAAATGGGCGATACCTTTGTTATCGATGGCATCAATCGGTTGGTTCCGATGGCGGTCTTGTCAGGCGCCGGCATCCCTCCGGATCAGATCAGACATAATGCGCGATTCGAGGATTTGCAGCGCGGCGGTTGGGATCCTGAAGTGCGGATGCGCGATCAGGATCGCGACGGAGTGGCGGCCGAAATCATGTACCCGAGCGTCGGGATGGTGATCTGCAAGCATCTGGACCTCGACTATCGCAAAGCCTGCCTCGACGCCTACAACCTTTGGCTGGCGGAATATTGCTCGGCATATCCGGACCGGCTGCTCGGCGTCGGGATGACTTCAATGCGCTCAATGGACGATGCGATTGCCGAAGTACGGCATATCAAACGCCTCGGATTGCGCGGCGTGATGCTGCCCGGATGGCCCGGCGACGAGGATTATGACAGCCGTATCTACGATCCGATCTGGGCCGAATGCGTCGACCTCGGCTTGCCGGTGACGTTCCATCATCTGGCGGGCGCGCGCGATCCCAACGCGGTTACCGGTTCGATGTATGGCATCGCCAATCGCGGAGTTAATTCGCAGCTAAACGGCTGGATGAACCTGATCCGCGGCAATCAGGATCTGCTCGCGATGTTCGTCTTCGGCGGCGTCTTCGAGCGCCATCCGAAACTCAAGCTGATTTGCGCAGAGGCCGATGCCGGCTGGGTGCCGCATTTTCTCTACCGGATGGATTACGCCTACGACCACCATCGGCATCATCTTAAAACCGAGCCGCTCTCCAAACCGCCGAGCGAACATTTCCGGGACAATGTCTACGTCACCTTCCAGGACGATCAGATCGCGTTCAAAACCCGCCATCTGATGAACCTGCGCCATCTGATGTTCGCCAATGATTTTCCGCACTTCGATTCAACCTGGCCGCGCTCGCGCGAGGTGATCGAAGAACATACCGCGGGGATGACCGACGAGGAGAAAAACCTGGTCCTGCACGATAATCTGGTCGAGTGCTACGGCCTGAAAATGTAATCCGAGCGAACCGAGAGGATGACCAAGCGGACGGTGAAAGATCGTGCAGAGCGATGGCCGACGCATCCGGGAGCTATCCTGCGCGAGGATGTGCTTCCGGAGCTCGGCCTCTCGGTGAGCGAGGCGGCCCGTCAACTTGGCGTAACCCGCCAGACGCTTCATCGGATTATGGCCGAGAAGGTATCGGTCACGCCGGAGATGGCCGCGCGGCTAGGCCGGTTCTGCGGCAACGGACCCGGATTGTGGCTGAGGATGCAGCAAGCGTATGACCTCTGGCGCGCCG
Organism: Deltaproteobacteria bacterium; assembly: GCA_027317185.1. GTDB lineage: Bacteria > Desulfobacterota > Binatia > Binatales > Binataceae > JAJPIG01. The sequence continues at coordinate 3,821 of DAHVFB010000019.1, forward strand.
AGCGCGAGCTTCGCGCCGAGCTTGAACTGATTCCGGTTCACCATGCGTCTTCTGCAGCTTGAACCTGGGAAAGACCGACCCGAGAGGTACGGTCTTTCCCCCTGGGCGTCGCTTTCAAAAGCCGTCATCTGAAGCCGAGCACGTGGCATCGAGGGGGAGAAGTTTTCGCTAACTACCCGTCGTGCGGTGGGCGCGCCAATGCGGTGTCACGGTCGGATTGACAACGTATTCCGGCAGCTCCCCGCGCAGCGCCCGGATGCAATTTTCGGTCTGCACGGCCGGCATCCGTTCCATCAGCTCCGGGCTCATTCCGGCTACGTGTGGCGTAATCAGTACGCGGTCCTCAAGATCGGAAGACAGCAGCGGATTGGTGGAAGCGGGTGGCTCGGGTTCGAATACATCGAGGGCCGCACCGGCGATGCGATTGTGGTGCAGCGCCGCGGCCAGCGCGGCCTCATCGAGCAGCGCGCCGCGCGCGGTATTGATGATGTAGGCGGTCGGTTTCATCAGCGCGAGCTCTTTCGCGCCGATCACGTTGCGATTTTCCGCAGTGACGACCGCATGCAGGCTGACGAAATCGGACTCGGCCATCAAGCGATCCAGCGGTACTAATTCGACTCCCGCTTGCGCGGCGCGTTCGGGTTTTACGAAGGGATCGAAGGCGAGGACGCGCACCTCGAACGCTCTCAACAGACTGGCGACGCGTGAGCCGATCCGGCCAAAGCCCACCAGCCCGACCGTCTTGCCGCGCATGAAGCTGCCCACGATACTGCGCCAGCGGCCCGCCCGGCCTTGTTTATCGCCGGGTTTGAGCTGCTTAGCCATCGCGAGCATAAACGCGACCGCATACTCGGCGACCGCCAGATAGTTTTCGGGAATCGGCGTGTTGCTGACCAGGATGCCAAGCTCGGTCGCGGCTTTGATGTCGATCCTTTCGACGCCGATACCGAGTTTGGCGATCGTTACCAGGCGCGGCGCCGCGAGCATCACGGCGCGGGTGAACAGTTCGCGCGAACTGACCATCAGGGCGTCCATCTCACGCACCATCGATTTAAGCTCATCCTCGGAATAGATACCGGCGGCATCGGTGAAGGGGCGGCCTAGGACGATTTCGCATCCGGCAGCGCGGAGCTGGCTTTCCATTCGGTTACCGGCCTCGCCGCCAACTGGTTCAGTAATTAGAACTCGATACTTTTTTTCAGCCATTTTTCGCCTTGCTGCATGGGAACTAACCCGATCTGCGGTGGACAATAACCCAGAAAAGTTCTTTATTGAAGCGTCTAAACCTGCCTTTCGATCAAATTTACGCCTATAACGGGACGGGTTGTCTTGGCCGTATGCTTGCTTATGTTCCGGTCAAGGTGGCGTGAATTGAGAGTTGAAGGGTAAACGCAAACGCCAGTGATGCGTATAATAGGTAAAGGAGAATTTGAGGAGGCTTGAAAATGAAAACAATGTTCGCGATGGCTGCCGCGATGGCCGTGACCTGCGCGTTAGCGATGCCGGCCGCAGCTCAATACGCAAATCAGGGTGAGATAAACACTTTCAATGCGTTCTTAAACCACCATCCCAAGCTCAGTGAGGAGCTCTCGAGGAACCCCAATTTAGTCGACAGCAAGGTGTATCTGGAACGGCATCCGGAGCTGCATTCGTATCTCGCCAACCATGATTCGCTGCGCAATTCGATTCAGCACCATCCCGGCGTCTTCATGCGCGACCGGCGAGGCCGATATTCCTACGGATGGAATCACGAGGGTGGTCCGACGGCAGCTTGGGGTCAGGAATGGGATAGGATGCACAACTACGGCTACAACGACCCGGCCGACCATCAGTGGCACAATCGCGAGTGGTGGGAACACAATCGCGGCGATTGGGTAAGAGACCATCATCCCAACTGGGAGGCGGCCGATGCGGCCCATCGCGAACGTGCCGAAGAGTGGCAGGAGCATCACGGCGGAAATTGGCAGAATCAGCAGGGCGGAGACTGGGGCGGCCGCGGCCATCACGATAATGGCCGGCATGAGGGCTGGTACAAGAACCACGGTCCTCGCGGTCACGACAACGACTGATCGGCCGATGTCGATTTCGCTTGCCGCTTGATCGATCTGGCGCAAACCGCAGGAGGGGAAAATCCTCCTGCGGTTTTGTTTTTCATACGGCCCACCAAAAAAAGGCCGCCGGAGCCGTAGCTCCAGCGGTCGCAATCCCGAGAATGCGTTTCGGAGAATGCTCTGGAATTAGCTCCTGAGAACTTTCAAGAACCGATCGGCTTGATGGTCAGTCCGGGTTTCCCAGACGTACCAGTTAGCTACTGCTAGAACTGCCACCACAACACCCGCTATCGACATAGCGAAAAGATTCATCGCTGATTTTCCTCCTGCTTTTAATCCGTAATGCTAGCCAACTGAGACCGCGTTACGTTGGACGTTGTTGGAGCGAATAACGTGCCGAAGCTTCGATCATTAACTTCGCTCATGAAAGAGGTCTCGAAATGACAGAAAATAGCCCGTAATTAGGGGGTTTTCTGAAGGGGATTAAGGAGCTATGCCGATTCGATTAACGGAATGTTTTCGCAAAATTCGATTAACTGCCTTCGTAACAGCGAATTGTTTGCGATTTGCGAAAAGGGAGTCTTAAAACAATCGGAGATCACCCTCCGGATGACCGCCCAAATCGCTTTCGCTGTCCGGGGTCGAGGCCGGACGATGATTGTTACTGGGCGTGACCGGCGGATTCTGTGCCGGATCCAGCACCGACAGGCGATCGAATTTTTTGGTCACGACTTCAAGCAGTTTTTGATCGGGACGCCAGGAATCCTGCTCCGTGGCGCGCACCACGGTGCCGATGAAATCGTAGCGCCACCAATAGATGATGCGCAGCGGCAAACCGGCGGGATCCTCCGTCAGATCGCGATAGATCCATTTCTCGTTGAACCGGTAGCCATTCTCATCGTAAAGCCGGGGATCGTTGAGGCTGCCTTCGGTCCGCTCGGGCGTACCCAGGAGCGCGACAATCGCGTTGCGGCGTGGAATCTGGCTCATATGCTGAAGCTCTCAGGCAAAGGACATCGATGCTGGTTGATGTGGGCTTCGAACTCGCTGCGAAATTGGCGCAGGAAATTGGACCCGGCCCAGGCGGCGGCGTCGGAGAGCGCACAGATGCACTTCCCTTCCATGAAATCCGAGGTGGCTTTGATCTGATCGAGGTCTTCCAGCCGGCCTTCGCCACGTTCGATCCGGCCGAGGATGCGGTAAATCCACCCGGTCCCCTCGCGGCATTGGGTGCATTGACCGCACGACTCATGCTCGAAAAAGCGGGCGATAACCAGCGCCGCCCGCACCATGCAGGTCCGATCGTCCATCACGATCACCCCGGCGGTGCCGAGCAGCGTGTTGACCTTGCGCACCGACTCGTGGTCCATCGCGATATCGATCTGATCGCCGCGCAACACCGGCATCGAGACCCCGCCGGGCACCACCGCCTTGACGGTGCGGCCCTCTTCGAGTCCGCCGGCATACTTATAAATCAAATCGCGCAGATTGACGCCGAGCTTAAGCTCGAACACCCCCGGGTTTTTTACGTGCCCGCTGACCCCGAACAACGTATGCCCGGCGGCCTTCTCCACCCCTTCGGCTTTGAACCAGTCCGCCCCGCGCATCAGTATCGCCGGCACATGCGAGACGGTTTCGGCGTTATCGACGGTAGTCGGCTGACCCCATAGTCCTTTCTGCGCCGGGAACGGCGGGCGCTTGCGCGGCTGGCCTTTCTTGCCCTCCATCGATTCGAGCATCCCGCTCTCTTCGCCGCAGATATAGGCTCCCGCTCCAGGCTGAATATGCATATCGAAGCGGCGTCCGAATCCGAGCGCATTTTCGCCCAGAATGCCCGCCTGATAGGCCTGCTCGATCGCGGATCGCACGGTGGCGTAAGCGTCGACGTATTCGCCGCGAATGTAGATGAAGGCGGCGTTGGCCTCGACCGCCATCGAGGCGATCATGATGCCCTCGATCATCAGGTGCGGGTTGCGTTCCATTATCTGCCGGTCCTTGAAGGTGCCCGGCTCGCTCTCGTCGGCGTTGATCGCGAGATAGCGCGGCCGATCATCCTTGGGCGGCATGAAGGTCCACTTCAGCCCGGTGACGAAACCAGCGCCGCCGCGTCCGCGCAGGCCGGCATCCTTGACCAGTCCGGCAATCTCCTTGGGCGTCATGGCGCCAGCCTTCACCACCGCCTGATAGCCGCCATGAGCGCGATAATCGTCTAGCGCCGGCCATTTCGCGCCATTGGGCGGCAGCAGATAGCCATCGACCCCATCAGGAATGATCGAGATGATCGGCGCGGGATGGCGCGCATCGAGCGCCGCTTCGGGCGAGCCGACGATCTCCTGCAGGTATTCGGGAGTGACGAATTCGAGATATGGATTGCGATTGACCTGCACCACCGGGGCCGATCCGCACGAGCCCAGGCATTCGACCTCCGCGATCGCGAAGCGTCCGTCCGGGGAAGTGGTGCCGGCCTGGATGCCGAGCCGATGCTCCAGCATCTCGACCATGCCGCGCGCGCCGCGCAGGCAGCATGGCAGGTTGGTGCAGACCTGGATGACCGCCTTGGCCGGCGGCAGCATGAACAACGAGTAGAACGAGGCGACTTCGGCCACCTCGCCCGCCCGCATCCCGAACAACGAACCGACCTCGGCATAAACCTCGCGGTTCAACTGTCCCACTTCGTCGCGGGCCTGATGAAGCGCGAACAGCAGCGCGCCGCGCGGATGCGGGAAATGCGGGATTTCGTTGCGAATTTTCTCGTGAGTCGCGGATGACAGCAGCATCAGATCACCGATCGCATTCGCCGCCGATCATGTTGGTCATGCCGAAACTCGGCACCACGTCGGCCAGTTGCCGCCCGATCAAGGCCCGCCCGAGCGGACTCAAATTCGAAAAGCTGGGCGATCGCAGCCGGCACTTGTAGGGCTTGCCGGTGCCGTCGCTGACCAGGTAAAAACCGAACTCGCCGTTGGTGGCTTCGAGCGCGAAGTAAACTTCGCCGGGCGGAAACAAGCCGCCTTCGGTCACCAGTTTGAATTGGTCGATCAATTCTTCCATCCGGCCGAACACGTGATTTTTGCCAGGCCAACGAATACGCGGATCGTCCACGTTGACCGGCCCTGCGGGGATTTTTTCCAGGCATTGCAGCACCATCCGGCGGCTTTGGCGGATCTCCTCCAGCCGCACCAGATAACGATCGAAATTGTCGCTATGCTCGCCGATGGGTATATCGAAATCGAGCTGCGGGTATACCAGGTAAGGCTGTGTGCGCCGCAAGTCCAGCGCGACGCCGCCCGCCCGCAGCATCGGGCCGGTCACGCCATGCGCGATCAGGTCCTGCGGCGAAATATAGCCGGTGCCTTCCATCCGGCGGCGGAACACGATGTTGTCGGTCAGGATTTTATGGGCGTCGTCGATCAGCTTGGCCGCGCGATCGAGTTTCGCGGTGGCGAATTCACGAAATCCGGCCGGCAGGTCGGAGATTACTCCGCCAATTCGGATCGCGTTGGTGGTGATCCGCGCGCCGCATAGCGCGTCGATCTGATCGAGCACCAGCTCGCGCGCTTCGAGCAAATAGAGGAAGGGCGTGAAGGCCGCCAGCTCCATCGCGGAGGATCCCACGCACAGCATATGGTCGGCCATCCGCGACAGCTCGCCGCCGATCACCCGGATGAAATCGCATCGCTCCGGCGTGGTGATCCCGAGCAGCTTCTCGACCGTCATGCAGTAGGCGGTATTGCACAGAATCGCCGAACTGTAGTTGAGCCGATCGGTGTACGGGATGTTCTGGTAGTAGTAGCCGGTTTCGCATTCCTTCTCGAAACCGCGATGCAGGTAGCCGATCTGCACGTCGGCATCGACAATCTGCTCGCCGTCGAGATCGAGCACGATGCGCACGGTGCCATGCGTGGCCGGATGCGACGGGCCGAACTGCAGGCGCATCGGCGGGGCGTCGAGCCCCGGATCGAGCTGGCTCGGCGACGCTTCCGCGCGCGGGCGCATCGCGCTGTCAATCGGGTCGTTGAGTGTTTTTGCGTTCCGGTCCGGCATACTCGACTTGCGGCCGGCGCGGTTCCTTCGCGCCCGGTCCGACGTACTCCTGTATCGGCTGTTCGTGTTGCTTGTCGTAGTCCTTGCGCAGCGGATGCCCGACGAACTCCTCGTAGAGATAAATCCGGCGCAAGTCCGGATGACCGTTGAACCTGATGCCGTACATGTCCCAGGTCTCGCGCTCGAGCCAGTTGGCGCCCGGCCATAGCGAACTGACGGTGTCGATCGTGGGATCGTCCTCCGGCACCCGCGATTTAATTCGGATTCGATGAAGATGGCTGGTAGACAGCAGATGATAGACCACCGCGAAGCGTGGCGAGGGTCCGCGCGGCGGCTGCACCAGACGATGGCGCGATTGCGGGAGGTGGCGCCACGCGGCCCGGTTTTCGTCCCACACCTGCGAGGGGGTGATAAAGCCATCCGGATTGCCGAGATAATCGACCGCGGTCACGTCGAGGCACATATCGAAGGCCAATTCGGGCGAGTCGCGCAGCAACCGGCACACGGCGACGATATTCTCGCGGGCGACGTGAATACGATCGTCTCCGTGCTCGGCGTGCCATTGCTCAACCAGCGCGCCCACGCGCTCCAGAATCGCGGCCATCAGCTTTGACGGTTCCGGCGTGGGCGGCGTGGGCGGTGCGGGCGCGGGTGGATTACTTTCGGGCATACTGTGCTCTCAGATAATCGAGCCGGGGTTTGAGCTCCGCTTCGGGCACCAGCAGGTCCTGCTTGCGCCACAGCGATCCGCGCCGCGAGTAGCTTGAGATCTCGACCTGACGGCTCATCACGATCGCTTCCTCCGGGCAGGCTTCCTCGCACAAGCCGCAGAACATGCAGCGCGCCATGTCGATATCGAAAACCTCAGGGAAACGTTCGACCTCGGCGGCCGTCTCCGCGGGGAAAATTGTGATGCAACTGGTGGGGCAGGCCCATTCGCATAGTCCGCAGGCGACGCAGCGCTCCTTGCCATTGGCCATCTGCACCAGCACCGGCATCCCACGCATCGCGGGCGGCTGCACGAAACGCTGCTCGGGAAAATTGACGGTAAAATCCTGGCGTCCCCGAATGAATCCAAACAGGTTGCGGAAAAAATGCGCGGAGGCGACGCCCAATCCAATTAAAATCGGCAGCCACTGTTTGGTGGTCGGCGCCGGTCGTACGACCTTAACTACGCGTGCAGCCATCGCCGATTCACTTTCCCGCCGCGGCCAGCGGTACGCCGTGAGGGCCGATATTATCGAATTGAACCGCTGCAAAGGCAGCGCCGTCGCTACTCATCCGGTCCCACACGTTCGCTATCGAATAAGTCTCACCGCTGGCGGTGACCGCATTCAAAAGATGGGTAAAAAGCTCGCCGTCGCCAATCCATCCGGCGGGCGTATCGAGCGCCTTCGTGATCCGCTGCACGCGCCCGGCGTGATTGGTGAAGGTGCCTTCTTTTTCCGCGAAGGTGGTGGTTGGAAAGATTACCTTGGCGTGCGCGTAACGCGGATCGTTCGTCAGCGACTGAACGATCAATAATTCCAGCTTCGAGAAAATTCCTTCCAGCCGATCGGGCGGCGTCACTTTCAATAGATCGTCGCCGCACAGATACAGCCCCTTGATCGCGCCCGACTCGATCGCGCCGAGCAACTGTTCGAGGCCGTCATCAGCACCGCTCACCAGCTTCAGTTCGCGCACGCCGCGCGCGTTGGCCGCCTTTTCCGCCTTAATCAACAGATCGTCGGGCTTCCAGCGCTGCACCGCCATCGCCACCTGCTTGACCTGCAAGGCCTTGAGCAGCTCGCCGAAGCGGAAATTCTCCTCGTTGGTCAGATGGGGCGAAACTACCGCGCCCAAAGCGGCGCCGTGCTGCTGCGTGAAATCGGTCAGCGCCTGGGTGGCGCGGTCGAGGGCCTGATTCCAGGTCGCGGCGGCGCCATCGACGATTGGGACGCGCAGCCGCCCGGAATCGGTCGGATAACCGATATTGAGGCGGCCCCAATCGCACAGCCAGGTCTCGTTCACTTCGTCGTTGCGCCGCGGCGTCATCCGCCAGATGCGATTTTTGTACACCGACAGCATCGCATTGCAGCCGTTGGCGCAGGTTGGGCAGACGGTCGCGGTTTCCTGCAGAAACCAAACCCTGATCTTGTGATGGAAGTCCTTGGTCTCCAGCGCGCCGACGGGACAGATGTCGGCGGTGTTCATCGAGTAATCGTTATCCAGCCGCTGGTCGTCATAGATGTCGAGTTTGGAATGTTCGCCCAACTCGAAGACATGCAACTCGCCGGTCTTGCTGACCTCGTTGCAAAAGCGTACGCAGCGGCGGCACAGGATACAGCGCTCCTGATCGAGCAGCATCCGATCGCCGATATCCAGGCGCTTGCCGCGCTTGCGGCGCGGATCGATCGTATGACCCTCGCGATTGCCGAAACGCATCGCATAGTTCTGCAGCCAGCACTCGCCGGCCTTGTCGCAGATGGGGCAGTCCAGCGGATGGTTGAGCAGCAGCAATTCGACCACGCCGCGCCGGACCAGATGAACTTCCGGATCGTCGCTCTTGACCACCATCCCGTCGCGCACCGGCGTGTTGCACGAGATCTGCAACTTGGGAATGCCTTCGATCCGCACCTGACAAAATCGGCAACTGCCCTCGATGCTGAGCTTGGGATGGTAGCAGTAGTGCGGGATGTCCATCCCCGCATCCAGCATCACCTGCAGCAGGGGAGTACCTTCCGGCGCCTCGAGCGTGCGCCCGTCAACCGTGACCTTAACGATTTTCACAGCTATTCGATTCGGCGTCCGTCGCCATGGATTTCGGGCCAGGGCTGGCCCTCCCGCTCATGCTGCACGCGGTATTGCAGTTTCAAAAGACCGTCGAGCACCGCCTCGGGCCGCGGCGGACAGCCGGGAATGTAGATCGCGACCGGCACCACCCGATCGATGCCCTGCAAGACCGCGTAATTATCGTACGGGCCGCCGGAGCTGGTGCAGGCGCCGAACGAAACCACCCATTTCGGCTCCGCCATCTGATCATATACGCGGCGCAGAATCGGTGCGATGCGCTGGGTGATAGTGCCGACCACGAACAAAAGGTCGGCTTGGCGCGGCGTGAAGCGCGGCAGCGCGGCGCCAAAACGATCGATATCGTAGCGCGGGCCGGCGGTCGAAAAATATTCCATCCCACAGCAGGCGGTGACGAATGGGTAGGGGAAGAAGGAGTACTTCCGCGCCCATTGAATCGCGTCCTGCAGGCGGGTGCTGGCGAAGCTTTCGGGGAACGCCATCGAGGCGTCGGCCGGCGCTTTCTGGGTAAGCGCACCGCCGACCAGATAGGTGGAAACGGTCCTGCGTTTAGCCATCAGTCGAAACTTCCATCCGGCAAGCGGATCGCTCAATTCTCAAAACCGGCATAACCTCTTAATGAAATCGCGCTTGCGGGCCGACAGGAGCGGGAGCAGCGGCGACCATCTTATGTCTATTGTTTTCCTCTCCGAAAGCAAGGGCAAGTGGACGCGCGCCGCGCCCTGACGAATGTGAAGAAAAATTTGGTGAAATGCTGATTTTTTTGAAAACGAAAGATGTCGTTCTGCGCGGGCTGCTCGATAGATTCGGGTTGCCAAAGCAAGATGAATTCGCTGCGTGCGTCAGGATGAGGGGTTTTTAGGTGATCGGCGGTTCGCCCGATCAAAGCGAGGTCTCGGAAGAAATTTGTTCCTCGAACATTTGCCGCTGTCTCCCCCGCGCTAAAAGGGCTGTCGGCAAAAGTGAGGCGATCGCGTCCGCTGGAACGTTCGCCAATTCTTTCGGCTCCATCTTGTAGAGACCGCCGCCATAAACGCGGCCTTCGCCCAACAGCGTCTCCGCTGGAATCGAGTTTAGAAACTCCCATATACGGTGGGAGAGATCAGGATCGTGTTCGAGTATCTCGGCTAACACGGTCCGCGGATAAAGCATGAGATAAACGTTGGCGGCGGTAGCTATGGAGTGGTTGAGAATGAAACGGAAAGGCTTGAGACGATTAGCCGAGCCACGCGCCATGTAAGTGCAGATGAATGGTGCGGCTGGGCGGTTCTCTTGCGCATACCAGGGCCGCCTGCGGCTGCACAAATACGTTTTCGAGACCTTGGGCTTGCCGGTTTGAAGGTAATCCCAAAGCGAGGGATACCTCGCTTTGACCTCTTTTTCAGACCAGCGACAATCGAGGATGTATTGTTGACGTTCGATTCGCGGAGCGCCGTTTTCGAAAGCGTAAACCACATCGGTTTTTAGGTGGCGCGGCCCCGGCAATATCGGTGTAAAACATCCTAATGGAAGTCCACGCGCTTCAATCTCCGCGCGGGAGAGGATAAAAAACTTATTGTTGCCGGTGGCTAATCCGCGTTTTACGACAAAAAAATCGGAGAGCCTGAAGCCCAAGGCTTCGACTTTCACCCCGTCAGCGGCTAGCCCTGACCATTTCCGTACGTTCTGCAGTTCCCTTGACGACAGCACCCGTAAATGCGCCGGATGCGTCAGCGTGCCGCCGTAGCTGAATTCAATTTGATGCGCCTTTTCCGGTCGGCGTTTCCGGAAACAGGCTACCGCCGAAGAGACCAGCGCGTCCTCGAATTGACGAGCATTTGGATCGAACCGATGGATTCGTAGCAGCTCAACCTCGTTGAGCAGATATCTTTTTATTGGCGCACCGTAATTTACGTCCATGAACTCGCTTGGAATCAGCCAGGCCGCTATCCCATCTTCGGCGAGCCAGGCGTGGGCCAGGCCTATGAAATAACAATAAAGCCCACTCAGACCGGCCATGCGGATGCCGCATGCCGACTTGGTTGCAAACTGCAATCGCCCTTTTTCCGTGGGTTTCAGGTGGTGATGCCGGACATACGGAGGATTGCAGATAATTAGATTGAAACGCCCGCTTTCTTCTGGCGGTTTAATCGTTGTGAAGTCGTCCAATACAATTTTGACCGGGTGGTTACTCCACAGCTTCCGTGCCGGTTCACCATAATGGGGATCGACCTCGATCCCCATTGCCAGCTTGATGCGGTGCGCAGGGAAATTGCCGAGCAGTGCCGAGTAAAAGGCTCCGGTACCAACCGCCGGGTCGAGAAAACGGATTGGAACATTCTCGGGAAAAATTGTGTGCGCGTGCGCCAGCACGTCGAACGCGAGCTCTCGCGGCGTCGCAAATTGCCCCAGCCGGTTACGCTCCCCCTGCGTCTTACGAGCATCCAATTCGTCTTGCAGCAGAGTGCGTCGCGTCTCCGCATCCTTCAACGCGTCCATCTCTTAAACACCAAATTCAGCAAGCTCATCGATTCGGTGCTCCCACACCCAGTCGATACCTTCCGCCGCCTCGTATCCGAGATATCCACTATCGAAATATCCGCAGAGGAACAGTACGAAGCGCATCTGTGTACCGTAGGTTCGGCGGAGCTGACTCATCTTAATGGCCGCTACCGCGGGCCGGCCGCGACCGTCAGCCGGGCGGCCTGTTGACGCGGGAGCGGCTATGGCGCGAAAATCGCGTAATTGCAGAGTCAAAACGGAAATCTCGGTCAGCTCGACGTTGGGCGGCCAAGAGGCATCATTCATGGATTCCGAAGTGACACCAGTTATATTCACACCAGATAACGAACCGTACCTTGGGCGGAAGCTGCTGTTTCACTTCGACCAACTTATCAGTTCCGCCATGGAGCAGAATGCCGTCACTGCACCAACATCTCACGGCCGGACTCTCAGCGATCATCAGCGCATGGCGTGTCAAGTTATCGCGCAGGCTCTTAGCATCGCACTCTCCATTCGGGAGCTCATTCGACAGGGTTATCTATTTGGCGCTCATGTTCTCCTCCGTGCTTTGGTAGAACGGGCGACAATCCTCCTCTATCTGCAATTACTTCCAGAGGAAATAAAAAAATGGAACCGGGGCTGGCACCTAAAAGATGCGCCCAGCCTGGCAACGATGATCGATGCTATTAAAAGCAAACTGAAACCCGATTCACCTGTTCGCGGAAGTGATTTAACGGCAGCAATGAACAGTCTCTTGCACGCAAAGCCGGACTCTGCACCTTGGAATTTGGTGCGCTTGGGCGAAAAAGGAGTCGGTCATGCAGTTTCCAAGATACTGAACCGTCCTGAGCTATGTGATGATCTTTGCGGAAACGTTATTCCTTGGCTTGTTATCATTCAGGCAATGATGGCAGCCTATTTCCCCAATGAACCGTCCGCCCAACAATCGGTTCCAGTAGATATCGCTGCGCGCCGCCACTGAACCGATGCGTTGAGGCCCCACGATTGGGCGTGAGAGATCAACAATTCAGAGCTAAAACTGTTCTCCGAACCCCATCCCTAACCTCGCTCAAGGTTAAACGATATATAATTCCAGATTAGTCCCGCCGAGCCATCGGCCTGGAAGCGATCCCGCCTAGGCGATGTTTTCCACGACTTGATGCGGCGCCTCACAATTGATAATTGTTACCACCTGTAAGTAAGATGCAGATGGTAACCGATAGCGATCGAGCCGCATATGCGGCCGCGCGGATGGCCGAGTTCGCCGCGCGATGCCATCGTGGCGGCCTTGCGGTTACGCCGCAGCGCCTCGCGATCATCCGCGCCTTGCTCGCCGCCGCCGACCATCCGCGGGCCGAAACCATTTACGCGCAGGTGCGCCGCGAGCATCCGCATATTTCGCTCGCCACGGTCCATCGCACACTCGAAACGCTGTGCCGAATCGGCGAGGCGCGCAAGGTGACCGCGCTGCACGACAGCGCCCGTTACGATGGCAATACCGCGCCGCATCATCATGTGGTATGCCTCGGCTGTCGGCGAATCCGCGATATAGAAATTCCCGGAGTCGAACGCCTGCTCGACGGGCGCGACGATCTGGGTGAATTCAAATTGATGGGCTGCGCGCTCGAGATTCATGCGCTATGCGCGCAATGTCAGCGAAAACCGGGCCGTAGCAATCCAAAGCGGCTCGCCAACCGGAAGCAATCGATCGCAACCAGTAACCATGTCGATTCGTAAACCAATCAACTGAAGCAGGGAGGCTGCAAAATGAAAGCACTCAAAGGAACCAAAACCCATCAGAATCTCAAAGATGCTTTTGCCGGGGAGAGCCAGGCGAACCGCCGCTATCTGTACTTCGCCAAGGTGGCCGACGTCGAAGGTCAGCCCGAGATCGCCGGCCTGTTCCGCGATACCGCCGAGGGCGAGACCGGTCACGCGCACGGCCATCTGGACTATCTCAAGACGGTGGGCGATCCGGTTACCGATCAGCCGATCGGCGATTCGCTGTTGAATCTGAAGTCGGCGGTACATGGCGAAACCTTCGAGTACACCGACATGTATCCGGGGATGGCGCGCACCGCGCGTGACGAAGGCTTCACCGAAGTGGCGGACTGGTTCGAGACTCTGGCCAAGGCCGAGAAGTCTCACGCCGGCCGCTTCGGAAAGGCCGCCGGGACGCTGTAAACATTCGGCCGTAAGCTGATTGAGGAGGGGCCGGTCCGCCGGCCCTTCAACTTTCAGGCGGACTGACCCGCGAGCTGCCTTGGAGCCGGTCCCGGGTTCTCTTTTCTTGGCCCACGGCCGTGGCATGTTAATTGACCTCTTCCGACGCTCGCGGACTTGCGCCGGCCTCCCTCGGACAAGGGAGGCGAAGAGCTGGAAATACCCGATGAAGCGGATCGAAGCTAAACCAACTGACGGACTATCCTACAGTCAGGCCGAGCCGAAATATTTCGATAAGGCGGGTCTCGCGAAGGAGATCGATCGGGTTTACGACATCTGCCTGGGATGCCGTCTGTGCTTCAACCTGTGCCGATCGTTTCCCGAGATGTTCGACGCTGCCGACGCCAAAGACCAGGACGTGCGCAATATGACGCCGGCCGAAAAGGATCGCGTGGTGCAGCTCTGCTACGACTGCAAGCTGTGCTATCTGCGATGCCCCTATACGCCGCGCGACCAGCATGAGTTCCAGCTCGATTTTCCGCGCCTGATGACGCGGGCCAAGGCGGTCAAGGCGCGCGAGGATGGAATCGGGCTGCGCGAGAAAATGCTGGGCAATCCCGACCTGCTGGGCAAGCTGGGATCGAAAACCCCGGCGCTCGCGAACTGGGGCTGCCGTCAGCGTGTGCAGCGGGTGCTGATGGACAAGCTGCTCGGAATCGCGCGCGAGAAGAAGCTGCCGGAGTTCGTCAGCGAAACTTTCGAGAAGTGGCTGGCGCGCAATCCGCTGCCCGCTGCACCGGCGGAGCCGGCCGCGAAAGTGCTGCTGTTCTATACCTGCTTCGGCAACTATTACGGTCCGGAGCCGGCCAAGGCCGCAATCAAGGTGATGGCGCGCAATCAGTGCGCGGTGGCATGCCCGAAACAGAATTGCTGCGGGATGCCGGCGATCGATGGCGGCGATGTGGCTTTCGCGCAAAAGCAGGCGCGCGCCAATCTCGAGTCGATGCTGCCGTTGGTGCGGCAGGGCTACCGAATTATCGCGATCAACCCGACCTGCTCGCTGACCATGCGCCAGGAATATCCGGAACTGCTTGGCACCCCGGAGGCGAAGGAATTTGCCGCGGCGGTCGCCGATACCCATGAAGTGCTGTACGAATTGCGCCGCGCGGGCAGGATGAATCGTGAGTTCAAGTCGACGCCGAAATCGGTCGCGTACCATCTGCCCTGCCATCTGAAGGCCCAGAATATCGGTATGCGATCGCGCGACCTGATTCGATCAATCCCCGGGACTACGGTCACGACCGTCGATGCGTGCACAGCGCATGATGGCACCTGGGCGATGAAGAGCGAGTTTTTCGAGCTCTCCATGAAACTGGGCGAGAAAGCGTTTACCGGGATGCGCGAGGCCGGTGCGGAAATCCTCGCCAGCGATTGCCAGCTCTCGGCAATTCAGATCGAGCAGGCTACCGGCTTGCGCGTGCTTCATCCAATTGAAGTGCTGGCCCGCGCTTATGAAGCCGACGGTTTTCCAGATGCGGTGCCCGCGTCTGATCCGGCGGCTGAAATCGTGGAGTCGAAATGATGAATCCTTTACGACCGAACGAAATACTCGCCTACCCGGATTATGACCGGGTTCGCCAACGCCTGCGTCCCTTGTTTATCGCTGAAAAGAGCCGGCGGCGGATCACGCTGGCGGAACATCTGACGTTCCTGTTCGAAAATGATCGCACGGTCTGGTACCAGATCGAGGAGATGCTGCTGGCGGAAAAGATCACCGATGCTGCCGCTATACAGCATGAAATGGATACCTATAGCGAGTTGCTTCCCGGTGGCGGTGACCTGTCGGCCACGCTGATGATCGAGTACGGCGACAGTGCACAGCGCGACGCGGCATTACGCGAGCTGATCGGAATCGATCGCCATCTATGGATCACGATCGAATCCCGGCGAATTCCGGCCCGCTTCGACATCCGGCAGATGGACACTGAACGGGTCAGTTCAGTTCAGTTCGTCAGGTTCCCGATCGGAATCGGCGGCGACCGGTTCATTGAAGCTGCCGTGCGCGGACACGTGAATATCGAGGTCGATCATCCGAAGCTCACCGGAAAACGCCTGATAGACAAGGAATTGGCAGTTGTTTTGTCAGAAGATTTGAATTAAATCCCAGCGGCTGCGCGCGCCACGCTCGATTCTAATTTCTAATTGAAGTTTAGAATCGACCCTGCCCTTCCCAGCTTTCCTTGACTTAAGATGCCGTAGACGGTACCCCTTTAGGTGCTTGAGTTTCCGGCTGTTCCAGGGGGGGACATTCTAGTGTATTTCTATCCAAGAACTTCAGCCGCATCGCGGCCGCTATCGTTTTGTCGTCCGTTCACCATTAAGGTTCATCAGCACCATCTTCGCTCTCGCCGTGGCTTTATTTTTGCTTTAGTGACGGCTGTTTGGTGATTTTTCGGCATGCTGATGAATTGCGGACCATTTTCGTCCAGCCTTTTTCGAAATAGAAGGCCCCCGAAATAATCCGTTCCGCATGGCAGCCGATTAGCTGAAGAGGGCTAATTATGGCTATGGTAACTCAAGACGACAGTTCGCAATGGTATTTGGTCCGTACCAAGGCCGGCAGAGAGCGCTGGGTTCGCGATCAGCTTTCCGGCACCATGCCGGAAGTTTTCCTGCCGATGTTAAGGATGCGTATGTCCCGCTGGGGCAAGCTCGGCTGGTCAACCGCGCCACTGTTTCCGTGTTACGTGTTTGTGCGATGCGATCTCGCGATCGGCTACTACGAAATCAAATATGGCGTGGGCGTAACCGACTTAGTCTCGGCCGGCAATGAACCACTGATTGTAGCGCCGGAGATAGTCACCACGATCAGGGCGCGGGCCACCGATGGTGTGGTTGAGATTGTCGAGCAGCCGTTTGCCGCTGGCGAACGCGTGGTGATTGCCGAAGGCCCATTCCGCGGCTTCGAGGCAATTTTCGAGCGCTATCTTTCCGGCGAGGAGAGAGTCGCGATCCTGTTGAACTCAGCCATCGGTAGCAGCTTGCGCATGGTTCTGCCGAGCGCGGTGGTGGCACGGGAAAGACCACGGGGACGTTCGCAACATAATTCGCAACATAAAGGGTGAGCCCGGCAACGGCTTAAATTAATTTGGTTGGTGGTCGGCTGAAGATCACAGGCAGCAGTAATTTACACGCCTGAGCTAACAGATTCTTCTGTTCTTCGGTCCTCGATGGCGAGCATTTGAAGATTTAGGCGTCACATCCGGAATTTTTCGAGAGCCTTGCCAATGGGATGGCGGACGCTTGCCGATCTCAGAACGGACTCAGCATGAAAGCGCTGTATTTTTTGACTTTTCGTTGCGGCTGGCGGTGCGAGCTAAAAGGATTCAGGGGGAAATGCATGGTTGGCCTGCGTAATCGGCGCGGCGAAGCGCAATCGTTCAGAACTACACTGATAATTTCTTTGGCGATTGGGCTTGGCCTGTGCCTCGCCAATGTCGCCGCGGCTCAGATGTCGGGCTTTCCGGGCACCAGCAGTAACGGCTTTGGTGCAGGCGCCGCCTCCGGCCAGGCGGCCGGAATGACCGGTGCACCTATAGGCCAGGGAATCGGCGCCGGCATGAGCGGGATGGGCAGCATGTCGCTATCGCCCGACCAGATGGCTGCGATAGCCCAGCGACTCGGGATGTCGGTGGGCGATCTGAGCGCGCTGCGTAGCGAGGCGGCCAATGGTGGACTGTCGGCCGACCAGATTCAGCGCCTGTGCCTGCGTCTGAGCGCCAAAGGCTTGGGACCGCAGGAAATTGAAGCGATGGCAGGCGGGCTTGGACTTAATCTAAGCGGTACGCAACTGGCCGCGCTCAAAAGCTGCACCGCATTCGGACAAGCTCCGCAAGCGACGCCCTCGGCCGGGATGATGCCGCCGTCGGCGCAGAGCAACGGCCAATTCCCGCAGGCGGCGGCAACCCCCTCCGGTCCCTCTTCGATCGAGCAGACTTTTCAGGCGCTCGACTCCGGCCTGCCGCCGACCGTCCCCAGTCCGAAAACTTTGACCCAGTTTGGCTACGGAGTATTCACGCAGCCGGTGACAACATTTGCTCCGACTGACGTTTTCCCGGTTGGTAACGATTACGTTATTGGACCGGACGATGAATTGCGGGTCCTTTTGTGGGGCCGGGTCAACGACAATCTCGACCTGTTCGTCGATCGCGACGGGACCATTCTTGTCCCCGAGTTCGGACCACTACAGGTAGCCGGGCTGACTTTTGCGCAGGCCAGGCAGCTAATCGAGGACCGTGGCAAACAGATAACCGGGGTCAAGACCGATGTCACGATGGGCAGGCTGCGAACCATCCAGGTGTTTGTGATCGGTGAGGTGAATCAACCCGGCCCATATACGGTCAGTGCGCTCTCGCGCGTATCCAATGCGCTGGTGGCGGCTGGCGGTATCGCGAAAAGCGGCAGTCTACGCCGAATTCAGGTGCGCCGGGGCAATCAGCTGGTCCGCACGGTCGATCTTTATTCGCTGCTGCTCAACGGCAACGATGCCGGAGATATGCGGCTGGAATCGCAAGACGTGCTCTTTGTTCCCGTAATCGGTCCAGTCGCGGCGGTCGCGGGTGACGTGAAAAGGCCGGCAATTTACGAAATCACCGGCCGCACCAGCTTGCGCGGCATGTTGCAGTTGGCGGGCGGCATCACCGCCTTCGGATACTCGCAGCGTCTGCAGGTTGAGCGGGTGATGAACCACGATCAACGAGTGATCCTCGACGTCGATCTGAAAGAGGAAAAAGCCCGCACCGTCGCCGCTGAGGACGGCGATCTGATCAAGGTCTACACCGTGCTTCCGCAGCAAACCAATACCGTCACGGTCGATGGCAATGTCAGCCGGCCTGGAAAGTACCAGTATCGCGCCGGAATGAGGCTTACAGACCTGATCAATCTGGCCCAGGGCGTTCAGGCCCGGACCTATTTCCGTTATGCGTTGCTGCGGCGCACGCACGGCCCGCAAAAGAATGTGCAATTGCTGCCGATCAATCTGGACGACGCGATGTCGGGCGCCAGCGGCTCGACGATGAACCTTGCGCTCGCGCCAGGTGATGATTTGACCGTCTTCAGCGAATCGCAAATCCGCGATTTGCCTACCGTCCAGGTGCAGGGCGAAGTTCGAAATCCGGGCTATTACGTGCTCGACCATCAGATGAAGATCAGCGATCTGATCTACATGGCCGGTGGGCTCAAGGATGATGCCTATCAGGGTTCGGCCGAGCTGGCGCGCACCCAGGTAATCGATGGGATCAGAACCAGCCATACCTATATGGATGTCGACCTGCGCGACGCTCTGGGCGGTATCGATGCGCAGAACCCGGTGCTGATGCCAAACGATCAACTGTTCGTCCGCAAGGCCTCGGATTGGCATCTGCCGTGGGTCGTGGAGGTGCGCGGGGAAGTGCGCAGGCCGGGTCCTTACGCGGTCCACAAAGGCGAACGGCTGGCGGAGTTGATGCAACGCTGCGGCGGCTTGCTGCCCGACGCTTATCCTCCAGCCACGGTCTTTTTTCGCCAATCGATTAAGATCGTCCAGCAGCAGGCGATCGATCAGGCTCGCGCGCAGCTTGAGCAGCAGGTGGCGCAGCTCGAACTGATGCCTCAGCAGGGCGGTGGCGACAGTTCGGGTGGTTCGGGGGGCGGAAGCTCCGCCAAAGCCTTGCTCACCATGCAGAAGGTGCTTTCCGATAATCAGAATCAGCAGGCGCTGGGCCGGCTGGTAATCCATCTTGGGCCAATCGATCAGTTGGCGCGTGGTTCGGATAACATCACGTTGGAAGACGGCGACATAATCGCCGTACCCGGCCGTCCCTCCTCCATCAACGTGTTGGGGCAGGTTTATACGCCTAATGCGATTATCTGGCAGCAGCACCTGCGGGTGCGCGATTACCTGCAAATGGCGGGTGGACCTACCGAGGGCGCCGATGCGTTGCATACCTTCGTGATTCGATCGGATGGATCGGTTTTGACTGACCAGGGGCTGAGAAATTCGGAGAAGTCCCGGATGTTCCCGCTGCTGCCGATGGTATCCAAGGCCAGCCTCATGGATTCCGAACTGGCGCCCGGCGATACAGTTTACGTGCCTGAGCAACTGGTCTATTTCGACAAGACCGCCTACGCGAAGGACATAACCTCGATTATCGCAAATAGCGCGATGTCGCTGGGTGTGCTTGGCCTGCTCGGTACGGGCCTGTAACGCGAGCCGGATTTTGCGGGACGAGCGGGTGAGGGAGATTCCAACTACAGCATCGTGGCCGATGCTGATCATGGTTGTAGCTGCGGTCGGGCTGGGCGTTGCGCGCAATGCCCCGGCGCAGCCGCCGCCGCGGCAAGCCCTCAATCGAACGGAAAGCCGCGCGCTTTTATTAGCTGCGGCGCGTCTGTACGGTCTCGATCCTAGCCTGCTGGCCGCGATTGCCATGGTGGAATCGGGCGGGAATCCGGATGCGGTTTCATCCAAGGGCGCGCAGGGTCTGATGCAACTAATGCCGCAGACGGCCCGCCGTTTCGACGTCGAGAACCCCTTCGATCCGGTCGACAACGTGCTCGGCGCGGTGCGCTTCCTCGACTTCCTCAGACGATGGCAGTCCACGCAGCCTGAACTCCATGGCGATTTGGCCGAGTTGCTGGCGGCATACAATGCCGGCGAAGGTGCGGTGGCCAAATATCATGGCGTACCGCCTTACCGGGAAACGCAGGAGTACGTGCGGCGCGTGATGATCGCTTATCTGTTGAATGGCTCTCATCCATCGGAATCGCCGGCGCCGCCAACTGACGGCGCCGCAACGGCAAGCAGGTTCGCGCTCCCGCCCGCGGCCGACCGGCACGAGGCTGGGGGCAATCCGCTGGACCAGATGGCGCAAATTCGCCGCGACCGAAGTATGGAAGTAAAGCGGATGATGGCGCAGGGATGGATCCAGCCTGATGAGCATTGAGAGGGCGGTCAGGTCCAGCCGCCTGCGAACTTTCGCCGCGATCGTGGTGTTCACAGTTTTGGGGCTTACCGGCGCAATCGCGCGCGCGTCAACCTACGTGGTCTTCATCCCGTTGGATGATCCGATCTACAACGAACTCGACACACTCAATGGACTGGGGCTGCTTGATTCTTATCAGGATGAAATCAAACCGATCAGCCGCGTCGAAGCTGCGCGATTGACGATCGAGGCCGGCCGGAATTACCACAGCATCGTCGAGGGCGCGCAAGGAGGCGGGAACGACGATCTTGCCAAGCCGCTGTTACGATCGCTGCGGCAGCAACTGCACGAGGAGGTTGGATGGCTGGAGCATCATCAAGAGGACAACCTGCCTAATTTGTTGCAGCCTGTTCAGCGCGCCGAACTGCAGTACGTCTACTCGGACGGCAAAGCACGGCAGGATCATGTCCGGCCGACAAGTGGCATAAACTTCGACGAGGCGACCCCGCTGTTGCCAAACAATGACGCGCTGCCAACTTCGACGGGCAGCAATGAAGTGGCGCGGATCTCGAGTTGGGCCGGGTTCGGCAGTTTTTTTACGCTCACTGGCGAGGGCGCGGCGGCGGGACCTTTTACGCACGGCGTCGAGGGGCCTCGCGGTGCGGATGTCAGCCGCTTCCAGCCGCTCGACGCGGAGGCGGTGGTGAGCCTCGGTAACGTGGCGATTTCCTTTGGTCAGGAAGAGATGTGGTGGGGGGTTGGCCATTTCGCTCCGCTTTCTCAGGGCGATAACGCGCCGCCCTTTCAGGCGCTACGGGTGCAGGGTATCCATCCGACCCATCTGCCATTCTTTCTTAAGTATCTGGGACTGTTTCGATGGCAGGTGTTTTTCGGGCAGCTCGACGACGACCGCACCTTCGCGCACCCATGGATCGACGGTCAGAACTTTGCGTTCAAGCCATTGCCGAATTTTGAATTCGGTTTTACTCACGCAATCCAGTTTGGCGGAGTCGGCAACGATCGTTACAGCTACCTTGGTTTTCTCGGCCGCGCGACCGGCTTCTCCACTGGAAGTCCGTTGCAGGGAAACACCAACTCGCGCGCCGGTGTTTACCTGAAGGACTACATGCCGAAGTTCAGGAACTCGCAGTTCTATTTCGAGCTGCTGGGCGAAGACAACCTGACCAAAGAGGTGCCGTTTGTGGGGCGCTTCCTGCCGTTCCTCGCGACGTCGTTCCAGGGCGGATGGTATCTGCCCCGGCTCACGCGTGATGGGTTGACGGATCTGCGCATCGAGTGGGCGATTCTCGAGCCCAACTACTCGCAACATTCCGATTCGATGTACTGGACGTATGATGACCGCCTGATGGCGGATCCGATGGGACCGAACGCTTCGGAAGTCGATGTGCAATTCGGCCGTTGGTTCATGAAGAAATGCAAAACCGACCTGGATATCTTCTACACCGAACGGGCCCAGATCGTGCACGCGGCAGGCGGTCGGTATAAGGAACACAGCGTCGGCGCGGCGCTCGATCTGTGGACTGTTCCGGGGCCGCTGCCGGGGAGCCACGGTATGTTGGTCGATATGCGGGCGCGCAACGCTTACGAGTACGTGCAGGATATTAACTTTACGCCTTCCGGATCGTTCAGGACGTTGTTTATGCTTTCGTTTGGTATCACGCCAAGCTGGGACAGTATCAAATGGTAAAAAATTGCGGCCTGCGTAACATCGAAGAGCCACACTTATGGACATAAATGATCGATCTCGTCGGCTGCCGGATCAAAATGGTTTGGCGGACGGACTCCGCGTGGACGGCATGCCCCATTCCGGGCCTCATCCGCATCTTACGATCGAGCTGATTAAGTATTGGCGGCTGCTGCGGCGCTATTGGTGGTTGATCGCCGGAGTCACGCTGGCTGCCATGGTCCTGATTACGCTTGTCAACCTGTATCTAGTGACGCCGCTTTATCAGGCGCAGGCAGTCATCACTCCGGTGCCACCCGATCAGGACATAAGCCAAATCAGCGGGATGGGTGGGATGTTCGATTCCGGCGGCGGCGGCCTCGCCTCGATGCTGATGGGCACCAGCGATAATGACCTGGTCTCCGAACGCGATATCGCGATTCTCAACAGCTTTGATTTCACCAACAGTCTGGCCCAGCGCTATGGGGCGGCCAAGCTGATGGATCCGGCCGACGCTCATCAACTGCCCGGTATGTCCCGCTGGAAAATTTACCAGACCATCAATGGCGGTCTCGATACCGAGTACGATTACAAGACCGGCAATCTGATGTTGTCTTACGTGCTCCCGAACCGGGAACAGGCCAGGCAGGTGCTGGGGTATTATCTCGAGGCGCTGCGCGAAAGGCTGCGCAGCCAGGAAGTTCAGGCTGCCGCTGCCGCCGCCGATTCGTTGAAGGATGAAATCGCTCATACCCCGGATTCGCTGCTGCAAGCGCAACTCTATGAATTGTTGGCGCGACAGATTCAGCGGGAAAAGCTGGCGCAGGTACAGGCCGACTTCGCCTTCAAGCTCATCGAGCCGCCGATGACGCCGGACGCGCGTTTTTCCCCGCACTTTACCCGTTCGGCGGCCTTCGCCGGGTTCGTCGCGCTATTCCTGCTATGCGCCGGGATCATCGTGCGCGAATGGCTCGCTCATGCCCATGCCCATCTAAACGCGCAAACCAGGCTGCCGTTGCGACTAGGCGATTCGGTCTCCCGAGAACAGTCCGCGCCAACGGAAGCTGAGCGATTCGTTTTCCCGCATAAGGCCGGATAGCAATCCACCATCCGGCGAAATTCCCAGAACGAAATTTTTTAGATCGATGAGCCGCACCATCTATGCCTCCGCGCTGATCCTGCTCTGCGCCATCCCGGTCATCCGATTCGCCGTGCGCCGCGAAGGCGCGTTCCTGGCATTGTTCTCGATTGATTTCGTTGCTTACTATGGGATTCCGCCCTTAACGCTCCGAACGGTTACCAATGCCGGCAAGGTGCTTCCCGATCCGCTGGTTTGCCACGGAATCGCGATGGCTGGCCTGTATTTCATATGCGTCTGTATTGGCTATTCGATCGTTCCACGCGAAACTCGCCTCATCCCACGGATGCGCATGGCGTGGACCAACCCGGGCGTTATTCGCCTGGCCGCGCTGACGATGTGCGCAATAGGTCTGGCTGCATATGCAATTCTCACGCGGACTGCGACACATGAGCAATTGGGCCAGTCGGCGGTACTGACCGGGGAATTGAGTTTATATGGTATCGCCATCCTGTTTACGCTCCAGCTCAGTCATCGTCTGGAACGGACATATATAGCCGCTCTATGGGGTTTCTTGATTCCAGCGCGGATGCTGCTCGGCCTCAGCAGCGGCAGTGCGGCGCAAGGACTGGGAATCGGCCTGTTGCTGCTCACAATCTATTCGGAATTAAAAGGCCGGATGTGGTGGAGTGCGGTGATCGTGGGCTTGCTCGCCTTCATGATCGTGCGGCCTGCGATGTCTGGCTACCGCGCCATGACCTGGAGCGGCGGGCCGCTGGCCAGCGCCTCGCGCCTGGAGAAAGGCCGGGCCTTTGTCACGGTGATGGGCAATACGCTTTCCGGCCGCGCCGGAAGATCCGATCAACTCAAAGAGATGGCGCTCAATCGTTTGTGCGATCTCTGTGTGCTGAGCGATGTCATCCACGAAACGCCTAAACTCATTCCTTATTGGGATGGGGCGACTTATTACCCGCTGCTGGTCAAGCCGATTCCACGATTCGTATGGGCAGGCAAACCCAAAGAGGATACCGGCCAGACCTTTGGGCATCGCTATGGATTTCTTGATCGATCCGATCGCCTCACTGCGTATAATCTGTCGCAGCCGGTCGAGGCTTATGTGAATTTTGGAGTGCCGGGGATTGTGATCGTCGCGCTAATCTTCGGCTTGATCTACCGCTTCGTGGAGCTGATGTTTTTCCATCGCGAAAGCGGGATCGGTGCGATAGCGGTGGGCGGCGTACTGTTGTCCGAGCTGCTGGGAATTGACGACGCCGCCTCTGGCCAATTGGGCGGACTGATGGCCTCGATTCCCGTCATTTGGCTGATCTGTCTGATCATCGATGGGGCGGAAATTTTATCCGCCGCCACCTCGGTGTCGAGTTTGCGACCCAGACAGGCGAAGGCCATCGCTCCCTGATCATGTTGGCGAACCTCGCGTAAGAGAGCGATCGACGCGGATGGAGGCGTATGGTGCTTGACCGGCTGATCAAAATCGCGACCACGCCGGTCTCATTACGCGCGAAAATAATGCGCCGCGTAATGAGCTCCCTTGCGCTCGGTTCCTACGTAACGCGCCTGCATGCATGCGCCGTCAATCGCCCATGGTATGGATGGTGCCTTTATTACGCCGCGTTGGAGGCCAAAGCGCTCGGTCATCGCGCAATGACTGCGATTGAAATGGGGGTGGCCGGAGGCAATGGGCTACTTTGTCTATGTGACCATCGCGACGAGATAGAGAAAGCTGTAGGTATCCAAATTCATATTATAGGCATTGACACTGGTTGCGGGTTGCCACGCAGCAACGATGCTCGTGATCTACTATATTGCTGGCCGGCCGGTTCGTTCGAGATGGACCAATCGAAGTTGCGCCAGAGAATCGGAACCCGAGCTGACCTGATAATTGGCGACGCGAAGGAAAACCTCGCCGCGCTGAACTTCGATGGCCGCCCGCTGGGTGCTGTAATGTTCGACCTTGACTATTATACCTCGACTCGCGATGCACTCCCGGTGCTGACCGGGAACCATACGCTGCCGCGGATGTGGTGTTATTTGGATGACATAGATGGGTACCCGGAGAACTGCTACGTGGATGCGATCGGGGTGCGTGCGGCGGTTTCGGACTTCAATCGGCAGTCGAGCGATAATCAAGTGTCGCGGGTTTATTGCTTCCAGGGGTTAGCGCCGGAGGAGTGGCACGCCAGGATTTATGCTTGTCATCGGCTGGCTCATCCCGACTACAACAGGTGTCCAGAACGTGGAAAGCATCAACTGCCATTGGAGTGAACACTTGCGTTGCGACTCGTGCGGCGCCAAGCGAAACAATCCGATGAGCATGGCTAGGCTAAGATTTCGCGCAAAACTTGCGCTTGCGATTTTGGCAAGCGCAAATCTCTGTCTGCGCCTCGTCGCACTGGCTTTGTGCCCGCAGCGCAGGCCGCTTTCGGCGCGTCGCGTATGTATTTATCGAATCGGGAATGTTGGCGACATGGTTTGCGCAATTCCCGCGATCCATTCGATTCGCCGCGCATACCCTGATGCGCATTTGGTGCTGCTGACCTCGCCCGGAAAACGCGGCGCCGCCTGGGCCGGCGACCTGGTTCAGGCGCTCGATATAGTGGATGAGATTTCGCTCTATCACGCAGAGAATGTTGCTGGATGGCGCAATCGGCTGCGCTGGATTCGCGAACTGCGTGCCCGCCGCTTCGAGGTCTGGATCGAGCTGCCGCCGGTCATGGCGCAGTTCTCATACCTGATCAGAAATCTGCTGACCGCGCGGATTGCCGGAGCACGATGGGCGCGCGGCTGGCGAATGGACACGATTGGTATCGCGCGTCAGGCGCAGTCGGAAGCGATCGCTTTTCCCGACGAGGTCGATCGGCTGCTCAATCTACTAGGTGAAATCGGAATTCCGGGAGACGATTCGATTTTCCCGCTGGCATTGCCCGATAGGTATCAAAGCAAGGCGCAGGAGCTGCTGGCCGGCATTTCGGATCGCCAGCTAATCGCGATCGCGCCCGGTGCGAAACGGCCGACCAATCGATGGCCGGTCGAACGGTTCACCGCGGTGGCGCGGCAACTCGCCGCGCAAGGTTTTGGGATCGCCGTGATAGGCGGCGCAGGCGAGCGCGATCTATGCGCGGAGATCGCAGTTGCGGCCGGCGATCATGCCATCAATCTGGCCGGACAATGCTCGCTTGCTGAGTCCTGTGCTGTGCTGCGGGCATGTGTCCTATTGGTTTGCAACGATTCGGGCGTACAGCATATGGCAGCCGCCGTGAGCACGTGCTGTCTTTCGCTGTTTGCCGCGCGGGATTTCGGTTTGCGATGGCGTCCGCATGGACCGAATCATGCGGCAATCCGGAAATCGGTGCCGTGTCACACCTGCTTGCTTGAGCTCTGCCCTTACGACAACCGCTGCCTCAAGCTGATCGAAGTGGACGAGGTTATTCAGGCCACCTATGAGATGCTCAAAACGACTGCCGATGAGCCGGGCCCGGCTGCCCGCCTGGAATTCGCGTGAGCATCTCGGTCAGGCGGAATATCGCCTGGAGCTATGCCACCTGGGCAACGGCGGCGATCGCGCCGTTAATCCTGGTGCCGCTTTACGTGCGCTTCCTGGGCAAGGATTTGTATGGCCAGTGGCTGGTGATCAGCAGTTCGCTTGCCGTGATTGCCCTGGCCGGGCTGGGCATCGCGCAAACGGTCTGCAACCGTGTCGCCGAGGCGGTGGCGTGCAAGCGGACTGACGAATTGGGCCAATTGGTATCGACGGCCTTTTTCGCCTACGTCGCGATTGCGGCCGGGTTGTTGACCGCGGCGGTGATTTTCAGTCCGCGAATCGCAGCGCGGCTGACAATCCAGCGCCCGTCGGTGGTCGCGGCCTTTCTCATCTTCAGCGGTCTGTCGCTGGTCACCATGGCGCCACGGATTTATGAGGGCGTGCTGGATGGTTACCAGCGTGTGGACTGGCGCCAGCGTATCGCGACGGTTTCCAGCCTGGTCCGGATTGCCGCGATCGCAATCGCCGTGCTCTGTGGTTTCAAATTGATCGCAGTGGCGCTGGTCTCTGGCGCGGAGTTGCTGATACGCGGAGCGGTGGCGTGGTTTCTGACCGCGCGGCTGAATCGTGATCTGAATCCGCGATTGACGCAGGTTTCCGGCCGGATTTTCAAAGAACTAATCAAGCCAAGCCTCGGTTTCTTCAGCCTGAGGCTGGGCGGCACTCTAATCGTGAGTGTCGACAACCTGGTGATCGGCTACGCGCTCGGCGGCCAATACGTAACGATCTATGCGGTGCCGTACCGGTTGACGAGCATGGTGATTTCACTCTTTCATACCGCGCTTGGCGCGGTCACGCCTACTGTAACCGCGCATCACGCACTGGATCGCGGCGATCGGATCGCCAGGGGTCTCGTGTTCGCGACGCGGTCCGCGGTGATGTACTCCACTGTCGCCGTGATTACGCTATGGCTTCTCGGCCCGGCGTTTTTACGGCTCTGGGCCGGGCCGGGCATTTTTCCCGGCAATCTCACCTATGCGTTGGAACTGGCGATGATTCCGCTGTCCCTGCTGGTTTCAGTGCCCAGCACGATATTGGTGGCGAGTACGCGCCACTACACCCAGGCCTCGCTTACGATGGCCGAAGGTCTGCTTAATCTGTCGTTGTCGATATGGTGGGTACGCCATTGGGGACTGGCCGGGGTTATTGGCGGTACGATAGTGGCCTCGATCGTGACCACCTCCTGGTACGTGCCAATCGCGGCGATGAAAGTGGTCCGGCTGCAGAAGTGGGATATGGCGCGGGCGCTGGCGCCAGGTTTCGCGCTGATGGCCGGCGCACTGACACTTACTGGTCTGCTGTGGCATGGCGGAGCGCCGGTCTCGATCGCGCGAGCTATCGCGGGTTCGGCCACGATGGCCGGCGGCTTCACACTGCTGTTCATGCTCTTCGGTTTCAGCGAAGAGGATCGCCGCTGGATGAGATCTCAAGTTTACCGTGCGGTGTGGCGCCAAGCTGCGTAATCGGAATCTGCCAATGCGGATACTTTATTTTGAAACCACCGCCTATTACCCATCGAGCGCGCATTTTCTTGAGGCTTTGCGCGAGTTGGGAGCGGAACGCGGGTGGAGCTTCGAGTTCGTCGATCAGTCCGCCTACATTCCCACCCACAGCTCCCTTGGACAGCGAATTGTAGCGCGGCTGTTGGGACGACCTTCGGGCTATCACGCGCTGAACAAAGCACTGCTGGATCGCGCTCTCGAGTTTCATCCCAACCTCGTGCTGATTGGCAAAGGCCAGTTCATTTCTCCTGACACTCTTAAAGCGATCCGCGAGGCCACCGGCGCGGTGCTGGTGAATTGGGCCACTGATGATCCCTTCAATCCATGCAACACATCGCCGAACCTGGTCAACTCCATACCACTTTACGATCTTTATGTTTCCACCAAGTTGGCCGTGATTCCCGATTTGAAACGGGTGGGCGTGAATAACACGTATGTGCGGTTCGGCTATAAGCCCGAGGTGCACTACCCCGAAACTCTGACGAGCGCCAGCGAGCAAGATCGCTTTGCCTGCGAGGTGGCTTTCATTGGCGGGGCCGACGCGGATCGAGTTCCTTATTTTGAAAAATTGTTGCGCGGAATTCCTGGGCTGAAGCTGGTGCTCTATGGCGGTTACTGGAATCGTTATCCGGCGTTGCGTCCCTATTGGCGTGGCGAGGTTTTCGGGCGCGAATACAGACTAGCCGTGGCGGGAGCAAAGATCGTCGTGAATCTGGTGCGACGCGGCAATCGCGACGATCATGTGATGCGCACCTTCGAGCTTCCGGCCTGCGGCGCGTTCGTACTGGCCGAGCGTAGCGTTACACATTGCGAGCTGTTCAAGGAGAATGTCGAGGCGGCTTTTTTCTCGTCGCCGGATGAGATGGTCGAGCGGATTCGTTATTACCTGCCCCGCGACGAGGAGCGGCGAAGCATCGCCGAAGCAGGGCGGCGGGAGATCCTGGCCGGTCATCACACCTACCGCGACCGGCTGCTTCAAATTATTGAGTCCGCGCCGTCGGTGTTCGGGGCGGCGGGTGCAGTTCCAACCGAATGTCTGTGAATCAGACCTTACAGGGGTTGAGAAAGCCGGAGGAAGGTCGGCAACGGGTGTCGGTTGTGGCGAGCGCCTACCGGGTGGCCTGTTTTGTTACCCATCCGATCCAATATCAAGCGCCGCTCTTCAGATATCTGGCGGCTGATCCGGGGATAGACCTGACCGTGTTCTTTATGAGCAGTGGATCGGTCGACGGTTACCTCGACCCCGGGTTTAAGACCTACGTGAAATGGGACGTGCCACTACTCGATGGCTATCGGCATGTCTTCCTACCGGGCGCGGGCGAGCAACGGTCATTCTGGAAGCCATTGGTGCGCGGGATACGGCGCGAAATTGGCGCGGGGCAATTCGACGCGATCTGGGTCCATGGCTATGCCCATCTAGGATTATTGCGCGCGATCCTGGCCGCGAAGACGCTGGGAGTGAAAGTGCTCCTGCGTGGCGATTCGCAATTGATCGGCAACCCCGGTTCACCGGCGCGGCTGAGAATCAAGCGGGCGTTGCTCCCGCGTCTGTTCAAAATGATCGATGGGTTTCTGGCGGTCGGCACCCGCAATCGCGAATACTATCTGAGCTATGGTGTCCCGCCGGAGCGCATCTTCACGATGCCCTACGCGGTCGATAACCACTTCTTTCGTGAGCAGGCCGCTAAGGCTGCATCTCACCGCGAACAATTGCGCGCGGAGATGGGCCTCGATTCCGGCCGGCCTATTATCCTCTATGCGTCAAAACTACAAGCTCTGAAACGCCCCGGTGATCTGTTAGAGGCTTTTGCGCGCATCCTTTCCAGTCGCACGATCAGCCAGGTGCCTTACCTCGTCTTCATCGGTGACGGCGATGAGCGAGCAGCGTTGGAGTCGCGCGTGCGGCAATTGCCGCCTGGCTCGGTGAAATTCCTCGGTTTTCGGAATCAGACCGAGTTGCCCGCATTTTTCGATCTCTGCGATGTTTTCGTGCTGCCATCGGGGCGCGACGCGTGGGGTTTGATCATCAACGAAGTGATGAACGCGGCGCGGCCGGTGATCGCGACTGACTGCTGCGGCGCATCGCCGGACCTGATCGCCGACGGGGTGAATGGATTCGTATATCCGGCCGGCGACATTGAAGCGCTGTGCGACCGATTGGTCCGCGTTTTGCGCGACCCGCAAACGGCTCGGCGGATGGGCGCTGAGAGCCGGGCGCGGATCGCGCGATGGGACTTCGCCGCCGATCGCGATGGCCTGTTGAATGCGCTGGCGTGCATCACTCCCCCGTCACGTTTGAGCACGTAGCAAGGGAAACTGAAGATGGACACCGTCTCACGTCTGAAAGAGAGGTTCTATCCCAACGGCTATCGCAGCGGCACGCTCGCGTTCTACGGGTGGGTGAACGAGTACCTCTCCGCCGACACGCGGCTGCTCAACCTCGGCGCGGGACCGCCAACGAACAGCCTGATCAGAAATCTTCACGGCCGTGTCGGTTATCTGGCGGCCGCCGACGTCGATCCAGTGATCATGACGAATACCGAAGCAGACCAGAGACTGCTGATTGAAAATGGTCATATTCCAGCACCCGACCAGGATTTCGATCTGGTCCTGAGTGACTTTGTGCTCGAACATGTCGAAGCGCCCGAACAGTTCCTACTGGAGGTGTTCCGCGTTCTGAAGCAAGGTGGCTGCTTTTTTTTTCGCACGCCGAATCGGCTCCATTATGTGGCGATTATCGCTCGGCTGTTACCGCATTTTACACATGGGATTGCCAATCGAGCGCGGCGTCTGGCCGTCGATGCGCACGAGCCCTGGCCGACCTACTACAGGCTGAACGCCGTAGGGGAAATTCGTCACGCTGCGCACCAGGCGGGCTTCTCCAAATTCGAATGCCGGATGTTTGAGGCGGAGCCTTCCTACCTCGTCTTCAACCCGGCGACTTTTATGCTGGGTGTCGCCTACGAACGGCTGGTAAATCGGTTCGAATTCCTGAGCCGATGCAGAGCGAACATATTCGGGCGGCTGGTTAAATGAGCGTTTTCGGGATGGGCGCTGAGAGCCGGGCGCGGATCGCGCGATGGGACTTCGCCGCCGATCGCGATGGCCTGTTGAATGCGCTGGCGTGCATCACTTCCCGCCAGGGCTGATCGATCCGCATTAACGCTTCCTATGAATGCTGCGAGACAGGAAAACGGAGTTGCCGAGGGTGAACGAGCTCGCTTGCGGGTGCTGCATGTGGCGCCATCATTCTGGCCGGCGTTAAGCTATGGCGGTCCGACTGAATCCACCTATCAGCTTTGCCGCCATCTGGCGCAGGCGGGGTGCGAAGTGACGGTGCTCACCACCGATAGCGATGGTCTCGGCCGCCGATCGGTGGTCGATACCACGGCCGAGGTGGCTTTCGAGGAGCGCATGCGGGTGCGCTATTGCCGCAAGCTGATGCGGCATTCGGTCTCGCCGGTTTTGCTCTCAAATATTTCGAAGTATGTTGCCGATGCGCACGTAGTGCATCTGACCGGCGTCTATAATTTCACCACTTTTCCAACGCTTGCGGCCTGCCGCCGTTTTGGCAAACCGCTCGTGTGGTCGCCGCGGGGATCTTTGCAACTGTGGCCCGGAAGGCGGCGGACGACCGCCAAGCATCTGTGGGATCGGATGTGCGGGAAGATCGCGCCAAAACAGATCGTCGGGCATGTCACTTCGCGGGCCGAGGCCGATTCGATCAAATCGCGATGGCCCTGGATGCCGATCAGCCTGATTTCCAACGGCGTCGCGATTCCCGAAAAGCCGCCGGCGCGCCGCCCTCGCGGTGAATCCCTGCGGCTGCTGTATATCGGACGACTTGATCCAAAAAAAGGAATCGAGAATTTGCTCGAGGCGTGCGCGCTACTGGCGCGGGATGGCTTCGTGGAGTGGTTGCTGACGGTTGCCGGCGGCGGCTCCCGCTACGCGGTGGCGCTTCGCGATCGCATCGCGGAATGCGGTCTCACGCAAAAGGTGACGATGGCCGGTCCGGTGCATGGCGAGCAGAAGGAAGTAGCCTTCGCGGAGGCGGACGTGGTGGTGATGCCCTCGTACGTCGAGAACTTCGGTATCGCGGCCGCTGAGGCGTTGGCGCGCGAGCGTCCAGTGATCGCCAGCCGCGGCACTCCATGGCGGGAGGTCGAAGAGATCGGCTGCGGTTTGTGGGTCGAGAATGATCCTCGATCGCTGGCCGATGCCATCCGCCGCATCGCTGCGATGCCGCTCGACGAGATGGGACGGCGCGGGCGGCGCTGGATGATGGATAAGTTTGCATGGCCCTTGATCGCCGATCAGATGCGGGAATGTTACCAAGCTACAATCCGTAAGTCGCAGACCCAGCCAAGTCCGTGACGTGGGTATCGCTTTCATTGCATGGATAACCAGAAATCATCGAAGCTGCTTTCGGTCGTGATTCTCACGCACAACGAAGAGCCGAATTTGGCGGTCTGCCTGAGCAGCCTTGAGGGTCTGAGCGCCGAGATCTTCGTGGTTGATTCGGGCAGCGTGGACCGGACGGCGGAGATCGCGCGCGGTTTCGGCGCGCGGGTGGTGGAGCATCCTTTCGTCAATTATGCGGCGCAACTCAATTGGGCGCTGGACAATCTGCCGATCCGCACGCCATGGGTGATGCGCCTTGACGCCGACGAGCGGCTCACTCCCGAACTGGCTGCCGAGCTGCAGTCAGCTTTGCCGGAAGCTCCGGCTGACGTGAGCGCGTTCATGATGAAGCGCCGGGTCTATTTTTGGGGGCGATGGATTCGGCATGGCGGCTACTACCCAACCTGGCTGCTGAGGGTATGGCGGCATCGACAGGCGCGCTGCGAAGAACGCTGGATGGACGAGCATATGATCGTGCTTGCGGGTCAAACTCTGCGCCTCGGGAATGATTTTATAGACGAGAATCGTAAGGGCCTCGGCTTCTGGACCGGCAAGCATAACCGGTACGCAGACCGGGAGGTGGCCGATCTCACAGCGAGCGGATTGCTATCGAGCGCGCCGGGACTTCCTGATCAGATGGGTCGGCGGCGATGGTTCAAACAGAATTTTTACGGCCGGTTGCCGCTGTTTTGGCGCGCCTTTTTTTATTGGTTCTTCCGCTATTTCATTCTGCTCGGATTTCTCGATGGTAAGCCGGGGCTGGTTTTCCATTTTCTGCAGGGGTTCTGGTACCGCTTTCTGGTTGACGCGAAACTTTATGAAAGCGGCCTGCCGCGCAATGCCACCGGGGGCGCCGGAGTGCATATGGCCGAAAACGGCTGGGATCATGCGGAAGCCGGGCGGCGGGAGGTCGGGAGCGCGGATAACTGATGCGGCTCGATCGCTTCGCCAATGGAGATTTTGAACGTGGGCGCCCATGGTGGACCGAGGCGCTATGGCTGATAGTGCAGGCGCTGTTGGTGGAATCGTGGCTGCCGGGATCGGCTCACCGGATCAAGCTGCTCAGGTTATTCGGCGCGCAGATCGGACAGGGAGTCGCGATCAAGCCGCATGTCCGGATCAAGTTCCCATGGCGTTTGGAAGTTGGCGATTACTCGTGGCTCGGCGAGGGAGTATGGATCGACAACCTCGCGACGGTCACGATCGGATCCCACTGCTGTTTGTCACAAGGCGTTTATCTCTGCACCGGCAACCATAATTGGTCAGCCGAGACCTTCGACCTGATAACCCACCCAATAGTGCTGGAAGATCAAGTGTGGCTGTGCGCGCGTTCGTCGGTGGGGCCGGGGGTGCGAGCGGGTCAAGGTGCGGTGCTCACGCTGGGCAGCGTCGCACAGACCGAACTGTCGGCATGGCGAATACATAGCGGCAATCCCGCTGTAGCGATCAATGATCGACGCACGAAGTAGACGGCCCGAAGGGCAAAAATCGGTGCATGATCAAAACAGGACAACGGGTCCGAACCTCGGTGCGGCGCAACGCCCGGGTAGGACAACCGATCGCGTCGCGCGGATAGGTCGGCGGCATAACAGGAGAAAGCTACGCATTTATTGTTCCTGAACCGGTCGTTTTGGCCCGACCTTGAGGCCACCGGTCAATTACTGACTGAGTTGTGCGAGGACCTTTCGGCGGAACACGAGGTCACCTTTATCGCGGGGCGTTCGTACCATGTGCGCTCCAGCGGCGCGCGGCTGATTTCGCGCGAGTCGCACAACCGCGTCACTATCCTGCGAACGTGGGGCACGCGGCTTTCAAAGCGCAGACTGCCGGCGCGGCTACTCAATCTCGGCACCTATTACGCGCTGGCCGCAATCGCGGCACTGGGGATGAAGCGGCCCGATATCGTGATTGCCGAAACCGATCCGCCGCTGCTGGGCGTGCTCGGCGCGATGCTCAAGTGGCGCTGGAAGTGCCGCCTGGTCTACCACGTCCAGGATCTTTATCCCGATATCGCCATCGCCAACGGGGGCTTGAAGAGCCGGCTGCTGCTGAGTCTGCTGGATCGCGCCAACCGGTTGGCATTTGAAAAATCCGATCGCATCATCGTGCTGGGCGATGACATGCGCGAGCGCATCCTTGCCAAAGGGGTGACGCCGGACAGGGTTTCAATCGTAACGGGGTGGGTGGATACCCGCGATATCCGTCCCCTCCCGATAAATCGCTTCCGCCGCGAACTGGGCGATCGTTTCGTCGTGATGTATTCCGGCAACCTCGGACTGTCGCAGCAACTCGAAACGGTTCTCGATAGCGCGGCAAAGCTGCGCGACGATCAGCGAATATTGTTCCTGTTCGTTGGCGAGGGCGCGCGCAAACAATGGCTGATTGATCGCGCGCGCCAGCTCGGATTATCGAATGTGCAGTTCACGCCCTATCGGCCGCGGGAAGAACTGTCGGAATCTCTCAGCGCAGCCGATCTCCACCTGATTCCGCTGCTACCCGGCGCGGCGGGATGTATCGTGCCGAGTAAAATTTACGGGATACTCGCCGCGGGACGGCCCTTTGTCGCGATCATGGAGGATCGCGCCGCGATCGCCAGGCTCGCCCGCGAACACTCAGTGGGATACGTGGTGAATCCCGGTGATGCAGCGGGGCTCGCGTCCACGATCGTGGCTGCGGTAGAGGCTCCTGATGAACTAACCGCAATGGGATCGCGGGCGCGGCAACTGGCCGAAAGCCGCTTTGATCGCGCCGTAACCACGCGCAACTTCGCCGAGGTGCTCAGCGCGCTGATGAAGCCGGCAGCCGCAGCATAGCCCGCGGGACTATCGTTCATTTTATTACCCTAGACTACACTAGCCTCCAGTATACCATCGAACCCTATCTTTGTGCTAAGCTCTCGTTAATTAGTCATATGCAGGCACAATCTCGACAAATCTACTAGTTTTGAGTTTGGACACATCTAGTTGTTTCATGCTACGCTTCGACGCGTAGATCGTTTGCGCCGAAATCGTGGGTGCGCACGCCGTCGAACCATTTTTGAGATGACGATCACGTTGTATTTGTGACCACCGCCATGTTGCTAATGTCGAACACTTATTGCTGGCTACCGCTGACAGCTTTTTTATTTACGGTGGCGACGATGCCGGCCGTCAAGTGGCTGGCGGTACGGTTCGAAATCGTTGCCGCTCCGGCCGCGACCGTGCTGGACAGCTCGATGCGTCGGCGGACAATTCCTCTGCTAGGCGGAACCGCGATCGTGATCGCGCTGCTGGCAACGCTGGCTTTGGCGGGCGATCTACCGTTGTGGCTGGCGGTTGGATCCATTGGTTTATTCGCGATCGGATTGGTCGATGACATCAAGGTCTTGAAGCCGCGGCAAAAGTTGTTCGGGCAAATCATAACGATCATAGCGGTGGTGATCCTGAGCCGGCATCCGGCCTTCAC
>DAHVFB010000001.1 GCA_027317185.1 Deltaproteobacteria bacterium
ATCGTCTAAACGTCTTTACTATCGATTTGCCACCATTGCGCGACCGCCCCGATGACATCCCGGACCTGGTGGAGCACTTCATGCGCGAATTCTCGGACACCGAAGCCAAGAGCGTCAAAGCGGTGGATAACGAGGCGCTGGAGATTTTGCGCAACTACCGATGGCCGGGCAACGTCCGCCAGCTTCGTAATGTTATTCAGCGGGCGCAGATCGTGAGCCACGGACCACTCATCATGAGCGACGATCTGCCGCCGGAAATCCGCCGTCAAAGCGGCAGCGCCGACGCCTTCGAACTGCCGCTGGGATCTTCGCTCGAAGATCTCGAACGCGAGTTCATCCGCCGCACGTTGGACTTTACCAGCGGAAATAAAGCCCGCGCCGCGGAACTGCTAGGGATTAGCCTCAAAACCCTCTACAATCGCCTCGAACGTTATCAGGCCAAGGACTGGTAGCCTGGCTTCAGGCATCAGCGGTCTGAGCGGGGGTGGTCAATTCGGATGGGTCTGCGGGTAAAGTTCGCGGCCATCTTCCTGATCCTGCTGATCGTGCCGGTCACGGTGGTGAGCGGAATAGAGATCGATCGCAGGATGGCGGTGATGGTGGACGATTTGGCAGATTCCGGCAGCCTGATAATCAATCAGGCGTTCGAGCAAATTCGCTCGACCTTGGCCACGCGACCGGCTGATCCCGCGGCCGCGCTGGCGCAAAGCCCCGAACTGCGGGCTTTTCTGTTCTCCTCCCAGGCCTTCGGCGAGGGTGTGGTTTACGCGCGCATCGACACGCCCGCGGGCGCGACTATCGCCGGCGGCACCGGCGGCGCGCTGACCCTTTCCAATACCAATCCCCCCACCGCCGTGGAGCCGTTCCCAAAACTGCGGCAAAGCATCCTGACCTGGTGGCCGATGGGGCGTACCGAGGCGCTGTGGCGGACGCAGACCTACGAGATGAGCCGCGATGTGCAGCTCAATGGAAAACCATTCGCGATCATTAAGGTCGGACTCTCGACCGCACTGATCGCGGCTGAGGTTCGGCGTTCGGTCGACAATATCCTCGCGATTTCAGTGCTGGTGATTGTGCTGTCGCTAATCGGAGGTATGATCTTCGGGGGTTGGATGCTGCGGCCGCTGATCGAGATTACCCGCGGAGTCGAACGCCTGGCGATTGGCGGTAACGGCTTCGGCTCCGAGCCGGCAGTCGCGGTCGACGTGGCGGGCCGCGACGAACTCGGATCACTGGCCGAGAAATTCAATCTGCTGTCCCAGCGGATTCGAAACAACCGGAATCAGTGGGAAAACGAGCGCGGCAAGTTCTTCAATATTTTTCGATCCATCACCGATGCGGTAGTGCTGCTCGACTCCTCCGGGTTGATTCTGTTCTGTAATGGCGAGGCGCAGGCGAGACTGGGTCTGCCGGCCGGCGGACTGGCCGATGGCAAACAGATTCGCGCCCTGCTCGGCAGCGGCCATCCGCTGGTCCGGATGCTCGAAAGCGCCTACTCCACCGGCACCGAGGTCCACGATATCGCGCTGGAGCTGGCCGATGGTTCAGCGCCAACGCGGCTGCTGATATCGATCTTTTCGCTTGGGCAGGGCCCCGAACCGCCGGGCGTGCTTTTGATCGCGCGGGACCTGCGGCCGGTCCAGGAACTTGAGCATGTCTTCGACTACTCGGGCAGACTGGCGCGGCTCGGCGGCTTGATTTCAGGTGTGGCCCATCAGATTCGCAATCCGCTGAACGCAATGAGTCTCGAACTGGAGTTACTTAACCTCGACGCGCAGAAGGGAAAGCCGGTTGAGGAGCGGATTCGATCGGTACGCGACGAGATTATGCGGCTTGACCAGGTGGTTGATGCTTTGATGCGCTTTATGCGTCCCGAGCAGCTCCAACTGGTCAATATAGATGCGAATGAACTGATCCATGAAATTGTGAATCAGCTTACGATTCCCGCTTCAGTCCAGGTGCAATATGAATTGGATACGCATCTGATGGCTGTAAAGGCCGACCGCGCGCTGCTTAGTGAGGCCGTGCGCAATATAATAACCAATGCGGTTGAGGCGATGCCGCAGGGCGGCACGGTTACGATCTCAACCGCGCCGGTTGGCGATGGAATGCTGGAAATATCGGTGCGTGACGAAGGAATGGGTATAACCGCTGAGCATCTCGAACGTATATTCCAATTGTACTTCACCACCAAGGAGACCGGCACCGGTTTGGGGCTTTCCCTGGCGCTGCGCGCAGTCGATTTGCACGGCGGAACTATCGACGTGCGAAGCGAGCCAGATTCCGGCACGGCGGTGCAGGTCCGGCTTCCGACCGAGAAAGGTGATGTGATCGGGCTCACAATGGAGCGAGTGGAAGACTGAAATCAATGAAGAGGGGGAGTCAGTTGATGGCGGCGGGAGTGCTTGCCGCAAGTTTGGTCTCGATGCTCGGTTGCTCGGGATTTCAGGATCAGTCGCGAACCAGCGCTATGAGCAGTCCGGTTCCAACTGCATCGCCTACCCCGCTACCGGTCGGCAGGGACACTACTCCGATGGTCGAGGCGCCCGTCCATCATCGCCGGGCGCGACGCCATGCGGCATTGCATCCGAGTGACCAGGGACCCGCTCCCAGCGCCACCCCAAGCCCAACCGCTGCCGCCCCAAGCATCACGCTGGGTAACGACGAGGCTTCAAAAACTCGCGCCGAGGGGCTGTTAGATGCAGCCAATGAGAAGCTAAACAAGATTGAACCGGCCAGGCTGAGCCGAGATGATTCCGCCACCTACATGCAGGCCAAAAACTTTGTTCAGGTAGCACGCCAGGCGATCGATGAACACGATTATACGGCCGCCAGTGGGCTGGCTGAAAAAGCTGCTTTATTGGCGAACAAGCTCACGGCAGGTTCAGCCGCGACACCTTCACCGGCTGCTTTCTAAATCTGCTGTTGCGATCGTCTGAGTTCGGACAAAAGAAAAATTTTCGGGCAAAAAAAAGATTCGCCAGCGAATCTGCCGATCATCCACGAGGGAGGGGGACGCCCGTGATATGATTCTCAGCGTTCGCCGGCGAACCTGATACTAACCAAGCTTTCTTTCTTCTTAAAAATCGGTTCGCCGACGAGTCTATTAACTGCCCAACGAGGAGGGGGACGCCCGTGAACGATTAAATCGATGCTCGTCGGCAAACCAAATATCTTCTATTATCAGTCTCTCTTTTTCTCGCGCATCAGCGCTGTGTTGAGAGTTAGTTCGTCGACGAACCTAATTTCCATCCACGAGGGAGGGGGGCTCCCGTGGACAGGCGGTTAGCGTTCGCCGACGAACCGGATACTAACCTTTTTTCGAAGCGTTGTTTGCGTCAACGCATCTGGGATTAGTTAAATGCAACCTGGGTGCCATCAAGTATCACCCACTAAAACCCATCGTTTAGCGTATTTTTGGGTTCCCTTCTTCACCAAGCGTGTAATTTTTTTAATAATTTGATGTAATTGTTACAACTTGCAAAAAAGGCAAAGAAGAATGGCCGCCTCCTGCTACTGCGAGAAATGGACGCAGCGGCCGGCGGTGTACAGTTTGTCGTTCAACATCTCAAAGCGCGATGGCGAGGGATAATGATTCGCCTTCAGCCGATTGGCCGCATCCTGCCGGAACGCCCGGCAATCAGCCTCGGTCTGGAAGTGCTTCTCGCGGCTCCACTTGGACAAAGGTGCTTGCGGATCAAAATTGAACGCACCCTTCCATGGCGGAATCATCAGATACCACACGGCAACCACGAGCACGGCGGAGAAACGGGATATTGATCTCAAGGTAAGCGTCCTTCGGTTTGAGTTGCCCGCCCGGTCTTCGGCTTAATGGTTAAGTTTAACCCGGTAAACAAAAATGTACCAGTTTCGCCTCGGCCTGCTTGGCAACGGCGATTCAGGTCATATACCGGCTTCAGACTCCCCCGCACTCTTACAGAATACGGCGCGAGGAATTGGAAAGTTTCAATGGCGTCATTCATCCGAATCTGCTAATTCAGACCTACGATGCACTCCATTCTCGCGGAATTCCTTGACCAATGGGTATGGCCCTCGGCGCCGGGCGCTGGCGGCGC
This sequence comes from Deltaproteobacteria bacterium, assembly GCA_027317185.1. Taxonomy (GTDB): domain Bacteria; phylum Desulfobacterota; class Binatia; order Binatales; family Binataceae; genus JAJPIG01. Next base: position 4,077 of record DAHVFB010000001.1, read on the forward strand.
TAAATTTCGCCTGCGACTGACCGAGCAGAAATGCATTCCCGGATGGGAGGCGCTGGTGAGCAGCACCATCAGCGAGCTGGAGAGCGGGCAGGGCAAGGGCGATGACTGGAAGCGGCGGCTGGCGCTTGAAGGCTATGCCGCGGAAGGGGTGCAGTTTTCGATCAAGCAGATGTCCGCGCAACTGATGTCGATTCATCTGAACGATCAGCCGCGATGGATCGATATCCAGCGGATGCGCGCGCGCCAGGTCTGGGACGAGTGCAAGCATAGCAAGCTGCACGTGGATTCTTTGCACGGACATGGCTGGATCGGCGGCGAACGGGACTTGATGAAGGACGTCGACGCGAATTTCCAGCCGCTGGCTTCGTATTTTGGACAGGGCATGATGTTCGCGCACATTCATCCGCTGGCCCGCAATGCGCAGCATTATTTCATCGAGGCGGGCGCTTATCTGACGATTCGCATTTACGAGGAGATGGTCGATGACATGCTGGTGCGCCATCAGCATCTCAGTCAGAAAGCCGAAGAGCTGATGCATTTCATGGAAGGCAAATATCAGATCGATACCTATTGCACGACGCCGGAAACCCAGCAGCCCATCGAGGACACTCTCGATTGGATTTTTGGTTTGTTGCAGGGCCGGGTATGAGTTCTGCGCCGAATCTACCCACGCTTGCGAAGTCCGTCACGACTGCGATGACCGTCACGATCAATCACGCGATTTGCAATGCTTGTGGCATCTGCCGCGAAGTATGCCCGGAGTTCGCGATCCATCCGAAATATCTCGAAATCCGGCATCTTTACGAAGTGGATCCACGGCGCTGCACCGGCTGTGGCGAATGCCTCGCATACTGCCCTGCCCCAGGCGCTCTAATTCAATCGGCATAGTTGCCATTTACAAGGTAAAGTTGCGCTCTTAGCTTGACCTAAGTACGCGCTGGGATATAAGAAAATTCCATGGGTACATTGTCTTGTTTTAACCAGGCTTATGTTCGCGCGATTCGGACCGGGCTTGTGGCCGGGATTCTGTTGGCGCTTGGCGCGGTGCCGTTAACGATCGCGTCCGCCAGCGCCGCCACGGTCGAAGTCAAAATGACCGATACGCCTCCGGTCTACCTCCCTGCTAAACTCACCGTGAAATCCGGTGATACCGTGAAATGGACCAACAACGCTCAGACTTTGCATACGGTAACTGCCGATCCGGCCAAAGCAGTGGACAAATCCGATGTCCAGCTACCCAAAGGGGTTGCGCCTTTTGATTCCGGTTTTATGATGCCGGGAAACGATTTCAGCTATACCTTCAAGACGCCGGGCCAGTACAAATACTTCTGTATCCCGCACGAAAAAGACGGCATGATCGGTTACGTCACGGTTACCAAATAGATCGAAAACAGGTTGAATGGATCGGCCAACGCAGGTAAGAGTGGTGCGGCAATTAAAATGTGATCCGGATCAATCCGGGGGTTTGGGATGGAGCGGGCAGTGAAGCTTTTCGCAAATTTGAGCGGCTACCTCAATCCGGGCGGTGATCTCAAAGTCGCCGACATGCTAACCGCGCGCCGCATCCGCTGGTCGAGCCGGCATATGCTGCTAGCGGCCGCTGGCGCGTTTTGCCTGATGCTAGCGGAAGCCGTTCCAGTCCACGCGTTCCCCTGGAGCACCGATATGTTCAAGGGCGCCTCGGTCCAGCCGCTCGCGGTGGCGCCGCGCGTGATGCCGCAGGGCACCCTGCCCGTCAATGGCATCCAGAAGATGGACCTTGAGCAGATGACGGTCGGGATGCACAACCCGCTCAAGGAAACGCCCGAGAATCTGGCCCACGGCAAAGAATTGTTCCTCAATACCTGTCAGCCCTGCCACGGCGAAAATGCCGAAGGTAATGGACCGGTTGCCCATCTTTTGCAGCATAAGCCAACCAACCTGGTCAGCGGGATCACCAAAAACCTGCCTGACGGCTATGTTTATGGATATATTCGCAATGGTGGCATCTGGATGCCTTCATATGGCGATGCGATGTCGTCCAACGAGCGTTGGGACGTGATCATGTATGTGCGCTCGCTCGAAGCCAAGGCTGCGCAAGCGCAAAAGCAAAAGGTTTCTCAGCCCTAGCGCTAAATTTGTGCTGTTTATCAGGGCCATCGTTAGTCGCGGTGGCCTTTTTTTTGCGCTCCGGCCACGGTCCGGTAAACTCCCTGAGATAGCAAGCCGGCGCAGCGGCAACGATGGAATAATCTTCCAGGCCTCGTGCTGGACTGATGGGAGTGGGCAATGAAGCGGAGCAGCCTCGCAGTACTCGTGATCATCGCGCTCGGCGCCTGCGCGTCAATGGTGCGCGACGCGCGCGCCGACAGCGGTCTGACCGCCGCTCAATTGGTCGATGCCGCCATCGAGGCGAATCCGCAAGTGCGGGCCGCCCGCGCCCGCTGGCAGTCGGCGATCCATCAGATCAAGCAGAACTATGCGCCCAGCGATCCGATTTTCAGCTATTTCAATACCGATAGCTCAACCAACGGCTTCAGCAATGCCGCTTTGCACACGATCACGGTAAATCAGTCGCTTCAATTTCCCGGCAAAGCCATCCTGCAAGCCGACACTGCCAAGCGTACCGCCGCCATCGCGGGGCTGACCTATGACGCCACGGTGCGCGACATCCGCGCGCAGGTCGAGAGCGGCTTTTACCAGGAACTGCTCGATTCCGCGCTCGAGCGCGTGGCCGCCGAGACCCTCGTCAATCTGAACCATGTACTCAAAGTGACCCAGGTGGCTTACTCAGCCAACCAGGTGACGCAGACCGATTTTATCAGTGCCGAGTTAGACCTCTCGTCCGAGCAACTCGAACAGCAGCGGCTCAGGGTGGCCGTCGCCAACGACATGACCAATCTGAATCAACTGCTGAATCGATCGCCCGACGCGCCCTTGATGCTCGATCACACGCTCAAGCTGCCGCGAATCGTGCCCCGGCTCGACGATCTGATCGACCGCGCCTATCTGATCCGGCAGGAAATCCTCGAAACCGCGCTGGCCGAGCATAACTCGAAAACCGCCTTAACCCTGGCGAAGATGGAATATCTTCCGGATTACACGCTCGGTTACGTATATGACAACTATCTGATTCCCAGCTTCGCCCCCAGACCCACTGCACTGCAGGACAATGGATGGAATATCGGATTCAATGTCCCGGTGTTCTTCTGGTTAAAGCAGCGCGAAGACGTAACCCGCGCCAACTACGATTTGCAGGCCGCGCACGACGATTTGGCCTCGATTCGGAGCCAGACCGCGGCCGGCGTCACTTCGCTCTATCGCAGCGCGCAGTACGCATACCAGACTTCGGCGACCTATCAGGAAACTTTGATTCCGCTGGCTAAACAAAACTTTCAAGTGGCGCTTATTGCCTATACTTCAGGCAAAATAGATTTCGTGACGCTCGCGACGGCTTTGCGCAACTCCTACGCGGCGCGAATAAATTACCTGCAGGCGGCCAATCAATATCTGGCCGGCAGAGTGGCATTGGAGCAGGCGATCGGAGGCCCGTTGACCAAATGATCGGTATCGGTCCAAAGCGGGCATCCCCGCACTTGACGACTGGTGCGCTGGGATTCGCGATTATGTGCCTGTTCTGTCTGCTGGCCGGATGCGAAAGTCCGTCGCCTGGTCGCGCCGCGACGCAGAACCCGGTCTATAGCCCGAGCATGGTTCATCAAGCCGATGGCCCCGCGCTATTGCGGCTGGGGGTCACGCAGATTCCCGGCATGACGATCACGCAGGTGGAGCAGGCCGACCTGTCGGGCGCGCTCGAAGCCAATGGGCAGATTGCATATGACGAGCAAAACGTGGCGCAAATCGTCTCGCGCGTGGCCGGACGAATCGAGGCCACTCGTGCGTTGCAGTGGGATCGCGTGCGGCGCGGCGAGCCGATTGTGCTGCTTTACAGTCCGGATTTCATGACCGCCGAAGCCGAATATCTCGAAGGACTCAGCACCCGCAAGATCACGCCGAGCGCTTCCGGCACGATGGCCGATGCGATGGTCTCGGCGGCGCGGCGCAAATTGGAATTGCTCGGCATGTCGGGCGATGACATTGCGGCGCTCAAAACTCCCAGCCCGACTATATGGATGCGCGCGCCGATTAGCGGGACGGTGGTGAAAAATACCGCCAGCATCGGGGGGGCGGTTAACCCTGGCGATGTGCTTTACCTGCTCGGCACCACCAATGTGGTCTGGATCACGGCTGATATTTATGAGGACGACCTGCCTCGAATTCACGTCGGGCAGGAACTCGAAGCGGTGACGACCGCCTACGCGGGAGAAGTATTTCACGGCTCGATCGCGCGGATTAGCCCCGACATAGATCCGTCGACGCACACGGCCAAGGTACGCTGCGCGGTGCGCAATCCTGATGGCCGGCTTAAGCCCGAGATGCTGGCGCGCGTCAGAATCGTAACGCAGCCGGCGCACGCGCTGGTTATACCGCAGGAATCGCTGGTCTTCGAGACCGACTCCTATTACGTGTTCGTCGATCGCGGCAGCGGGATGTTCGAACGGCGCAAGGTCGAAATTGCCTCATGGCACGAGAGCGGAATGACGCGGGTGACCGCCGGACTGCACGCGGGCGAGAAGGTGGTGGCCGGCGAGTCGCTTCAGGTTAACGAGCTGTGGCATCAGGCTAACGGCATCGTGAGCGGCACCTAGGGCGCGATCATGATTCGCAAATTGATGGAGCTGGCGCTCAGTCAGCGCGTGGTGGTGATCGGTATCGCGATCGTGCTGCTGCTGTCGGGCATCTATTCGTTCCATGAACTCGACATCGAGGCCTATCCCGACCCGGTGCAGCCGCTGGTGGAGGTGCTGACGCTGCCCAGCGGCCTGTCCGCCGAGGAGGTCGAGAAACTGGTTACGGTGCCGCTCGAATACCAGCTCGCATCGACTCGCAACCTGGTTCGGATGGACTCGATTTCGCTGTTTGGACTGTCGGATGTCCGCATGTATTTCGACTGGTCGAGCGACTACTACTGGGATCGCATCGAGACCATCAATCAGCTTCAATTCGTCACCCTTCCGTCGGGAATCACGGCCGGAATCTCGCCGGAAAATCCCATTGGCGAAATTTATCGCTACCTGGTTGAAAGCCCGAATCACGATCTGATGGAGGAAAAGGAGGTCGATGACTGGATTGCGGCGCTGCAGCTTACCACGGTTCCGGGAGTGGTCGGCGTCAGCACCTTCGGCGGCACCACCAAGCAATATCACGTCGATGTCGACCCGCAGAAACTGACCTATTACCAGGTGCCGCTGGCCACCCTGATTCAATCGCTTCAGAACGCCAACACCAACGCCGGCGGCAACTATATGAGCGTCGGCGAGCAGGCCTACGACGTACGCGGAATCGGCTTCATCAAATCGCTCAGCGATATTCGCAACACTGTGCTGTCGGCGAACAAGTCGACGCCAATCACGGTTGGCAACGTGGCCGATGTGAATATCGGATACGCGCCGCGGCTCGGCGCGGTGGGCATGAATCATCAGGACGAAGTGGTCACCGGAATCGTTCTGATGCGCAAGTACGAGGACACGCTCAAGACCCTCAAGGGCGTCGAGCGTAAGGTTGACTGGCTTAACACCTCGGGGATTCTGCCGAGGGGTTTCCGGATTGTGCCCTACTACGATCGGACCGGATTGGTTCACACCACCCTGCGAACGGTGATCGAGAACCTCACGATCGGGATGGGGCTGGTGTTTATCGTCCTGGTGCTGTTTCTGGGCGATCTGCGCAGTGCGCTGATTGCGGCGATCAACATCCCGCTGGCGCTGTGCCTTGCCTTCACCCTGATGCACGCGACCAACACCCCCGCCAACCTTATCTCACTGGGCGCAATCGACTTCGGCATCATCATCGACTCCACCGTAATCGTGATGGAGAACATCCATCGTCATCTGTCGGCGGCCGAAAAGCCAAACGAGGCGGTGCGCGTGCGAATTCTGCGCGCGGCGGCCGAGGTCGGCGGACCAATCTTTTTTTCAACCCTGATCTTCGTGATCGCGTTTCTGCCGCTGTTCACCATGCGCGGCGTGGAAGGCGCGATCTTTTCCCCCATGTCGCACACCTACGCCTACGCCCTCGGCGGCGCGATTTTACTGGCGATAACGCTTACGCCGGTGCTGAGTTCGCTCGCCTTCTCGCGCGGGTTGTTTCATAAGGTAGGATTTTTCTGGCGCGCCATCAGCGGCTTTTACCATTGGCTGTTCGTGACCGTGCTGCAGTGGCCGCGTCTGACGCTCGCCCTGATCGCGATCCTGATCATCGCGGTACTATCGCAATTTCCACGGCTCGGCGGCGAATTTCTGCCTAAGCTCGAGGAGGGGAACATCTGGGCCCGCGCCACCATGCCGACCACGATTTCCCTCGAACACGGCGCGGAACTGGCCAACCGTATGCGGGAGACGTTCCTGTCCTTCCCCGAAGTAACCAATGTCGTTTCGCAAACCGGACGCCCCGATGACGGCACCGAATATACCGGGTTCTTCAACGTCGAACTGTCGGTCGATCTCAAACCGCAGCCGCAATGGCCGCGCGGACTGGACAAAGCTGAGTTGGTCGAGCAAATGGATCGCAAACTGACGCATGACTTTCCGGGCGTCAGCTTCGGCTATTCGCAGAATATCGAGGACAACGTCAACGAAGCCATGTCCGGCGTCAAAGGCACCAACTCGATCAAGGTCTTCGGGCGCGATCTCGCCACCGATGAGCGGGTCGCCAATGAAGTGCTCGAGGTGATGAACCGGGTGCCGGGCATCGTCGATGCGGCGGTGTATCGATCGCTCGGGCAGCCGAATCTGGTGATCACGCCCAATCGCATGAAATGCGCCCGCTACGGTCTTAATGTCGGCGATGTAAACGCGGTGATCCAGGCCGCGATCGGCGGACAGGCGGTGACCCAGGTGCTTAAAGGCGATCGGCGCTTCGACCTGGTGGTGCGATGGAAGAAGCAGTATCGCAACAGCCTCGAAACTATCCGCGCCATTCGCGTTCCGACGCCCGCCGCGGGTTCGATTCCACTCGGTGAAATCGCCGACGTGAAAGTGACGGAGGGCGCTTCTTTCATCTACCGGGAAGGACTGGAACGTTTTGTCCCGGTGCGGTTCGCGACCCGCGGACGCAGTCTCAAGCACGCGGTGGTCGACGCTCAGCGCGAGATCGCTCGCAACGTCAAATTGCCCGAGGGCGTCCATCTGGAATGGGCGGGCGAATTCGGCGAATTGCAGGCCGCGAATCGCCGGCTCGAGATCGTGGTGCCGTTCGCCCTGCTGCTGATCGCCGGCGTGCTGTTCAGCGCCACCACTTCATTTATCGATACCATGATCATCATGGCCCAGATTCCAGTGGCTTGTTTGGGCGGTGTGCTCGCGTTGATCCTGACCGGTACGCCCTTCAGTGTCTCGGCCGCGGTCGGCTTCATTTCGATTTTCGGCATCGCGGTGATGGACGGCATCCTGCTGAGCTTCTATATCCGCCAGCTCTGGCAGGAGGGCCATCCGTTCGTCGAATCGATCATCATGGGTTCGGATCGGCGGCTGCGGGCCACCATGATGACCGATCTGGTGGACGCGTTAGGACTGCTGCCGGCCGCAATTTCGACCCGTATCGGAGCGCAGACCCAGCGTCCACTGGCGATCGTGGTGATCGGCGGCGCGCTCGCAATCCTGCTGCTCACGCGATTGCTGCAGCCGGTGCTGATCTACCTGTGCCATCGGCGCTTGCGCTTGCGCGAGCAGGCCCAAGCCTGAGCCTTGCGCGATCGAAAGTGACTGAGAGAATCGCTGCAGCAGCCGGATGGATGTTATTGCGCGCAGGGAAGAATTCCGGATTCTTCGCTGCCACTCGGAAGGACAGGCTGGACCGCCCGGTGGATTAGCTCCGTTTCGATTCGACGTTCGCGGGGATGGTACGCAGCGGCTCGCCGGGATCGTGACTATGTTGTTGCGGCGCAGGCGCATTCGCGCGCAGTTCGGCAATTTCACGATCGATTTCTTCGGCGATCAACGTACCTTTGTCGTCGAGCAGGCCTTCCAGCGCCCGCAGCCAGTTCTGATAGTAGTCTTCGCTCGCGTTGGGGCCGTTGCATTCGGCGATCAAGCGCTGGCGGAAGTCCTCCCAGGTGAACAATCCGCGGCGGCTGAGATGCACCGCAATGGAAAAGACGCGCGCTTCCCACGGCGATCGAAAGACCGGCTCATCCTCGGGCCCGATCGCCAAATTTTTCGTGTCAGGCTTTTCGGAACTCATACTCAGATTAAGCGTATTGTGATCAGACGCGCGATGCCACGCGGCTCCTGCGCTTGCGCGATTTTGCGGTGCCTTGCGGTGGATTCACTTTGGCTACACCGATCATCGCGTCGCGCGTGACCAGCTCGGCGAGTTCCTCCTCGCTTAGCGCTTCGCTGCCGGCTGGACGCTCGGGCAATACCAGGTAGCGTACTTCGGCGCTGCTGTCCCATACCCGGATTTCCACGTCATCGTCGATTTCGGCGCCAAACTCGCGCATCACGCCCCTTGGATCGCTAACCGCACGCGCCCGATAGGCGGGGCTTTTGTACCACACCGGCGGCAGTCCCAGGACCGACCACGGGTAACATGAGCACAGCGTGCACACGACCAGGTTGTGAACTTTGGACGTGTTTTCCAGCACGATTAGATTAAAACCCTCGGGACCGGGCGGAAATCCAAGCTCGTTAACCGCTGCGGTCGCATCGCTGAGCAGCCGCTTTTTGAAAGCAAAATCGACCCAGGCGCGGGCGACCACGCGCGCGCCGTTGCGGGGTCCCACGCGGTTCTCATAGGTATCGACCAGCATATCGAGCGCGGCCGTATCCATCAGACCCTTGGAGGTAAGGATCGATTCGAGCGCCTTGACCCGTATGGCGGCATCGGACTCAGGCTCATCGTGTCGATGATGATCGTGTTCGTGATGATTGGCAGCCATCGTTTAGCTCCTGCCGCTCCCATTGCGGCTGCGGCCGTTGACGCGCAGGCCTTTGGCGGGTTCAAGATAAGCTTCCCACAAATCGATCGTTACCGACTCGCGCGGCGAGGCCTCGCCGCCCCACAATTCGCGCGCGGCAAAGCGCACCGCATAGACATGCTGCGCAATGACGCCGCCACCGTGTGCGACTGCATCGGGCAGCGCAAACACGCCTTCATCGAGCACGATCACGCCGCGCTTGCCGCGCGCATACCGAGGCAGCCGCGTATGTCCCGCCGGGTTAACGTTTTTCGCGATCACCTTGCCGCCCGGCTTGAAACGGGGCCTAATGCCGGCCGCGCCGTGCCCCAGGGCCGAAATCGGTTCGTTCGGCCGGCCACCGACCGTGAAAGTCGGATTGAGCTTGATCGGGGCGAGGCCCTTGAGCTCGGCGGGCTTGATGATCCCCTTTTCGATCAGCAGCCCGGTGGCCGCGATCACCCATTTTTCGTAGTACCGCAAACCCAGGTACATCGAAGGCGGAATGCGCTCAATGGCATGGCGGAATTCGTCGAGCGAAAAGATCCTGGCGCTGAGCAATTGCCGCCCGAGCGCATACATGCGGCGCTCCCAGTCGGCATGGAATACCGGCTCGTTTTCTTCGCGCGGAATCGGCCCGAGGCCATGCATCCCGCCCAAGTCGTGAATCCCGTTCACCTTTTCATCTCACCAGCGCCGATTGAGTGCAGCGAGCGTATCGCCCATCGGCAATGATCGTCAAATGGATCGGCGGGTGAACGCTGGTGGCGGCGGTAGGAATCGAACCTACAACTCCGCGGATATGAGCCGCGTGCTCTAACCGTTGAGCTACGCCGCCACGCCGAATCGAACAGGTTAGCCGGTAAATCGCGCGCGCGGAAGAGATCAGCCGAGCTTGATCGCCCGCGATTTCGCCTGATGGGCGCCGCGCGCCACCTGGTACAGCGCACCCTCCGTGAACTCGATGCAGCTCAGTTTGCCGCCATACACCAGCCCGGTGTCGATACCGAGCTTGTACGGCAAATCCGTCATCACTTCGCGCATCGGGGTGTGCCCAAACACCACCGTCGCATCGATACTGTGGGGATTAAAAATGAAATCCTGACGAATCCACAGCATATCCTCGACCGACTGCTCCTCGAGCTGGCGCGACGGCATAATGCCCGCGTGTACGAACAGATATGGCGGCCGCAGATAGCTGGTCGACAGACGATTAAAAAAATTCAAGTGATGCTCGGGGATGCGCTCGAGCGCCGTCCGCATCTTGGTATCTTTGACGCCGTAGCTCTCCAGCGTGGCGGAGCCGCCGTTGAACAGAAATGAGTCGCCATAGCGGCCGGGCAAACCCAGGAACGAAAGCATCATGTCCTCGTGATTGCCCTTGAGCAGCACCACCTCTGCCGGTCCGTTGCACAGGTCTATCAGCCGATCGATCACATCACGCGCGGACGGACCGCGATCGACATAATCGCCGACGAACACCACGGTGTCCTCCGGCCCCGGCGCAATTGCGCTGAGCATGGCGGTTAATTCGTCCGGACAACCGTGAATGTCGCCAATCGCAAACAGCCGTCCGGCCGCATTTTTTGGCTTTTCTTTTTGCCCCCGCGATGCCATCCGCCCGCCTCTCATCGGCTTTCCTGCCGTAGTGCAAGGATTTTGTCGAGCGCCGTTCGATCGTCCATGATCCGGCGCGCCGCGCTGTACGGATTTACTTCACCCTCCCGCACCGCGTCGAGCAGCCCCGGCGCTCCGCCATTTGAGATACCGCGCCGCGCACGTTCGTCCAACTCGGAGGTCAGCACCTCGATAAACTCGTGGGCGCGCCGATCGCGAACCCGGTCCGGATCGCGATGCGCCGCCTGGTATTCACGATGCCGCGCAATCTCCGCCAGCAGTTCTTCGACCCCGCGATCCGCATTGGCCTGCACCAGCATCACCGGCGCCCGCCATCCGGAGCCATCGCGCAGATGCACGCTCAGCTCAAGTTCGGCTTTGAGCCGATCGGCACCGTCGCGGTCGGCCTTGTTGACCACGAACAGATCGGCGATCTCATTGAGCCCGGCTTTCATCACCTGCACGCTATCGCCACCTTCGGGCACCGTCACCACCACTACTGTATCCGCCAGATCCATCACATCCAGCTCAGTCTGACCAACGCCGACGGTTTCGATGATGATCGTGCCGTGCCCGAACGCATCGAGGAGCCGTACGATCTCACGCGCGGCGCGGCTCAGGCCGCCGCGGCTGCCGCGAGTCGAGATGCTGCGGATGTAAACGCCGGTATCGCGGTAATGATCGGTCATCCGCACCCGGTCGCCCAACACCGCGCCGCCCGAAAATGGGCTTGAGGGATCGATCGCAAGGACTGCCACCAATTGATCGGCGCTACGCAGCTTGCGGATGATCAAATTTATCAAGGTGGATTTTCCGGCGCCGGGCGGTCCGGTGATACCGATCACGTGCGCTCTGCCGCTCAGCGAATAAAGCTTATCCATCACCGCGACCGCCGCCGGAGCGCGATTTTCCACCAGCGTGATAAGCCGCGCCAAGGCCAGCCGGTCGCGTTGGGCGAAGCGGGTCAGCAAAGAGTCTAGTCGTGAGTCTTTAGACATCTGGAGTAGGTTCTTTTTATCGTATTCTGTGGGACGGCGACGCAAAAGAGGGGCCGCGTTGTCTTCCTTGCCGAGTGGAAATATCCTTGAGCCCTACCATGAAGCTGCCCGATATTTACGGCGATTGGCGGATAATGGCCGGAATAGTCCTGCTGCTGCTGGGATCGGTCAACTGGATTATCGGACTGGAACGCACTCGCGAATACAGCCGCATCATCGCGGACGCCGCCGCAGCGCCGATCCCCAACAATGCCTATCGCAGCTTCGACGAACTTGAACCCGACAACGCCGTGCTCGAACCCTTCACCGCCGAGCAGCGCCGGGTATCCTATGCCACCGCGCGCATGGATTATTATCATGCCACCTTCCTGACCGGCGAGGCTCTGATGAGCATCGGGCTGCTGTCGATGCTGGCCGGTTTCATCACGATTATTCAGCGCGACGCGCGGCGCGCGATCCGGCGCGTACGCATACAATCCGCGAGCCGCGGATCTTAGCGTCAATCACCTTATGGTAAAAATTGTCAGCGAGCTGGCGCCCGCCAAGGTAAATCTATACCTGCGGGTGACCGGACGGCGTATCGATGGCTATCACGAGCTTGACTCGCTTATGGTTCCCCTCGCGCTCTATGATCAACTGGCGCTCGAGGTACGGTCATCGAAATCGCCGACCGTGACGATTCGCTGCGATCATCCCGAAATTCCCGCCGACGATCGCAATCTGGCGATGCGCGCGGCGCGTGCCTTCGTCGAGGAGTTCGCGCTTGCATTCGACGTCTCGATCGATCTGCGCAAACGAGTACCGGCGGGCGCCGGACTGGGCGGCGGTTCGAGCGACGCGGCGGCGGTACTGCGTGCGATGGCCTCGCTGTTTCGGATCGATAGTCGCGAACGGCTGAGCGCGATGGCGTTGCAAATCGGCGCGGACGTTCCGTTTTTCATCGATCCGCGGCCGGCGCGGATAACCGGAATCGGCGAGCGCGTCGCGCCGATCGGCAATCTGCCGCGAATACACCTGGTGATCGCCGTGCCGCCGACCGAGGTGGCCACCGCAAAAATTTTTCATGCGCTCAGACCGGAAAATTGGAGCGGTCCGGTATCGGAAGCCGAATTTCAGGCTATCGCGATCGCAGGGATGGCTCCGGGCACGCTGGTCAACGACCTGGAGTCAGCCGCGATCGCCTATTGTCCCGAGATCGCGCGGCTGAAATCCTTGCTGATCGAGGCTGGCGCGCGGGCGTCTGCGATGAGCGGCAGCGGCGGCGCGGTATTCGGGATTTTTCCCGATCCGGCCGGGGCTAGCGCGGCGGCGCAATACGTTCGTCAACAGGCGCAATCGGCTGCGGTATTCGCGGTATCTACGATCGATAAGCTGGCTGCCGACCGGCGGCTGTAAGATTTTATTCGATAGCTGCCGCGCCGACATTGACAGTTAAAATAGCGGCCAATAACATCGCCCCGCAGGGTATATAAGAAACGCCTGGAGCTTGGTTGGTTTCGCGAGGCTTTCTGGCGTCCCTGCGTATCGGGCCGCCAACGATGCTCCTGTGGCGCCCGATCGCATTGGGGAGCATACCGGTTCCTGAGCGCCACCTGACCGGAGATACTTCCGTTAATTTCGAGATTAAGTCGGTTCCGGATGCGAAGATCGGTGGTTTTGAGATAGCCTTGGGATTGCAGGCTTGCGGGAGAAGACCTGGCCAACGGCTCCGTGCTGGGCGGTCGCCAAGCTGGTAAGGCACCAGGCTTTGGACCTGGCATTCGAAGGTTCGAATCCTTCCCGCCCAGCCAATTCGTCCTCCAGCGCATCCCGACCTCAGCGCGAGACGAAACAGTTAAACTCTTGAAGGAGGCGGTAGCTTGCGCCGCGAAAAAAAGACGGATGTCTGACCGGGCAAAAGACGAACTGGAGATTTTCACCGGCAATTCCAACCCCGCGCTCGCGCGTGAGGTGTGCGAGAACCTCCAGGTGCCGCTGGCGCAGGCGGAAGTCGGGCGTTTTCCCGACGGCGAAGTGATGGTCGAGGTGCGCCAGAATGTGCGTGGCGGCGATTGCTTCGTGCTCCAATCGATCTGTACCCCGCCCAATGAAAATCTGATGGAGTTGCTGCTCCTGATGGACGCGCTGCGCCGCGCCTCGGCCGCCCGGATTACTGCCGTCATCCCCTACTTCGGCTACGGCCGGCAGGATCGCAAGGTCGCGCCTCGCGTGCCGATAAGCGCGAAACTGGTGGCTGATCTGATCACCACCGCCGGCGCCTCGCGCGTGCTTACGGTCGATTTGCATGCCGGCCAGATTCAGGGCTTTTTCAACATCCCGGTCGATAACCTTTATGCGATGCCGGTGCTGACCCAGTACCTGCGCAAGCGGGTTGACAGCGAAAAGGTCTCGGTGGTTTCGCCCGATGCGGGCGGGGTGGAACGGGCCCGCGCCTTCGCGCGCCGCCTCAATGCCAATTTGGCGATCATCGACAAGCGGCGCCGACGGGCCAGCGAAGTTGCCGAAATGCAACTGGTGGGCGAGGTGCGCGGATCGATCGCGCTGCTGGTGGACGATATGATCGATACCGCCGGCACTATCACCGAGGCCACGCGGGTGGTGCTCGAGGCGGGCGCGATCGAAGTTATAGCCTGCGCGACCCATCCGATACTCTCCGACCCGGCCTGCGAACGGCTCAATCGCGCCAATCTCAAGGAACTGATCACCACCAATACCATCCCGCTGCGAGCCAAGGCGCAGGCCGAGCTGCCAAACCTGACCGTGCTTTCGGTCGGCAGCCTTATAGCGGAAGCCGTCCGCCGCATTCATAATGAAGAGTCGGTCAGTTCACTTTTCAATTGATCGTCGCGAATTTGTAAATAGTTGAGGCAACCATGGAAACTCCTGAGCTGACTTGTGAAACGAGATCGCCCGGCCGAAAGAGCCAGGTTCGCGCCTTGCGCCGGCAAGGCCATGTGCCCGGCGTGCTTTATGGCCCCAAAGGCAATTCGGTACCGCTAACGGTAGACGCCGGCGAACTGAAAACCGACATGGCCGGGACCTCGCGGCAGCGCCTGATCAGGCTCAAATCGAACTCACCGGAGTTGAACGCGCGCCATATCATTTTCAAGGACATACAGCGCAAACCGGTCTCGGGTAAAATCCTGCATGTCGACTTCTATGAAGTTGACATGAGCAAGCCGCTGCGCCTCTCGGTCCCGCTGCGCTTTATCGGGCGCGCAGCCGGTATCATCGAGGGCGGCATTTTGCAGCCGCTGGTGCGCGAAGTCGAGGTCGAATGTCCGCCGCTTGAGATTCCGGAGTTCGTCGACATCGACGTGACCCCGCTCGGCATCCACGATGTCATTCACGTTTCCAATGTGAAATTTCCCGGCAACGTCAAGCCGATCTTCGACAGCGATTATGCAGTGGTCTCAGTGCTGCCGCCGACGATTGAGGTGGTTGCGCCGGTGGCGGCTGAAGCGGCCGTCGAAGGTGCACCGGCCGAAGGCGCGGCTGCGCCTGCGGGCGGCGCCGCGGCGCCTGCCGCGGCCGGTACGCCAGCCAAGGGTGGTACGCCGGCCAAACAGTAAGCTATCACGCGGGATGAGCGCCGCGGCCGGCGTTCATCCCGTTCGGCCGTTGCGGTGGGGGAGTAGGTGCCGGCCATGAGTTTCGTTCATCTTCACGTCCATACTCAGTTCAGCCTGCTCGACGGCGCCAACAAGGTCGATCGGCTGCTGGATCACGTCAAAACTTCCGGCATGGAAGCGATCGCGATGACCGATCATGGCAACATGTTCGGCGCGGTCGAATTCTTCAGCAAGGCGACCAAGCTCGGAATTAAGCCGATCATCGGATGCGAGGCCTATCTCGCGCCGGGCAAGCGCACCGATCGTACGCAGACTCCGCGCACCGACGATTTCGATGGCGGCGGCAATTACCATCTGATCCTGCTGGCGCAGAATCAGATCGGCTATCGCAACTTATGCAAGCTGCTGACCGCCGCTTACAAAGAAGGGCTGTATTACAAGCCGCGTATCGACAAGGAAATTCTGACCGAGTTGTCCGACGGTATTATTGCGCTGTCGGGCTGCCTGTCGGGTGAAATCGCTCGCGCGCTGCGCGCCGACCGTTACGACAAGGCGAAGGATCTGGCGCAGAGTTACGACAAAATCTTTCCCGGCCGCTTCTATCTTGAGCTGCAGGATAATCGGCTCCACGGCCCGCTCAACGATTCGCTTATCCGTCTCGGCCAGGAACTCAGCCTGCCGGTGGTCGCCACCAACGATTGCCATTATCTCCATCGCGATGACGCCCGCGCTCATGAGGTGCTGTTGTGCATCCAGACCGGCAAAACCCTCGCCGACGAGACCCGCTGGCGCTTCGATACCGATGAGCTGTACGTCAAGACGCCCGATGAAATGACCGCCGCGTTCGGCGCCGAATCCGAGGCGATTCGCAACAGCGTCGATATCGCCCGGCGGGTCGATTTCCAGTTCGAGTTCGGCAAATTCCATTTCCCGCGCTATCAGGCGGAACCGGAACAGAATCTCGACGATTTGCTGGAGCAGCGCGTGCGCGAGGGGCTCGCCAGCCGGCTCGCAGAACTGCATACCCGGCGCGGCGATTTCGACGAAACCCCCTACCAGGAACGGCTCGATCGCGAGTTGCCGGTAATTCGCGAGATGGGGTTTTCGGGCTACATGCTGATCGTCGCGGACTTCATCGGCTTTGCCCGCACCCGCGGAATCCCGGTCGGACCGGGCCGCGGATCGGTGGTCGGCAGTCTGGTTTCCTATGCGATGCGGATCACCGAGCTTGATCCGATCGAGCACAAGCTGCTGTTCGAGCGCTGGCTCAATCCGGGGCGCAAATCGATGCCCGATATCGACACCGATTTCTGCTTCGAGCGGCGCGACGAAGTGCTGGCCTACGTGCGCGAAAAATACGGCGACGATCGGGTCGCGCAGATCATCACCTTCGGCACCATCAAGGGCAAACAAGCCATCCGCGACGTTGGCCGCGTGCTCGGCCTGTCGTTCGGCGAAACCGACAAGATCGTCAAGCTCTATCCCGCACCCAAGCAGGGCCGCGATTTTCCGCTGAAGGAAGCGCTCGAAATGGAGCCACGGCTGCGCGCCGAACAGGAGGCCCATCCCGAGCTGTTCGAGTTCGCCTTCAAGCTCGAAGGCCTGCTGCGGCATGCGTCCAAACATGCGGCGGGCGTAGTGATCGCAGATCAACCGCTGACCGATCTGGTGCCGCTTTATACCGACAAGGAACAGCGCAGCGAAGACAGCCTTTCGATCACGCAGTACTCGATGAAGGGAGTTGAGGAGATCGGGCTGATCAAATTCGATTTCCTCGGCCTCAAGAACCTGACCCTGATCGAGAACACGCTAGAGATCATCAAGACCAGCGGCAAAACTCCGCCCGATCTGAGCCGGCTTAGTTTCGACGATCCTGAAAGCTACCGTCTGCTGGCGCGCGGCGACACCGTCGGCGTCTTCCAGATGGAAGGTTCGGGCATGCGCCGCTTCCTGACCGATCTGAAACCCTCCAACTTCGAGGACGTGATCGCCGCCATCTCGCTGTTCCGGCCCGGCACCCTCGATGCCGGCATGGTCGAGCCGTACATCCGGCGCAAGCACGGCAAGGAGCAGGTCGAATACGACCATCCGCTGCTCGAACCGGTGCTGCGCGACACCTACGGCGTCATCATCTATCAAGAACAGGTGATGCGCGTGGCGCAGGCGCTCTCCGGCTACACGCTGGAGGAAGCGGATATTCTGCGCGCCGCGATGGGCAAGAAGAACAAAGTAGTGATGGAACGCGAGCGCGAGCGTTTCATGGACGGCGCGAAACGCAACGGCGTCGATCGCGCGATGGCGCAATCGATTTTCGAGAAGATCGAGACCTTCGCCTCCTACGGCTTCAACCGTTCGCACGCGGCGGCCTATGCCCTCACCAGCTACACCACCGCCTATCTGAAGGCCCATTTCCCACATCAGTTCATGGCGGCGCTGATGACGCTCGACATGGACGATACCGACAAGACCTACAAGAACATCGCGGCGCTGCGCGACATGGGAATCCGCATCCTGCCGCCGGATGCCAATCAGAGCCGGGTCAAGTTCACCGTCGATGGCGATCAGATCCGCTTCGGCCTCGGCGCGGTGCGCGGGGTGGGCGCCAAGACCGCCGATTCGATCGTCGCCGAGCGGGAGGCGCGCGGCAGTTTCGGTAATCTGGCGGAATTCTGTCTGCGCGTCGGCACCCAGACCATGAATCGGCGGGCGCTCGAAGCGCTGATCAAATGCGGGGCGTTCGATTCGCTCGGGATCGCGCGCGCCGGCCTGATCGCTCAACTCGAAGACGCACTGCGGATGGCGCAGCGGGCGGCAGATGAAATCGCTCGTAATCAGATCAATCTGTTTGGTGCGCCGGGCAAGTCGTTGCCGAAGCTGCCGCTGCCGAAAACCGTGCAGGAATGGGATTCCAAGGAAAAGCTCAAGAACGAAAAAGAGGCGCTGGGATTCTATATCACCGCCCATCCGCTGGATAAGTACAATAAGGAGATCCGCCGCATCAGCCGGATCACCACCGCCGACCTGACCGGCATCCCCGATGGCACCCAGGTCAGCCTGGCGGGCGTGGTCCAATCGATCAAACTGCGCAACAACAAGGCCGGCAAGCGCTACGCGGTATTCAGCCTCGAAGATCGCAACGGCACGGTGGAGACGATCGTATGGCCGGAAAGCTACCAGAAATTCGAGACGATCATTAATGGCGACGAACCGGTGGTGGTGCGCGGCAAGCTCGATGTCGACGAGGAACGCGCACAGATAATCCTCGACGATCTGCGGCCGCTCAATTCAGCCCTGATCGCGGCCGTGCGCGAGGTGCATCTGCACACCCAGCGCGAGCGGCTTGAAAATGGTTCGCTGGATGAGCTCAAGACCGTACTCGCGCGCCATAATGGCAGGGCGCTGGCCTATCTGCATCTGGGGATGGATAACGGCCGCGAGGCGGTTTTCATGCTGGGCGACAACTTCCGGGTGGCGCCCGACGATGCTTTTGTGGCCGAAGTCGAGCGCGTGCTGGAGACCGATTGCGTCACCCTGCGCTAAGCGGTGGCGCCATTCGATTATCCGCCTCGACTCTTTTCTGCTAGCATCGGGGACGGTAAATCTCCGCGACGAGGCGCAATCTGGACCTGCCGCACAATCTTCAAGCCGATTATAAGGAACGCGCCGTCTTGGTGGGCGTCGAGCTCGATCGTGACGGCGGGATTCATGCCGATGACTCGCTCGACGAACTGAAAGCGTTGGCGCAAAGCGCTGGCGCCACGGTTACCGGAACGGTTCGTCAAAAGCTCAAGGAAATTGATTCGCGCACTTTCGTTGGCCGCGGCAAAGCGGCCGAAACGCGCGAACTGGCTCTGCGCAACGAAGCCTCGCTGGCGATTTTCGATGACGCGCTCAGCCCGGCGCAGGCGCGCAACCTGGAACGCGAGTTGAACCTGCGCGTAATCGATCGCAGCCAGCTTATCCTCGATATTTTCGCGCAACGCGCGCGCACGCTGGAGGGCAAGCTGCAGGTCGAAATTGCCCAACTGGTTTACCTGCAACCGCGGCTGACGCGGCAATGGACCCATTTGTCGCGCCAGACTGGCGGCTCGGGCAGTTCCGGCGGCCGAATCGGTACGCGCGGCCCCGGCGAAACGCAGCTTGAGGTCGATCGCCGCCGCGTCCGTGAGCGGCTGGCACGGCTGCGTACCCGGCTCAAAGGGGTCGAGCGCACGCGCGCGATTCAGCGCCAGCGCCGTATCGATGTGCCCTACCCGACCGTCGCCCTGGTCGGCTATACCAATTCGGGAAAATCCACCCTGATGAACGCGCTGACCGGCGCGGGCGTGGAGGCCGCCGACCGTCCGTTCTCGACCCTCGATCCGACCGTCCGCCGGCTGCTGCTGCCGGGTCGGACCCAGGTGATGCTGGTCGATACGGTCGGTTTTATTCATCGCCTGCCGCATAGTCTGATCGACGCCTTCAAGGCCACCCTCGAAGAGGTCCGCACCGCGGGCCTGCTGCTGCACGTGGCCGATGCGAGTTCGCCGTTATGCTGGGAGCGAATGGAGATCGTCGATCAGGTGCTGGAAGAGATCGGCGCGGGGGCGACTCCGAGGCTGATCGTGATGAACAAGATCGACCGGCTGACAGACGGCATGTTGCCGCCGCGCGCTCCCGATACGATCGCGGTGTCGGCTTTAAGATCCCAGGGACTCGATGAACTGCGCGGCGCGATGGCGCGCTTTTTTTCGGCGCAGCGCCAGGAAGTACGGGTGGTTCTGCCGATGGATCGCGGGGACCTGATCGCGCTGGCGCGGCGCGAGGGCGAGGTGCTGAGCGAAGAATATGGCGATGGCATCGTGTCAATGCATGCGGTAGTTACGCCGCCGGTGGCGGGCCGTCTGCGCCAGGCGCAAATAGCAGAGAAAGTTTGAAGCGGCGATCATGCCCGGTCCCTCGCTACATCCGATCAAGTCCGCGCCGGAGAAGTCCGTCCCGCCCTCGCTCGCGCAACTCCTGAAAACACCGAACCTGCTCACGCTGTGCCGTGTGCTGCTGATTCCGGTGTTCCTGGCGCTGCTGAGCAAGCATCGCTACACCTACGCGCTGTACGTTTTTATCGTGGCCGCGCTGACCGATTCATTGGACGGCACGGTCGCGCGATGGTCGGGATCGCGAACCGAGCTCGGCGCCATCCTCGATCCGTTCGCGGATAAGCTGCTGCTGCTCAGCTCGTTCGTGGTGCTGACGATCGAAAATGCTTTTCCCGGTTGGATTCTGAGCGTCGTGATCATGCGCGACGTAGTGGTCGTCTTCGGCTACTTCATGATCTATTTTTTTACCGGCGAGCGGATGCCGGTGCGGCCCAGCCATATCGGCAAGGTCTGTACCGTGCTGCAACTCGCCTGCGTAATCGGCGCGCTGATTCGCTTTGATTCTTATGCGCCCGGTTACTGGTATGTGCTGCTCTATGCGACCGTCGGCGTGACGGCGCTGTCGGGAATCCATTACGCATACCAGGGACTGGCCTGGCTCGGCACCCGCAAACCGCAGATTTTTTCCTGAATCGCGCCGATGGCGGGGGCTGCTTCCCTAGCGCGGTGGGCGCAGGCGAACGTGAGTAAGCGCCGGAAGATTGCTGCGCACCGTTGCCAGATAGTCGAGATCGATGGATGCGAGGATCACGTCTTCATGATCCGACGCGCGCGCGAGCACGCGGCCCCAAGGATCGACGATCATCGAATTGCCGTAATCGGCAAAGCCGTGAACATTGGGACCGAATTGCGCGGGCGCGATCACGTAGCATTGGTTCTCGATCGCACGCGCCCTGATCAATACCTCCCAATGCGCCTCACCGGTCGGAAAAGTGAATGCGCTCGGGACCGTTACAATTTTCGCACCGGCCCAGGCCAGCTCGCGATAAAGCTCCGGAAAACGCAGGTCGTAACAGATCGTCATCCCGATCGGACCCAGCGCGGTCGCGGCGCATACCGTATCGCCGCCCGCTCTCATCGCGGCCGATTCCTTCACCGTCACCCGTCCCGGCAGGTCTACATCGAACAGATGTATTTTTCGATAGACCGCCAGCCGTGCGCCGTCAGGTCCGAACAGCACCGAAGTGTTGTGCGATCGCGATTCATCGGGAATGCGCTCGTAGATCGATCCGGCCAGCAGATGGATCTCCAGTTCGCGCGCCAGCTTCGCCATCAGGGTGAGCGTGGGACCGTCGAGGCTTTCAGCCTGCGCCGGCGCTTCATCGCGCCTTCCCCGCCAACTGAACACTTCGGGCAAGGCGGCGAAAACCGCGCCCCGCTTCGCCGCTTCGCGCAGCAGGCGTTCGGCGCAATCGAGATTGGCCGCCTTGTCGCGGCCGGCATTCATCTGAATCGCGGCAGCCAGGAATGCCACCTTTGAACTCCTTGCGCCGCTCAGTAGCGCGGCATCCGCGGATCGACCGCACCGGCCCACGCGTCGATTCCACCGCTCAAATTAAGCACGCGGGCGAAACCCGCCTGCGCCAGATACATCGCGACCTGCGCGCTGCGAATCCCATGATGGCAGACCACCACCGTCTCGGCCGCGGGATTCAATTCCGCCAGGCGGCCCGGAATTTCGCCCATCGGGATATGGACTGCGCCAGGAAAGGCCACGATCTTCAGTTCGAAATCCTCGCGCACATCGACGATCACCGGGCGCTGCCCGCGATCGATCCGATCCTTGAGTTCGATCGGCTCTATTTCTTCGATTTCCGCCATTGGTGCTCCGTTGCTAAAAGCATATCGCATGCGCGCCGCACGCAATACGATTATTTCCGGAACTGGCGTGTTGGATTCGAACGACGAAAAATTGATGGCCCTGGCGATTGAGCAGGCGCGGCTCGCGGCCGCCGACGGCGAGGTGCCGGTTGGCGCGATCGCCGTGATCGATGGAACTGTAATCGCCGTGGCGCATAACCGTCCAATCGCGCTCGACGATCCGACCGCGCACGCCGAAATGCTGGCGCTACGCGAGGCCGGGCGCAAGCTGCATCGGTATCGCCTGAGCGGGCTTACGATGTATGTCACGATCGAACCGTGCGTGATGTGTATCGGCGGGCTGGTCAACGCGCGGGTATCGCGGATCGTGTTCGGGGCGCGCGACGACAAGACCGGCGCCGCGGGGTCGGTGTACGATATCGGTCGCGACGGACGCCTGAATCATACGATCGAAATTGCCGGCGGGCTGCTGGCGGATGAATGCGCCGCCGTGATGCGCGAATTTTTTCGCGATCGGCGTAAGTGAAGATGAGACATTAACGGAGGGGGCGATGGGTAACTTCAGATTTTACCGGCGAATGAAGATCTTTCCGGGGCTGTCGCTGAATCTGTCGAAATCCGGTCCCAGCGTGACGGTCGGGATGCGCGGCGCGCACATGACTTTCGGCAGAACCGGCATCCGCCGCACGATTGGAGTCCCCGGCACCGGCATCTATTACACCTCACATACCGGTTCCCACACCGGCTATCATTCGGCGCACACCGAACAACCGGTTGATGCCGACACTCAGGTGCGCGCCGAACGAACCGGGTCGATTTTGGTCGGGCTGCTGATACTGGGCCTGGTGCTATTGCTTGGGATGGCGATCGGCGCAGTGCTCGGCCATTAGTCTGCGGCGGTAAGGCCCGCTTCGCGAATCACTTCGCGCACGCCCGCCTCGGTATCGGCCTGCGGCGCCCATCCGAGCGAACGCCGCACGGCGCTGAGATCGGCCAGCGTATGACGCGCATCGCCAGGACGTAGCGGCAGATAAGTTCGCGATCCGCCGAACAGCGCGGCGATTCGATTGACACTCAAAGCCCGCCCGCTCCCGACGTTCAGGGCCCGCCCGTCGGCGTCCGCCGTCTGCATCGCGGCGATATTCGCGCGCACCACGTCGCTGACGTGAGTGAAATCGCGCGTCTGCTCGCCGTCACCATGAATCGGCAGCGGCCGGCCTTCGCGCCGCGCCCGCATGAAGACGCTCATGACGGTGACGTAGGCGCCTTCGACCGCCATCCGCGGGCCATACACGTTAAAATAGCGCAGCGTAACGGTCTGCAATCCGTATAGGCGATGGAACATGCGGCTGTATTGCTCGCCGGCAAGCTTTTGCAGGGCATACGGATTAAGCGGATTCGGCGTCATGGTTTCGACCAGCGGCAGCGTCGATTGATCGCCATAGACTGACGACGATCCGGAGTAAACCAAACGGCGGACCCCGGCCTCGCGCGCCGCGATCAGGACGTTCAGCGTACCCACGACGTTGGTCAGATGAGTTTCCAGCGGCCGTTCGATAGATAACATCACACGCGGCAACGCGGCTGCGTGAAACACGCAGTCGGCGCCGGCGAAGGCCGATCGAATCGATTCGAGGTCGCGGATGTCGCCGTGAATGAACTCGGCCGCCGGGTTGAGATTCTCGCGCCGGCCGGCGGTCAGATTATCGAGCGCACGCACGCGGTATCCAAGCGCCAGCAGGGCGTCGACCAGATGCGATCCGATGAACCCGGCCGCCCCAGTCACCAGGACCACGGCGCCCCGCGGCGTGAGCGGTTGATTCGCAGACATCGCGGCAGATTTTAGCAGCTAAGCAACCGCCAGCGCGATTGCGATCGGTTGGCGTGACGGGCAGCGCCCGCTATGCTCGCCCCAATGGTACGAGTGCTGATAGGCGCGGCGATGGTCGCGGTAATCGCCGGTGTGATCGGCTGGCGATGGTCAGTGGTCCGGCAGCGCGAGGCGCTCCAGCAACAACAGCAGATGGCCGACATGCAGCATCAGATCGATCGCAAACAAGCCGATCTGGATCAGTTAAAGGCGAACCTGGCCAGAGTGCAGGAAGAGGAGAACCGGCTCGCCGCCGAAAATAACCTGCTGAACGAGGCGATCGCAAAGTCGCGCGTGAGCGGGAAGATTCCCGAAGTTCCGCCGCTGCCCTATCCGCCCAAATAAAACTCATCCGCGCGCGCTCAGCACGAAGCGCTGCCATTCCGCCAGATGACTCAACGTGCTCATCCCGTCCATCCGATCGAGGTAGACTTCGCCTTTGAGATGGTCGGTTTCGTGCTGAATAACGCGGGCATGGAAATCGGTGGCGATGAAGTCCAGCGGCTCGGCCTCGCGTCCCAATCCGGTCACGCGCACCTGCTTGTAGCGAGCAACCGCCCCTCGCATATCCGGGATACTGAGGCAGCCTTCCCATTCCGAGATTTTGGAAGCGTCCAGCACCGTCACTATCGGGTTGATCAGAAATGTCAGCGGCACCGAGGGCGCATCGGGATAGCGCGGATTCTGCTCGACCTCGAGCACCGCGAGCTGAAGCGAAAGATGCACCTGCGGCGCGGCCAGTCCGACCCCATGATACTCATGCATGGTCTCGACCATATCGTCGAGCAATTTCTGAAAGTCGTGAGTCTTTATCTGGTCTTTATCCACCGGCTTCGCGGCCGTGCGGACGGCCGGATGACCGAGACGGGCAACCTTCAGAATCATAAGCCTCGATTCTAGCGCGCACCCTCGCCCAAACAAGGCGCTTCAATCGCAGAATTCACGATCATGCTTTTGCCAATGCTGCGCGAAGTTTGTAGAGTTCGGCGCGTAATGCCTCGCAAGCGGAAGGAGCACTCGGCATGACGGTATTTTATCGCGCAGAGGTGATCGGGTCCCTGCTGCGTCCCAATTATCTGAAGCAGGCGCGCACGGCCTACGAGGCGGGCGGTATCGACCCCGCCGAGTTCAAACGGATCGAAGATCGCGCGGTCGATCAGGCGATCGCGATGCAGGAAGGAACCGGGGTCGATGTGATCACCGACGGCGAGATGCGGCGCACGCATTTCATCTCGCCGCTCAGCGACGTGCTCGAAGGCGTGCAGGTGATTCCCGCCTTCACCCGCACCTGGCGCCGGCGCGACAGCGAAGCCGATCAGGGCAAGAAGATCGAGATGCAGGTGCAGCTCGCGGTGGTCGAGAAGATCGCGCGTAAGCGATCGCCGGTGATCGAGGAGTTCGTCTATGCGCGGGCGAAGGCGCGCAAGCCGCTCAAGATCACCCTGCCCAGCCCGCTCATGATGGCTTTGCGCTACTCGCCGCAGTACTCGAAAAAAGCCTATGCCGATCCATTCGATTTGTTTCGCGACGCGGCCGAACTGGTGCGGCGCGACGCGGCGGAACTGGCTAAGCTCGGATGCACGTATATCCAGATCGACGCACCGGAACTCGGGATGCTGTGCGATCCGCAGCGGCGGCGCACCGACTTCGCCGATCAGGGTATCGATCCGGACCGGATGGCGACCGAAGGCATGGAGATCCTCGATTCGGTGGCGGCGGTACCGGGCGTCACCTTCGGTTTGCATCTGTGCCGCGGCAATAATCAAGGCTACTACGTGGGCGAAGGCGGCTACGAAGCAATTTCGAAAGAGGCCTTCAAACGCGCCAAAAACTTCAAAATCTTTTTGCTCGAATACGACGACTGGAGGTCGGGCGGCTTCGAGCCATTGCGCGATTTGCCGAAGGACAAAAGCCTGGTGCTGGGAATCATCTCGACCAAGCACGAGACCATGGAGGCGGCCGACGGCGTGATCAAGCGGGTCGAAGAAGCGGCGCGCTTTTTTCCGCGCGATCAACTCGCGCTGTCAACTCAATGCGGCTTCGGCACCGTATGGGAAGGTAATCCAATCAGCGAACAGATGCAGGAAACCAAGCTGAAGATGGTGGCCGAGCTGACGCATTCATTGTGGAAATAGGCGCATGTGAGAGGCTGGCTTCGCGCCCTTTCCCCGCAGGATAGCAAGGAGATTTTTCATGGCGAGAACCGAAGAGATTATTCAGGAGGCGGCGCGCAAGTATCGTAATTGGGGCAAGTGGGGCGCCAACGATCAGCTCGGCACGCTGAACTATATTACCCCCGCAAAAGTGATCGAGTCAGCTAGGATGGTTCGCCAGGGGAAGGTGATCGCGCTGGCGCTGCCGTTCGACGAAAAAGGACCGCAGACCGGCGCGTGGGGACGCGTCAACCCGGTTCATACCTTCGTGTTAACCGGGACCGATGCGGCGGCCGGTCAGCAGAATATGCCGCATGGAATCGGCGCAGCGGACGATTTCATCTCGATGTTTTTGCAATGTGGCACGCAATGGGACGCGCTGGCCCATATCTACGACAACGGCAAAATGTGGAACGGTTACGATGCCGGCCTGGTCACCAGCCACGGCGCGCAGCGCAACGGAATCGAGCACATGGCGGACCAGATCGTCACTCGCGGCGTGTTGCTCGATATCGCACGGTTCAAAGGGGTCGATACGTTGCCATCCGGCTACCCGATAACCGAGCAGGACCTGACCGAGTGCGCCGCGCGCGAAAAGGTCACCATCGGACGCGGCGACGCAGTGCTGATCAGAACCGGGCAACTCGGCCATGGCAAAAGACATGGCTGGGGCACCTTCGCGGCCGGCGATGCGCCCGGCCTGTCGTTTTACACCGCCGGCTGGTTGCATCGGACGGAAATCGCGGCGATCGCAAGCGATACCTGGGGATGCGAGGTGCGGCCCAACGAGCTACCCGATGCATTCCAACCGCTGCACCAAGTGATGATTCCGAACATCGGTTTATTGGTTGGCGAGATTTTCGATCTCGAAGCGTTGAGCGCGGATTGCGCGAACGATCAGGTGTACGAATTTATGTTGGTGGCCCCGCCGCTACCGATTACCGGCGCGGTCGGCTCGCCGGTGAACCCGCAAGCCATCAAATAAAAACGTGGGCGGCACGAATCCTCGCGCCGCCCACGCAACTTTGAACGAGTCTCCGTCTATTGCATCAGCACCACACTGAATGCGCCGTACTGAGGTGCGCTGGAGCTGGGCGTGTTTTGCGCGGAAACCTGATTGATGAATTCGGCGGTAATATTTCCCGCCCCATTGACACTGCTGATCCAGAGCTCGGCGAATCCCATCACCGGCACCTGAGAGCTGCCGTTGATATCGCTAAAATTGACCAGGGGTATTTCAATCACGCGGGGATCGTTCAAGGTATGGTTAGAGGCGGTGCCGCCCGAATCGGTGGTCGATCCCTGGCTCAAGCGATAATTGATACCCTGCTGGGTCGGGCCAACCAAATTGCCAGTCTCGGTGTAAATCTGATCGCCTATATTAATCGTGCTATTGTAACCATTCTCAAGATTGGTCTTGTAGTTCGCCCCGCCGGGATCCGAGTTAGGCGTGTAACCCATCGCCAGCGGCTCCCAGTTGCCGGGTCCCACCGAACCCTGCGCCGGCGCGAGCTTAAGCGTCACAGTCTGGTAAGTGGTAAGCGGGGTGTTGTACTGCAAACCGATCGGCACCAGACCGTTTGCCGAGTTCGAGGCCTGCAGTCCCGCGGTTGCCTTTACCGCCACCGCACCGGTGCTCAGGCCAAGCACTCGCGCGAAATAATAGGGTACCGTCCGCTTCGCCTGGATCTGAATCGAGAGGTCATCGGAAGCGACGGTGGTCGCGACGATTTCACTCGAGGCGATCCCGTTCATTTCCGCATACTGATCGGTCGTCTGTTGGGCCAGACTGGGATTGGACGGCAGGTAATTCGCTCCCGCAATCACGGCAGCATCGGCGGCTTTCTGCAACTGCGTCCAATTGAAATAAAAAATTGATATGTCGGTGCCCAGCGCAACTGCCCCGAGCAAAACCGGAAGAACCAAAGACACCAGGACCACAATCTGGCCCCGACCAGACCGCGTCGCGATTCGTCGCATTGACACCCTCCTGCCGCGCCGTCGAGCTCGCCAAATTGCCCGGCTCGATCAAGTCAGCGGGAAGGTTGTGCATTGCTCATGCCATGCAAGCAATGCCTAACGCAGCCCCCCTAAGCCAAAGGACGCATACGTAGTTATTCTTAACTTAATCAATCGGACGTTGCATGATATCCACAATGTGCAAATCAGCATCCGTCCACAACCATCGCGGTCCAAACCATTTGGTTGAGCGAGAGCAGCGTCGACGGTCGCGGACGCCGCCCTCGCGCCAGGATCAGCGGGTCGCCGAGCTGATGGTCGATCGCACCTGCTCGGTGGGCTGGCTGGCGATCTTCCCCAGCATGCTCAGAGCCAGAAAGGTAGGCGGCCACAATCCGACGAAAATGGCCTCCTCGCGCTTGTTGCCGAGAAACAGCGCGACAGCGGCGATCAGAGATGCACCCGCCAGCACCAAATGCGGTACCACCGAGGGATTAGTGAAGGTGGCTCGCGCCTCATCTACCAGCATGTTTCCACTTGCTGCGAGACTTCTTTGACTCAGGGCCATTTTTTTAGCTCCTTGAAAGTTTTGAGACTGCCCGATTCGGGGGTCTTTCGGGGTATGTTGCGAAGCGCCCCGCATCGTTCAGTACCGTCGCCGCGCCGCACAATTGCTACGCAGCAGATGATTGCAGTCGGATGATCGCGCGCCGGTCAGCGAGGGAGCGTGAAGAAAATGCACCGTGCATGCTTAATTAGCGCGCGGCATCCGCAATTGTTCCCCACAATTCATGTGGGATTGAAAAATCATCTAGATTATAAAGGGGATTCGAGCACGCATCGTGCCGCTGCATATCAAAATGACATGCGGGCAGGCGCGGTATGGAAAGGCATGGGACTGAGCGAGCGTACCTGGTGATCCCAGCGGGATTCGAACCCGCGTTCCCGACGTGAGAGGCCGGTGTCCTAACCCCTAGACGATGGGACCACGCTTGCAGGGTGTAAAATTGGCTGAGGAGGAAGGACTCGAACCTTCAATCGCCTGATCCAGAGTCAGGTGGCTTGCCAATTAGCCGACTCCTCAGCACATCCGAATTTATACAAGACTGACGCCGCCGGTGAAAGCGCAGGTCCACGGAGACACTGCTATGACGCACGATGCGCTGCGCCGCCACACAGATTTTCGGCGTGCCGGTTCACCAGCGTGTCGCAGCGCTGGAGCAACGCCGGATCATCCTGGCAGTGCTGTTCGATCATATAGCTGAGCTCGCCGAGATCATGCACCAGCAGACGCATGCAGGAGTTATATTCATCACCTTCCTGCAACGCTTTCAGCAGATCGCTCACCAGGTCTTCGAGTTCGCTCTCCTCGACCTCGAGCGCCATCGCCAATGCCCGCTCGACCGAAATTTCACCGTCAACCGCATTCCCGCAATCCGCCAGCAGCTTGCGCATATGCCTGATGGTCGCTTCATCCAGTCGAATGGGACTGGGCTGGTCGAGCTTGCCTTCGAGTTCAAGCACGGTTGCCGCCAAATGCAGCGCGCCTACATGCCGGGCCTCATCGCGGGCCATCCCGAACCAAAATTCATGCAGTCCCTTGGTGGCCATGAAAAGCTTGGCAAAACGTGCATAAATAGCCATGCTTTGGCGCTCAAGAGCGATGGTCACATCGAGAACTTCACGATTAGTGGGCATTTCGCTAACGCAAACCCATCATAGCGCGGGCTAAACTGCGGCGCAAAGCGGCAGATTTTCTATCGGTAACTGAAGGCACCGATTATTTTGCCGTTGGCATCGACGCACGAGGTCGCCGTATTCGTAAACAGGAACCATCCACTCGAATCGGAGGTGCAGTGTACATTGTTGGGCATCGTCACTTCGGCATGATGGTTGGAACTGCAGCCCATCGCGACGAAAGTCACGGCCAGCACGGCGATCTTCATGCCAATTCCGGCGGCAGGATATGTCAAAACGGCACCCTTTTCGATCTCAGATATCTTGATTACAGTTTCAGCATAACATTTCCTGCTCTCTGAGACCCACAAGGTATGTGCTAGCTTCCGGGCCGTAGACAGAGAGTATCTTTCGTCCAGTTCAGCCAGGAGCGATGCATAAATGCGATATGAACTTTACTACTGGCCTTCGATCCCGGGACGCGGCGAGTTCGTGCGGCTCGCACTTGAGGAGGCCAACGCCGAATACGATGACGTAGCGCGCCGAAAAGGCGGCCTCAAGGCGCTGATGGCCTTTCTCGCGGCTCGCGATGCCACTCATTCCTCGGCTCAGCCGCCATTTGCCCCACCCTTTCTCAAGGCCGGCAAAATGATTATCGCTCAAACCGCGAACATCCTTTCGTTCATCGGCGCCCACCATGGATTAGCGCCCGCGGGCGAGGCTGGGCGGTCGTGGACGAATCAGTTGCAGTTGACGATCGCCGATCTGGTCGATGAGGTCCACGACACGCATCACCCGATCGCTTCGAGCCTTTATTACGAGGATCAGAAAAAGGAGGCGCTGCGGCGCGCGGAGGATTTTCGCGCGCATCGGATGCCGAAATATCTCGGCTACTTCCAACGGATACTTCAGCGCAATAAAGACAAATCTTATCTGGCAGGGGCGAAGGTTACCTACGCCGACCTGTCGTTATTCCAGGTGGTTGCCGGTCTTGGATATGCGTTCCCGCAGGCGATGGCGCAGATGGCGAAGCGCTACCCGCGAGTGATTGCGCTACATGATCGAGTGGCGGCGCGCCCGCGCATCGCGGCCTACCTCGCGTCGGAGCGCCGTCTCGCGTTCAATCAGGACGGCATCTTTCGTTATTACCCCGAACTGGAGGGCTGAGATAAAACTTTAACGCATCGATGTTGTTTCGGGGGGCGCGCGATTGCTCGCGCGCCCCACCATGATTCAGCGCGCCACTTCGGTGGCCCGCGTCTCTCTTATCACAGTCACCTTGATCTGCCCCGGATAGGTCATATCCGCTTCGATCTTCTTAGCTACATCGCGCGCCAGCATCACCGTGTCGTCGTCCGAAACCTGATTTGGCTCGACAATCACGCGCATCTCGCGCCCGGCCTGCACGGCGAAGCATTTCTCCACCCCGCGGAACGATTTCGCGATGGTTTCCAAATCGTCCAGCCGCTTGACGTAGCTCTCCAGCACTTCGCGCCGGGCGCCCGGCCGCGCCCCCGACAGTGCATCGGCCGCATCGACCAGCGGAGCGAGGATAGTCTCGGCCTTGACTTCCTCATGATGGGCCGCGATAGCGTTGACGATCTTGGCTGACTCGCCGTACTTACGCGCCAGCTCGCCACCGATCAGCGCGTGCGATCCTTCAATCTCGTGGGTCAACGCCTTGCCGATATCGTGCAGCAGCGCCGCGCGCCGGGCCTGCTTCTCATTCAAGCCCAACTCCGCCGCCATCGAACCGCAGATGAAAGCCGCTTCGATTGAATGGGTCAGCACATTTTGCGCGTAGCTGTAGCGATACTTGAGCATCCCCAGCAGCTTCACCAGTTCCGGATGCACGCCGTGGACGCCGACCTCCAGAATTGCGCGCTGACCGGCCTCGCGAATCGATTCCTCGACCCGCTGCTCGGCCTTGCGCACCACCTCTTCGATGCGGCCCGGATGAATTCTGCCATCGGAGATTAGCTGTTCGAGCGCGACTCGTGCGATTTCGCGGCGAATCGGGTTATGACATGAGATCACGACCGCCTCGGGAGTATCGTCGATGATGATATCGACCCCGGTGGCAGCCTCGATCGCGCGGATGTTGCGGCCCTCGCGGCCAATAATCCGGCCCTTCATCTCGTCGCTCGGCAGGGCGATGACCGCGACCGTGCGCTCGGTCACGAATTCACCTGCCAGCCGTTCGATCGCAATCGAGATGATCCGTTTGGCGCGTCGCTCGGCCTCTTCGCGCGCCTCCTCCTCGACCACCCGGATATGTTTGTTGGCGTCGTGCCGGGCCTGCGACACGATCTCTTCGATCAGCGTGCGCTTGGCTTCCTCACGGGTCAGTCCGGCCACCGCTTCGAGCCGGCCGCGCGCCTCCTCGATCAAGGCCTGCCGTTCGGCCTCCTTGTTGGCGAGGTTGCCTTCGCGGGTCTTGAGACCCTGATCGCGCCGGTTGAGCTCGGCTTCACGCCGCTCGAACGACTCGACTCGTTTTTCAAAGCTTTCCTCCCGTGCTTGAAGCTTGCTTTCGAGCCCGGATAATTCCCGCCGCCGCTCGCGCCCTTCGCGCTCGGCTTCGGCTCGCGCAGTGGCCACTAGTTCCTTTGCCTTTAGTTCTCCTTCTTTGATCAGAAGTTCACGTTTGGTCTGGGCTTCACGGATGATCTCGTCGGCTTTATTGGCCGCGGCTTCCCCATCGGCTGCCTGCTGGCGTTGCCGGGAAGCCGTCAAAATAAAGATAGCCGCGCCGCCGATCATCAGACCCAGGACGATTGCAATTAGTATCTCCACCTGGGACCTCCTTCTTCCGCCGATATCCGGGCCGGCGAGGGCGCATCAATGCCGTCCGGATAAATGGCGGATTCAGTAATCACAAAATCGAGCCGCCGATCGTGCGCTTCGCACGGCAGCTCATCGAGCAACTGGAACGAATAAGCAAGTCCAATACTTGTCGCCGGAGGGGAAATCTCGCGTAGCAGACGATCGTAGTGGCCACCGCCACGTCCGATCCGATCTCCAGCGCTACTGAACGCGACGCCCGGTACGCATACCAGCATCTGGCGCAAGGATTCCGGAGTGGCGGTTTCTTCGCCGTCCGGCTCAAGGATTCCGTAAGCGCCAACCCGCAGGCTGGAGCGATCGGTAATCCTGATGACCTCCAGGCGATCGCGCCCGGCATTCAGACGAGGATAGAAAACCGCCTTGCCGCTGGCCAAGGCGGCGGCAAGAATTGCGTCGGTGGCGGCTTCCTGGCGGTGGGCAGCGTAAAGCAGGATCGCGCTCGCAGCGCGATACCTGTCCCATCGAAGCAGACGGTCCTGAATTAGTTCGGATAGCGCGGCCGCGCGCGACGAAGACAAGTCCTCGCGGCTGTGCGCAATAATCGACCTGAATAATCCTTTTTCGTCCGCCACTGGTCTTCCAGCGGCAGGTACAGGGCCTAAGTCGGTAAGCTCATCGATTCGCTCACGGGCCAGCGCGCAGCCGAGAACAATCCGCCACTTGCTGCCCGTCCAATATTTCCCTCGCGGTTAAAGTCGGTCGTATCATCGTCGACAACTCATAAACCAATAATATCGATACACACACCGCGTTATGCCTTCCGCTAAGCCCCACTAACCCCGCCGCAATCTATAGTATGTCCGCTGGCGCGCCGAATATTCAATTCAGCGATGCCCCTTAATCCTCCATCGCCGCGGACAGTCTGCCGTTCAAAGCCTCAATCTGATCGGTCAATTCCCGATGCTCTCTGCGTAAGCTTTCGAGTTCATCAGCGAGATTGAGCGCCGCCAAAATCGCCACGCTGACCGAGTTCACGGTCCTGGTCCGGGTCTGAATCTCCCGAATTCTGTCGTTCACCTGTCGAGCCAGGGCCTTGACCCATTCATCGCCACGATCGCTCGCGACTGTCAGGCTCAGGCCCATAATCTCGACATTAACGTTCATCGCATCACGCCCGTTCAGCCAAGCTCCAGACCGTCGAAGCGGGTCAGTATCTTCTCGATTCGGCTGCGAACCTCGTTACGCTCGTCCTCATGCTGCTGACATTCGGAATGGAGCTGCTTGAGTTCCTCGCTCGCTTCCAGAAAGCGTCCCTCGCTCTCCGCAAGTTGCTGCACCAGTTTCTCGTTTTCCTGCCGTAACTGATGAATTCTGGCTACCGAAGCCTGAATTCTTTCATCCAACTGTTTTAATGAATCAATCGCCATTGGCATAAATCCCCAGCCACTCTAATTTTCCATAAATAAAGCTGTCAAGCCGCATAAGAACCACTGGTGCCCTGATTGGCGGATTCTTCGCTCTCGAACAGCGCTTCGACGAATTCATGAGCGTCAAAAGGTCTCAGATCCTCGACGCTTTCACCTAATCCTACATATCTGACCGGCAGCTTCATCTGCTCCGCCACCGCCACAATCACCCCTCCTTTCGCAGTACTATCCAGTTTCGCGAGCACCACGCCGGTAAGCGCCACGGCATCTTTGAAGACTTTCGCCTGGCTAAGCGCATTCTGGCCGGTTGTAGCGTCCAGTACGAGCCAGGTCTCATGCGGCGCGCCGGGCAGGCTTCGCCCGACCACTCTTGCGATCTTTTTTAACTCCTCCATCAAGTTGGTCTTGGTTTGCAGCCGTCCTGCCGTATCGATCAAGACCGTCCTCACACTTCGGGCCCGTGCGGCCGCCACCGCGTCAAAGGCGATCGCAGCCGGATCGGATCCCGGCTTCTGCTTGATGATCTCCGCCCCCACCCGTTTACACCATACTTCGAGTTGTTCGATAGCCGCGGCGCGAAAAGTATCCGCCGCCGCTACGATCACAGGCCCGCGCTCGAGCTTGAACATGGTGGCCAGCTTCGCGACCGTCGTGGTTTTGCCAACCCCATTGACGCCCACCAGCATCACCACCAGCGGCTCGTCGCCCGAATCGGCACCCGGACGCTCGACCGCAGCCAGGATGCGCTCGATTTCCGCCTTGAGCGCTTCACGGATCGCATCAGGCCGCGCATCGTGCTTGAGCCGGTCGCGCACCGCTGCGATTATCCGCATGCTCGCCTCGACCCCGACGTCCGCCGCGATTAGCGCTTCCTCAAGCTCCTCGCACATCTGATCAAGCTTGGCTCCGCCCCCCAGCACCGCGCGAATCCGGCCCATAAAGGCGTCGCGTGTGCGGCGCAAGCCAAATCCGAGCCTTTTTGGCGCGGCTTTGGGCGCCGCTTCGATAGGGGCTGGCTCCGCCGCTTCAGCTTGCTGCGGCTCAGCAACTTCAGTCTCCGGAACCGTGGCAGCGGGCGCTTCCACCACCGACGGAGCGACCTCCGGCCCGGCCTTCAGTGCCTCGGGCTGCGTTTCCAGTGACAGCGGCTCGGCCCCAGCTTCCGATGGATGCTCGTTCTCATGCTCGATCGGACGCGCCGGCGCAGGTGGGCGTTGGACCGGTGGAGTCGCGCGGAACGGACGTCTGACCCGAGCGGGGGCCGACGGAGCACGTTCGGCCGCGGGCGCCTTCGTGGGTTCACCACCGTCGACCGCGGGCCGCGCCGCATCGGCAAAGGCGGCGGGCCGCCGTTTGCGATCGCTCAGCTCGACCAACAGGGCGCAGCCGAGCAGCCCGAACTGCATGCCCATCGCCATCATGAGCAGCACAGCAATCTGGTAGGAAGCCACGCGAACCTCGAATGTAGATTACCGGTGCGGCCAGGGCCAGTCGGGAGACAGACGCCCATACGCTGAACTCGGCGTTACGAGAATAACAAGGGCGTCACGGATGGGAAACTCCGGTACGCAAAAACTGCCTGAAACACTTCAAAATTTCCCTCTCCTTGTCTTAGAAGAGGGTCAGGGAGAGGTTATCCTGGTAGCTAATGCATCTTTAAGGCGAAGACGAAGACCTCGCCCTACCCTCCCCTTGGACAAGGGGAGGGATTGAACCCACGATCTTAAAAAATCCATCGTAAATTCACACGATGCTGCTGCGAAGCGGCCGGATTACGCGGCGGCGCGCGGGATGCGCATCGAGATCACCTTCGATACCCCGGGGCGATCCATCGTGACGCCGTGCACCTGGTCGGCGCGCTGCATGGTGCGCTGATTGTGCGTGATCACGATAAATTGCGACTGTTCCTTGAACTCCTCGACGATCGTCGCGAAGGCGGCCACGCTGAATTCGTCGAGCGGCGCGTCAACCTCGTCCATCACGCAGAACGGGCTGGGATTGAGCAGAAACAGCGAGAACATCAGCGCCATCGCGGAGAGCGCCTTCTCGCCGCCCGACAGCAATCCGATTTCACGCACCTTCTTGCCCGGCGGCTGCACGAGGATATTGACCCCGGCATCGAGCAGGTCGCCATTACCGTCGAGTTCGAGCCGGCCCTGTCCGCCGCGCATCAGCTTGGGGAACAATTGTGAAAAGTTGAGGGCTGCGCCCTCGAAAGTTTCGGCGAATCGGCGGCGCGCCTCGGTGTTGAGCTTTTTGATGGTTTGGCTCAGGTCTTCGACCGCCGCTTCGAGGTCGGCCTTCTCGGTGTTCAACGCCGCCGCGCGATCCTCGAGTTCGCGCACCTCGCTCTCGGCCGCCAGGTTCACCTCGCCAATCTTCTCAGCCCTGGCGCGCAGCTCGCTCAGCCGTCGATCGTCCTCTTCAGCATTGCGCGCGGTCAGCGCCTGCTCGATTTCATCGGCGACTGCCGTAAACGGGGTTAAAAATTTCTCGGCAAAGGTGCGATCAAGCTCCTCGCCGAGTGCGCTGGCGCGTTCTTTTTGCAGACTGCACTCCATCGCCTCGCGCTCAAGCCGCGACAACCGATCGCGGGTTTCATTCAGATGCGCTCGGCGTTGATTGAGCGCACTTTCGCACCCGGCGCATTGTGCGCGCAAAGCTTCAATTTCGGTTCCAAGAGCGGCTTCGCGATCGCGATTTTGCGCATCCTGCACCGCCAGCTTTTCAAGCTCACCCGCAAACTCAATTCGTTCGCCGGCCAGACGCGCAAGCGTGGCCAAACCGTCGTTGATCTGCGATTCCAACCCGATCGTGAGCTGTTGCAGATGGCGCAGCTCCTGCTCCAGAGACTTCAAGGTCGCGCGCCGCGCCTCAACCCGCGAGGCGGTCTGGGCGGCCGCGTGTGCAAGCTCTTCGGCGGTTTTTTTCTTATCGTCGAGCTCGAAGTTAATCGCGGCCAACTCGCTGCGGAAGCGCTGTTCGGCAATCGCCAACGCTTCCAGGCGTACGTTCGATCCGGCCACGGTTTCGGCAATCTCACCGAGGCGGCGCGCGGCGTCGCTACGGCGCGCCTCGGCCAGTGCGATCTGACTTTCGATCCGCGCCAACAGCTTGCGCTTTTCATCCAACTCGCGTTCGCCGGTGTTTGCCGTTCGACGGGCCTCGCCAAGCTGGTTTTCAAGCTGAATTCTTTCCGCGCGCCGCGCCGCCAGTGCCTGCTCGGCGCCGGCATGCTCGCGCACGGCTTCATCGAGCGCACGCCGGGCGTCATCGAGCGAGACCACCGGTTCGGCTTCGAATTCGCTGTCGTGATTATCGCTGCTGCCGCCGCTGATCACGCGCCCCGGATGCACCAGGTCGCCCTCGCGGGTCACGAACACGGTCCCATGTCCGTTCAAATTAGAGGCCGCCAGCGCGCACTCGACATTATCGGCCAGCATCACATGGCCCAGCAGCGCTTCGGCGGTGGCGCTGAAACGCGGCTCAATCTCGAGCATCTCGACCAAACGTCCGGCGATACCGGGCGCTTCGATGCCTTCTGATCGCGCCGTTATATCGGCCTGCGGCACAAAGCTCAGACGCCCTGCCTTTTTTTGTTTAAGAATGTCGATCGCTTTGACCGCGAAATATGGCGATTCGACCACCACCGCTTCGAGCTGATCGCCCAGCACCGCGTGCACCGCGGGCGCCAGCGCGGGCGGCACCGTCAACAGATCGGTCAAGGCGGGCGGATCTACCGCCGGCCGATCGCCGTTGAGCGATTCGAGCACTTTGCGCAAACGCATCGCCACCGGCCGCTGCGCCCGGCGCGCCTCGCGCCGCTCGGCAGTTTTTAATATTTCGCGAGTTGACGAGACGCGGCCAGCGGCGCGCTCGACGATTGTGCGCGCCTCCAGTTCGCGTTCGGTGGCCTCGCCACGCAATCTTTCGATCTCCGGCAGGCGTGCGCGCGCGCTATCGAGCGCGGCCTCGGCAGTGCGCAGGTTTTCCTGTGCCGGACCAAGACTGGCTGCGGGATCGATCTGCGCGGAGGGCATATCGCGCGGCGTGCTCAGCGCCAATCGCGACTCGAGTTCCGCCCGCTCGCCGCTGAGGTCGGCCAAGCGACCGCGAATCACGGCGGCCTCGCGCACCACCTCGGAAAGCTCGTCCTTCAGATTCTCGGTCCCGCGTTCCACCGCGCGCAGCGCGGCCCGCGCGGCCTCGTGACGCTGGCGTTGATCGGCCAGTACCGATTCCGAACCATCGTCATCGCGTAGCTCACGGGCCAATCGCGATCCATAAAGGGCGCGGTCGGCGCGCGAGGCGGTGGCCTTCAGCTCAAGCTCAGCCAGCCGGGCACGCAGTGCAGGTTCATCCTGATCGGCCGCGGCCAACCGACGGGCCAGAAATTCGCGAGCCCGCGCACGATCGGCGTCGCTGGCGCGAAGGCTTTCAAATTCGCGGGTGGCGCTGTGCAGCCGCTCGCGCTCGCCCGTAAGCGTTTCGGCCAGTTCACGTACGCCAACCTCGAACTCCTGAGCTGTGCCGCGCAAACCTTCGCTGTCGGCGCGCAGGTCAGTTTCGCGGCCCGAG
Organism: Deltaproteobacteria bacterium; assembly: GCA_027317185.1. Taxonomy (GTDB): domain Bacteria; phylum Desulfobacterota; class Binatia; order Binatales; family Binataceae; genus JAJPIG01. Next base: position 42,447 of record DAHVFB010000001.1, read on the forward strand.
CATCGGAGCTGTTCGGATCGCGTATGCAACAAGCGGCGGGCGGCCGCGAATCTTTCGACCTCGTGCAACTCGGCACGGATGATTCGGTAGGTCTCGGCCTTTTTTGCCTGCCGGCGGGAGTAGTTCAGTTGCCGATCGATCTCGGCCACCACGTCGCTGACCCGGCTCAGGTTTTCCTGCACGCGCTCGAGCTTGCGCTCGCTCATCTCGCGGCGCCCTTTGAACAGACCCAGCCCGGCAGCCTCCTCGATCAGCGTGCGAATCTCGGCCGGTTTAGCCTGGATAATTTCCTCCACCCGGCCCTGCTCGATCAATGCATAGCCGCGGCTGTGGATGCCCGCGGCCATGAAAAACTCCGCGATATCCTTGAGCCGGCAGGGAATCTTATTGATCAGATACTCGGAGTCTCCCGATCGATAGGCGCGCCGCGTAACGCACATCTCGGTGAGCCTGGAATAAGGCTCGGGCAGCGGCGAGTTTTCCTCGGATTCGAGGGTGAGCGAAACCTCCGCCATCCCGGCGGCGGGGTTATGCTCATTGCCGGCGTAAATTAGATCCTCCACGCTTTTGCCGCGCAGCCGGGTCGGCGCCTGCTCGCCCAGCACCCAGCGAATCGCGTCCATCACATTGGACTTGCCGCATCCGTTGGGACCCACCACGGCAGTGATGCCGGGTGAAAACGAAATCAGCGTGGGATCCAGAAAAGATTTGAAGCCTACCAATTCGAGGCTCTTAAGACGCATACACCGCCCTCACCTCCGCCCTCCACAACAAGGCGCGCCATCCACTCTTCAGAGGCCACCAGCATATCCGACATCGGGGCCGGATGGTCAAGCCTTGAATCAATATAATGTGGATAACCGCGATCGGAAACCCAACTTATTGTGATTTGACGGAGAGGACGGTCGACTATTCGGGCAACAGTTCGGTATTCCAGTAGGCGGTATCGACCGCGCTCAGAAACGGCGTCCATTCTCGATAACGGCGCAGGCTGAAGATATCGGCCGAAAATGGCGTCCATTCCGGGCGGCACGGCCGGCGGATCAACATCATGCGGGCCTCTTCGGGCGTGCGGCCACCCTTGCGCCTATTACATATGTGGCAAGAGCAGACGATATTCTCCCAGGTCGACATGCCGCCGCGCGATCGCGGGACTACATGATCGAGGTTGAGCTCCGTACGCGGCAATCGCTGGCCGCAGTATTGGCAGGTATTGTTATCGCGCGCGAAAATGTTGAAGCGTGAGAAACGTACGTGGCGGCGTGGGATGCGTTCATAGGCCATCAGCACCATCACTCGCGGCACGCGGATGAAGCCGCCGATGATACCAAGGCGGTCGTGATGCATCTCGATCGACAGGTGGCGCCAGCTCTCGAAATCGAAGGTGCGGTATTCCTCATCAACTGCGCGCGCCACGCCCTGATACAATAAAGCGAAGGCGCGCTTGACCGAAGTGACGTGAACTGGAAGATAAGAGCGATTGAGCACCAACACCTTGCTATTAAGGAGCGAGGTTCCCGTGGGCCGCAAAGCACTTTCGACCGCAGCAGACATTGGAAAAGCAGTAGCGTGCCCAAACCGGGCAAGTCAAGGCAGGCTCAACCAAGCAAGCCTTAAGCCTGAGTTACGCTCGCCGTTCGCCTTGCGCGTCGGAACCGGTCTCCGTATGATTTACGCAAGATGTGCAGGAGTTGAGGGGAGCGCGACGGCAATCCGACGCTACCATCGTTGTTTTTTGCTGAGTAATCGCCGCGGGCGTTCACGCTCAGTTTTCCAATCCGGGTCACATCGCCCGCCTGACATTTCTTGCGCTGGATCTGGATCCCTGTGAAACGTGAAATCGTAATCAACGGCTCTGCGATGGAAGTGCGGGTGGCCTTGCTCGAAGACGGGCAGCTCACCGAATTCTTCCTCGAACGCAACACACGCACCGGTTTGGCCGGCAACATCTATAAGGGCCGGGTGACGCGGGTATTGCCCGGAATGCAGGCGGCCTTCGTCGATATCGGTCTGGAGAAGGCGGGTTTTCTGCACGTCTCGGACTTCCATGATGATACCGAGGCCTTTGATACGATCGCGCAAGTGGCAGGCGAGGAAATCGAGACCGAGCCGGTCGAGGATGACGCCGCCTACGACGCCGGGGCCAACCACGAATTTGCCGACTCTGACGATGCTCAGGGAGAGAACGCCGAATATGGCGAGGGCGGAAATGGCAATGCCGAAGATGGTAATCCCGAAGATGGCGAGGGCGCGAATGGAGATGGGTCAGGCGGCGATCATAGACGCCGCCCTCGCGGCCATCGGCGCGGCGTCAAACGCAACCGGCTGCCGATCGAGCAGCAGTTACGCCGCAACCAGGAGATAATCGTACAGATCGCGAAGGAGCCGATGGGCACCAAGGGCGCGCGGCTCACCTCCTCGATCTCGATTCCCGGCCGCCATCTGGTTTACACGCCGACCAACAATCATCTTGGAATTTCGCGCCGTATCGAGAGTGCCGAAGAGCGCAACCGCCTGCGCACCGCATTGATCGAACTGCGCCCGCCGCAGGGCGGCTTTATCGTTCGCACCGCGTGCGAGGGCGTGAGCAAGCGCGAGATTCAGCGCGACGTTTCATTCCTGACCAAGCTTTGGAGTTCAATCCTCAAGAAAAGCGAAACCACCGGTCCCGCGACCGTGCTCTACAACGATCTCGACGTGGCGCTGCGCACCGTGCGCGACCTTTTCTCCAGCGAGGTCGACAAACTGTGGTGCGACGATCCGGCCACCTATCAGCGGATCGTTGAATTCGTGCAGACTTACCTGCCGCGCCTGCGCTCGCGAATCGCGCGCTATGAAGACGCCGAGCCGATTTTCGATCGCTTCAATCTCGAAGAACAGATCGAACGCGCGCTCGATCGCAAAGTATGGCTGAAATCCGGCGGCTACCTGGTCTTCGACCAGGCTGAAGCGCTGACCGCGATCGACGTCAATACCGGCCGCTTCGTCGGCAAAAAAAGCCAGCAGGAGACCGTGCTCAAGACCAACCTCGAAGCGCTCGACGAGGTGGTTCGGCAACTGCGCCTGCGCAACATCGGCGGGATTATCATCGTCGATTTTATCGATATGGTGCGCGAAAGCGATCGTAAGCGAGTCAGCGACGCGTTCTCGCAATCGCTCAAGCGCGACAAGGCGCGCACCTCGGCGCTCAAAATTTCCGAACTCGGCCTCGTACAGATGACGCGCAAGCGCACGCGCGAAAGCCTCGAGGAGCTGCTTACCACCACCTGCTCCCATTGCCAGGCCCGCGGCGTAGTCAAATCCACCCCGACGCTGGCGGCCGAGGTGCTGCGCGCGCTCTATCGCGAGGCGGCCCATCGATCGCGCGACGAGATGCTGCTGGTCAGGGTGAGTCCCGATATCGCGCACTACCTCTACGATTTCGGCTCGAAAGACCTCGCCACGCTGGAGAATCGTCTGAACGTGAAGATCGTTTTGCGGCCCAAGGACGGGCTGAGTCCCGGCGCTTTTGAATTGGAACCGGCAACCGCCGCCGCCTGATTTTTCATGCCTGTGCGCCGATCGATTCCGATCGAATTCAGCGCAAGTCGTTCAGCAGCAACCCCGTCAGATATTCGCCTTCGACATGGCCGAGCAGCACCGGATGGTCAGCACCGGGGCCGAGCCGCGCCAGCCGTCTGAGTTGCGCTCCGGCCCGCGACTGCGCCATCCGCATTGCGCGCACGAAATCTTCGCCGCTTAGATGAGTTGAGCAACTGAAGGTCATCAGATAGCCGCCGGGGGCCAGCGCGCGCATCGCGGCGGCATTCAACTCGACATACAAACGGCCGGCGTGCGCGGCCTGCTCGCGGGAACGGGCCAGCGGCGGCGGATCGAGCACGATCAGGTCGAATTGTTTGCCGCTTGAGCTCAGGTATTTACCCGCATCCTCATGCACTAACTCGATTCGTCCGTTCGGGATTTCATTGAGATCGGCATTGCGCCGCGCCCATTCCAGCGCCCGCGCCGACGTATCGACCGCGACCGTCTCGCGCGCGCCGCCTTTCGCTGCGGCGATCGCGAAGCTGCCCGAGTAGCAACATAGATCGAGCACGCGCGCATCGGCCGCGAGATCCATTATGCGGCGGCGGTTTTCGCGCTGATCTAGAAAGTAGCCGGTCTTTTGGCCGTGCTCGAAGTCCACCTCGATCCGGACTCCGTTCTCGCTCACGATCGCCGGACCGGGCGCATCGCCAGTCACGATTCCGCTGCGATCCGCCAGCCCTTCCTGCCGGCGGACCGCGCCCTGGCTGCGCTCGATTATCGCGCGCGGCCGGATCAGATGCTTGAGCGCAGCGATAATCGCCTCGCGCATGCGATCCATCCCGGCGCTCAGAAGCTGGATCACAAGCACTTCGTGGTAGCGATCGACCACCAGCCCGGACAGCCCATCGCCATCGCCGTTGACCAGCCGGTAGCAATTGGTGTCGCCGCCGATCGTTCGCTGGCGCATACGGAGCGCGCGCTCGATACGTCCGGCGATAACGCGATCGAGATCGTCGCTGTCCGCACTCTCAGCGCCATTGCGCCATAGCAGCATCCGCACCGCGATGGTGGTGTTCGGATTAAAATGGCCAACTCCGATCGCCGCGCCGCTGGCGTCGAGAACTTCGACCGCGGCGCCGATTGGCAGGCCGGACGGTTCGCGACGCTCGATCGCCTGCGAAAATATCCACGGGTTTCCGCCCCTTACCGGGCCGTCCTTGCCGCGACGGAGAAAAATCCTTCCTGTTGTCTGATTAAGCGAGGTCATAATTCGTTTTCATAGATTGCACTGCGGCGCGAGCTTGGCAAAGCTGATGGTGCCGCGATGTCCGAACTGAAGAAAATCCAGCAGTTGATCTATGCCCTTGTCGCGCGACCAACGACGATCGCCGGCGCCAACGATTTCGGCCCCGGCGCCATTGACTCCGTAATCGCTGGCGATGAAAAACTGCGGGCCGCCAGGCGCATCCAGATCTACGCCGATGCTTACTTTGCCCGGCTGCTCGGAATTATGAAAGAAGATTTCCCGGCGGTGCTGAAACTGGCCGGCGAGAGAACTTTCACGAAATGGATAGACGATTACCTGATGGAGCATGCGCCCGCCGATCCCTCGATTTTTCCGCTCGGGCGCAACTTCGCCGGTTTTCTCGCTGATCGTTGCGATATCGACGACACCGCTGAGTATCCTTTTATCGCCGAACTGGCGGCGCTCGAACGCGCGACTATCGAGGTCTTTCACGGGCCCGAAGCCGAGACGCTCACGGCCGCCGCGATGCGCTCCATACCGGCCGCACAATGGGCCGCGATCGAGCTGCGTACCCATCCGGCTTTGCAGATGCTCGATTGCCGATGGGCGGTGGACGAACTGCTGCGGATGATCACGAACGCCGAGCCGTGGCATCAACCGGATTTCCGCCCGATCGGTCTCGTGGTATGGCGCGAGCAATCGCAGGTCTATTATCGGCGGCTCGAGCCCGGCGAACGCAGTGGGCTCGAAATCGCAAGGCATGGCGCGACTTTCGCTACCCTATGCGAAGCGGCGAGCGCGGAAATCGAAGGCGACGCGGTGGCCGCAATCAACCGGATGCTCGCGCGATGGCTGGCCGACGGATTGATAGTGAAAACCAGCTAAGACCGGCTTGCCGGATTCGGCCACGGACGCTCGTGATCGCGCAAATATACGCCGCTGCGGCCGCCGCTTTTGCTGATCAACCGGACCGCATCGATCGTCATGCCACGGTCGATCGCCTTCGCCATGTCGTAGATTGCGAGCGCCGCCGCGCTGACCGCCACCATCGCTTCCATCTCGACTCCAGTACGGGCGATCGTGACTGCGCGGGCCTGAATCTCAATCGCGGCCGGCTGTTCAGCGGGCCGGAAGTCGACCTCGACCAGTTCGAGCGGTAGCTGATGGCATAGCGGAATCAATTCGTGGGTGCGCTTGGCCGCCATGATGCCTGCCACTCGCGCCACCGCGAGCGCTTCGCCTTTTTTGAGCTGGCCGCCGATGATTGCTTTGAGGGTCGCCGATTGCATCGCGATTCGTCCGCGCGCGACCGCCTCGCGCCGCGTTATCGGTTTAGCGCCGACATCGACCATCCTGACGCGCCCTTGATCGTCGAGATGGGTAAGTTTCGGCACGCCGCGCGACGCTCTGCCGGAACTGCGTGAATTTGATTTTCCCGAGGCCATCGGAACTCCCAGGGAAGCTCTGCATCCCATGCTGTCATTCTGAGGGCAGCGAAGAACCCCGGGATTCTTCACGTCACGGACTCGGTTCAGAATGACAACCCGGCATGTGCAGGGATTCCCTGCCGCAGTTTATGCGGCGCTGCTCGCGCTATACAATGAGAACAATAACCATTTTACTCCGGCAAGCTATTCAATTATCGAGTTTCAAATATGACAGAAGAGATTTATCGCCTTGCGATTCTTGGCTCCGGCCCCGCGGGACTGACCGCGGCCCTCTATAGCGCGCGCGCGAACCTCGCGCCGGTCCTGATTGAAGGAGGCGAACCGGGCGGACAGCTCACGATTACGACCGAGGTCGAGAATTATCCCGGCTTCGAGCATGGCATCCAGGGTCCGGAAATGATGGAGGTGTTTCGGCGTCAGGCGGCGCGTTTCGGAACCAAATTCATCACCGGAGTCGCAACCGCGGCGGCCTTGAAAAAGCGGCCGATCGAAATAACGCTCGACGAGGGCAAGGTGTTGCGCACCCATGCGCTGATCATTTCAACCGGCGCTTCCGCCAAGCTGCTTGGATTGCCGGCCGAGAAACATCTGATGGGCTATGGCGTGAGCGCCTGCGCCACCTGCGATGGCGCGTTTTTCAAAGATCGCAACGTGATCGTGGTTGGCGGCGGCGACACCGCGATGGAAGAAGCGCTGTTTCTCACGCGCTTTTCGCCGAAGGTCAGCGTAGTGCATCGGCGTGACCAGCTTCGCGCCTCGAAGATTATGCAGGAACGCGCGCGCGCTAATCCCCGGATCGGCTTTGTCTGGAATTCCGCGGTCGAAGATATCCATGGCGATCAGAAAGGCGGCGTGGTGGCCGTGACCTTGCGTAACCTCGAGACCGGCGAGTCGAGCCGGATGCCGACCGACGCGGTTTTCGTCGCCATCGGCCATCAACCAAACACCGGTATCTTCCGCGGCCAGCTTGAGATGGACGAACTCGACTATCTAAAGGTGAAACCGGGCTCGACCTTCACCAATATCGATGGTGTCTTCGCGGCGGGTGATGTCGCGGATCGAGTCTATCGACAGGCGGTGACGGCGGCGGGCACCGGCTGCATGGCGGCGTTGGACGCCGAGCGATGGCTGGAAGCGCATCATCTCTAAGTCGGCGATCGGCTTAAATCAGCGGCCTCCGCGAACTAGACCAGCCTGACCGGATAAGCGCCGGCGGTTTCGACGCGGCCGACGATCGCGGCCTCGACAATCCCCGCCGCCTGCAGGTCGGAGAGCAGCGCGAGCGAATCCTTTTGCGGCAATGCGATCAACAGTCCACCCGAAGTCTGCGGGTCGAATGCGATCTCGACCATCGCGTCAATCACTTCTTCTGCTATAGCGAGGCGCGGGCCAAAGAATTCGCGATTGCGCTTGCCGCCGCCGGGGATCATCCCGGCGCTGATCGCATCGAGCGCGCCCGGCAGCAGGGGCAGATCCGATTCCTCGATCGCCAGCGTGACACCGCTGCCCTCCGCCATCTGCATCGCATGTCCAATCAGGCTGAAGCCGGTGATGTCGGTGGCGGCATGAACCGCATAACGGAGCATCGCGGCGGCCGCGTCGGAATTGAGCGCCGCCATGATTGCGACCGCGGTGGCATAGTGATCTTCGGGTAGCCGATCGCGCTTGAACGCGGTCATCAGGACGCCGGTGCCGAGTGGCTTGGTGAGGATCAGTGCATCGCCCGGCTGCGCACCGACATTACGCACGATGCGCCGCGGATCGATCACACCGGTCACCGCCATGCCGTATTTAACTTCCTCGTCCGCCACGCTGTGCCCGCCCACGATCATGGCGCCAGCCTCGCGCACCTTTTCGGCGCCGCCGCGCAGAATTTCGCCCAGCATCTCGGCCGGCAAACCGGTTTGCGGCCAGCAAACGATATTGAGCGCGGTCAGTGGCCGCCCGCCCATCGCGTATACATCGGACAGCGCGTTGGCGGCGGAAATTTGACCGTAGGTGAATGGATCGTCAACCACCGGCGTAAAAAAATCGACGGTGTTGACGATTGCGAGGTGATCGGAAAGACGATACACACCGGCGTCGTCGCCCGTTCCGATTCCCACCAGGAGATCGGGATGGCTACCAAGATCGAGCTGCCCGAGCACTGCTTTGAGGTCCGCCGGACCCAGCTTGCCGGCTCAGCCGGCCGCTTTACAGCGCGCCGTGAGCCGAATCAGATCTTCACGCCCGGCGTTATTGTCCTTCGCCTTCATCATGACCTTGCCGCGATGACTTATCGGATTGTGGCACGCGGCGCATTTTATTTCAGCCCTGATGCGAGCGCAGCCGGCGCGCATCGCCAACCCGCGTGGTGACGCCGGTATGATCGAAAAAATCCAGCAGGGCAATCGCAAATTTACGCGACGCGCCGAGCAAATCGCGATAGCCGGCGGCGGTAATTTCAGGGTTGCCGTTAAGATATTTAAGCAGCCGGGCGCGGGCGTCCTCGAGGCGTGGACGATCGAAATAGAGGTCGGTCGCGATCTTGACCACTTTCCCTTCGCGCTCGAGCGCGGCCAGCAGGGTCCGCAGGCGTCCGGTCTCCGAGGCCGGAAGCTTAAGCTCTTCCGCCAACTGCTTGAGTTCCGGCGGATGGAATCCCGCCGCCGCCAGCACCTGTTCGATTCGCGCGCCGACGCGGCTGTCGTCGCCGCCGAGCTTCACCCGGTGCGACTTGAGCCGCAGGAGGTTGTCCTCCCGAACCAGGTCCGATTCGCGTCCCAGCCGATCGATCACCGCGCGGAAATTTCGCGCGGCGATCTCGTATGGAAGCTGTGCGCGCATCGCTTCCATCTCCATGCCCGGCGAAAGCGGCTCCGCCTGATGATGGGCCGCGATCGCGCCAAGCGCGGATTTTTTCAGCTCCTCCCATTTGGTCCGGGTAGTGAAGCCTTCTTCGTCGCCGAGCGAAAGTTTAATGAAACGGGTGTCGCGCAGCGCTTCCTCGACCTCGGCCACGGGGGCGTTGAGCATCAGCGCGGTATGTAATCTGGTGACCGCGAAACTATCCTGCAGATTGAGCAGGGCCTCGATCGCAAGCGGACCGCTGCGATCGCGAATCGCCAGCAGCCGTTCGCGGTAGAGTTCGACCGGTTTGCGCGAGCGGCGGCCCAATGGATTCAGCACGCGCCCGCCGCCCAGCGTCCGCCGGCTGGTTTCGTCGCGGACCACGAATTTATCGCCGGTCAGAGCCACCACCGGATCGTTGAGCACCAACTGGACCAAGCCACCGCTTTTGACCGGAATCTGCCCCGCGGATTCGATTACGATCGCGCGCGCCATAGTCTCACTGGTGCCGATATAAAATCGCAAGCGCTGGTTATTGCGAATCGCGTGTTTCGCGGCCGGGCGCACCTCCAGCCACGCATCGAGGCGGGAGGTCACGATCTCGAGCCGCTCATCGGCCAGCACGTCGCCGCGTTTAAGTTCAATTCGCTCCGCGCCGGAGAGATTCAGCGCCACCCGCTGGCACAGTCCCGCACTCTCAACCGGCTCCGAATGCACCTGAATTGCGCGGACGCGGACCTCGCCGCCGCCGGGCAGGACGCGCAGCTTCTGTCCCAGCTTGACCGAGGCGCCCATCGCGGTGCCGGTCACCACGGTGCCATGGCCCTTGATCACGAACGCACGATCCAATGGCAGGCGAAACAATCCGGTGGCGCGGCGCGACTCGAAACCATCGAGCTGGCGCGAGATTTCGGCTTTGAGCTGATCGATCCCGGCCCCGGTCAGCGAGGAAACCGGAATCACTGGGGCATCGGCCAGCGCAGTGCCGTCGGTCAAAAGGCCGATTTCCTCACGTACCTCGTCGAGCCGCCGGGCATCGGCCAGATCGGACTTGGTGATCACGAAGATGCCACGACCGGCGCCGAGCAGATGCAAAATATCGAGATGCTCTTCGCTCTGCGGCATCACGCCGTCGTCGGCGGCCACCGTAAACAACACCAGATCGATTCCATGCGCACCCGCCAGCATATTGCGGATGAAGCGCTCGTGGCCGGGGACATCGACGATACCGGCCCGCATGCCATCGGGCAGCGTAAAGTAGGCGAAGCCCAGATCGATCGAGATCCCGCGTTCCTTCTCTTCCTTGAGACGATCGGTTTCCTGACCGGTAAGCGCCCGCACCAGGGCGGTCTTGCCGTGGTCGATATGTCCTGCGGTGCCGATTATCGCATGGGCTACTGAAGAGGCCATCGATTAGAAACATAACCCGAACCGCACGGCTGGGCCATGCGCACGGCGGCGAGGATCAATAATTGCGCCCGACCTCGAAGCGGCCCTGCTCCTCAAAGCCGCCGCCCTGGTAGCAGGAATAGCCGCCTCTGATCAGGTTGGCCGCGACTGGGGAGCCGTTGAACAGGCAACTCGATCCATCCGGCATCCCGATCCGCAGAAACAGCTTTCCGTTCTTCAGCGAGCCGCCAAAGATTGTGCCGCTGTCGTTCTGGTTGCGGCAATCGGTATTGCCGGTGGAACATTTGTAGAAGCCGGTGATCTTCTCATGGTCCTGAACCATGGTAATCGCGATTTGATTGATCGCATTGCAGCGGGTATCAATCGAAAACGGGCCCGCCAGGCAGGTCGCCACCGATTTGCCCTCCCAGATGCCGCTGGCGTTAAAACCATGCCCCGCAGCCGACCCGACCTGCGACTGCGATCCCGAAGCTGGCATCGCGGATGGTGCGGCCGCCGTGGCTGACGAACATGCATAGCCGGCCAGCGCCAGCACGACCATCGCCAGGTTAACTCCGCGCATGGTCACTAATTCAAAAAATCCTGTTGTTCGGTTCAAAATGGGTATCCGCCAAGTGTTGTGGCTGCCGGTCCCTTCACCGGCATCGCTCTATCGGCCTCGCTCAGATAACACATCGTTGCTCGTCATTCTGAATCTATGAATCGCGCTATGCGATGGTCAAGCCGGGGAAATCTAGCGAAACGGACGGAGGATTTGACTACATTGCCCCGGCAGCCCAAACTACACGGCCGGCGATCTTCACCAGCCCGGCGGAAACCGTGACCGCAGAATAGGCAGGGTTGTCACTGCGAATCCCCAGCGCCGTCCCACCGCGCTCACGCTGCACGCGCTTTACCACCAAATCGCTGCCGTCGAGCAACACGTACAAGCCGTCAACCACGGCCCGAGTCTGCCGCAAATCGGCCAGCACCAGGTCGCCCTCCGCCAGCGTCGGCGTCATCGAATCGCCAATCACGTCAAGCAACATCAAGCACTTGGGATCGATCGCCAACCGGCCTCGCAGCCAGTGGGATCGAAAGGCGAGCACGTCGGTAATCTGCGAACTGCGCAGGCGCGATCGGCCACGTGAGCCGGTTCGAACTTCGCTGCTCGATAAAAATGTAAAATCGTCGTAAGCGGCTCCTTGCGATCCAAGGTTATTGACCAGTTCCCGGCCGGTTGCGAGCCACTCGACCGACACTCCGGCGGCGCGCGCAAGCGCCACCAGGCTCGCGAGATTCGGTTGCCCTCGTCCCGCGATCCATTTGTAGACCGCGTTATCGGACACCCCGATCGTTCGCGCCAGTTCGGCCACGCCCACAAACTGCCGCACGATCGTTTTCAGCCGATCACTAAACAGTCCCTCTTCTACTATGGTTGACATATTGTTATCAAAATCTTGACAAGCTGTCGGTCTTTGTGAGATATGAACAGGTCCTATGGTGAAGGGGAGCCGCCTGTTTGTCTGATTATACGATCCCGGTTTCCCGCGACTCAGAGCTTGCGCATCCCACCGTTATACATGGGTCCACTTTGATTCCATGGACTTCAGACCGGCTGTTACTTTTCGCAATCACGCATATTGGCGCTGCCAGATCGACCTTAAACTGCTTCGATCACCAGGCTCCCGTCGTACAGCAAGTCACATGCCGCTGCCAATCGAATGACCGTGCACGCACTCAAAAGATCGCCCCGGCGCTGCCAGACCTGGACTTTCGCGCAAAGCTCACATTCACCGCCGGGCATCGCGGGACAAACCCTTCCTGTGGGGACTTAGCACACTACTGTAGGATATTTGCATCATTCAACGCGGGGAGAAACGCGCGCGATCCCAGCGCCCCATCCCGCGATGGAGCAGCTACGATGTAATGGCGCGCACGTCCCGCTGATTTGCCGCCAACCACCGATCCAAGGAGGGGGCTTCATGGATCACGTTCGAGTACACGCCGGGCGCTTTATACAGCGCCTGCTTCTTTCCAATTCCGAACCACTTGCGGCAGGCATACTTCGCCCGCCCTGAGCGGTGGCCGATTAAGCGGAACCTGCAAATTTGTTCCATTCCCGCTGAAGTTTCAGCGGCATTCGAAAACCAGAACCGGCCTGTAAGACGGTTCCTCATCCCGCGGTTCGAGCCATCGGCGTCATGCCTGGCTTGGACGCGGCCTCATGGTGAATGCAATGTCGATGTTGATGGAAATCGTGGATACGATCGGCGACGACGCAGCCTTGAAACTGATCGCCGATTTTGCCGGCACGCGTCTTTATGTACCGCAAGAGCCAAATCCCGAGGATCCGATCTCCCGCTCGATCGGCCTGCCGGCGGCGCAAAAGCTGGCCCGCCTGTACGGCGGTGATCGCATGGACGTCCCCAATCCTGCGGTGCGCCGCATGCGGATTTTGCAAATGCGTGCGGCCGGGGCCACCGTGGAATCGATCGCGCGGGAACTCCGATGCACCGCGCGGCGTGTTTACCAGGTGCTGGCCGAAGCCCGCACCGTCAGTCCCTCGCTCTGATTCCCGGCATATCGCCGGTCTCGCGCTGCCCTCCAAGGGCGGCACCCAATCCGTTTATACTTTGTTCTTGTTATCGCTTGACGCGCAACTACGTGTTTTGAACGGACGAGGACCCTCATCGCATCACTACATTTTGCTACTCACCACACACTATATTTTCTACTCGCTTGAGGCGCGAGGGCGACATACTAAGCCGCTAGCACTGCCGTAGCGGAAGCGTTTCAGGTCCAATTTTACCGAGATAGCAAGTAGCACACCACTGACTACTCGGTTTGTAATTATTTCCTTTCTGAATGATGCCTGCACACTAGCCACTTATTTCAAAATGCCTATTCAGTGAAAAATTTCAGTCTGTTCGCTTCGCCAAACTGTCTCTACTCTGCGCGAGTGACCTGTCCTGAAACATCAATTGATTCAACCATGAACACAGATTTGTTTCGTAATGCGCCATCATCTGGCTACCCACAGGCATTTGCGGTCGCTCTCGCCCGCGTATTTGCCGACGAGGGCGGTTATAGCGATCAGCGTAACGATCCGGGTGGCGCCACCAAATATGGAATTTCGCAGCATCAGTATCCGACGCTCGACATTGCGAAGCTGACGCGAGACGAAGCCGCAACAATTTACTACCGCGACTGGTGGCAGCGTTTCGACTTCGGTTCGTTGCCCGATACTGTCGGCGGCAAACTGTTTAATTTGGCAATTAATATCGGTCCGCGCGAGGCGTCGCTGTGCTTGCAGCGCGCGTTGCGGGCCTGCGGCCATCGGGTGGCCGAAGATGGCGCACTTGGTGATCAATCCCGCGCCGCGGCGCAATCCGCCGATCCAGCAGCGCTCGCTGCGGCGCTGCGCTCGGAAGCTGCGGGCCATTATCGAGTGCTGGCCGTCTCGGATGCTCGCCGCAAAGTGTTTCTCGAGGGCTGGCTTAATCGCGCTTACGAATAAAGAAGGAGAGAACTCATGAACCTATCTTCATTGCTTGATGTTTCGGTGGCCGGTGTAACGCTTGGCGCTGCCGGATTCGCGCTCGGAACTCTTTTTGGGCATTGGCTGGCCGTACGCCTGATGGCGGCGATTCACGGACTGGAGTCGCGTCTCGCCGCGGTCGAACATGCGCTCGGACTTGGCGGCAAGCCGGTCACCAGCGCGCCGGCGAAAGCTCTGGTTTCAACTCCGGCGCCCAGTGCTGCGCAGCCGGTGAAATAGTCATGTTCGCGCTGCTTCCGATACTAACCAGGGCCTGGAAACCGGCGATGTTGGCCGCGATCGTGGCGGGCGCGCTGATCTATTTATCGGTGCTGGTGCATGAGCGCAACGCCGCCCGTAGCGAGGTACGGCGCGATAGCGCGCAAATCGTTGATCTGCAGTCGAGTAATCAGCAGTTTCAGGCGGCGGTCGGCCAATGCAATGCACAGGTGACCAGGCTCAGGAGCGCGGCCGGCGCGCTCGCACGGGAGCAGCAGGCTCGGGAAAACAGTTTCAATCAACGCGCAAATGCGATCGTGGCGGCCTCGGCCACTCAGGCCGCGATTCTGCAGACCGCCAAAATCGCTCCCGATTGCGAGAACGCGATTCGATGGGGCCGCGCCGAAGGACCGGAGCTGGGCAGATGGTAACCGCTGCGAAAGCCTTCGCCGCGATCGCGATAATCTCCGCTGTGGGCGGATGCGCCGCGCGCCCGCCGATGGCCCCGCGTCCGGTCATGGTCAAAGTTCCGGTGCCGGTGCCGGTCTATTGCCCGCTTTCGCTACCGGACAAGCCACGGCTGCCGATAAGCGAGCTCACGCCATCTTCAACTCCGGCCGATACCATTCGCGCTTACGCCTCGGCGGTCGCGATCCTGAAAGGCGCCGTGCGTCAGCGCGATCAGATGATCACCGGCTGCGCCGCGCCGGCCGCCAACTCCGCCAATAACGCCAACACCGCAAAAATAGCTGCAAAGTGATGAGATTTATCACCGACATACTGACAGGTAAGGACAATCTGACGTTCGACGCCGCGCGCGTGATGGGCGTGATGGGAGCCGGCGCCTATATCGTGTTCTGGAGTGCGGCGGTATTCCATCTGGGCGTCTTCAGCGCCGGTGACGCGGCCGCCTACGGCACCGGTTTGGGCTTGGTGATGGTCGCGATGTCGGGGGCGGTGAGATTGAAGCAGGAAGCGGAGCCCGAGCGGCGATGATTATCGAGGCGCGCGCACCGTTGTCATCCGCTCGCCGGCCATTCGGGGCAGGACTGTCGTGGAAGAAGACCCCCTTCCGTACCTTCCCCCGCAACCAAGCGGGGGAAGGCAACATGAATGGCTTCCCCGGTGACCGACCGGAAGCAGACGCCACGACTCTCACATCCTACGCCCATTCCCGCGAGGGAAGGGGACGGGGGTTAGGCCGTCTCGACTCCGCGGCGCGGCGCGCGGACGGCAGGCGGGACGGCGCGCGATGAACTGGCAATCCATTGGAGTGTTGCTGCTGTTTTTTATCGCCACCGGCGCGATCAACCTCGCCGCTTTGCGGCTGCTGTTCAGACAGCATGAAGTGGCCTATCGCGGACGGCTCGAAGCGTTGCGGCGCCGGGGCACCGACCATTCGCAGCAGCTCGAACGCGAACTGACCAATCTGAAGTCGCAATTGCCCGCCGGCTATGTGCGGCGGGAGGACTGGATCAGGTTTGGCGCCCTGATCGACGCCAAGCTCGACTCGATTCGCCATGACATGGCGGTGGTGAGAGATAAATTTGATGGACAGGCTTAATCTCGAACAAAAACAGCGCGAAACCGCGCGCTGGCGGATTCTGCGGGTGCTCGATGCGGGCCGCCCGATGCCGGTGTCCGAGGCGATCATATGGCGCGTGGTGACCGAGAGCGAGACCCAGTTGTCGCCCAACGCGGTGCGGCGTGAGCTGAGCTATCTGCGCGATCTCGCGCTGCTCGAAATCGAACACGAAGACACCGACACCTGGTCGGCCAAGCTCACCGCGCGCGGGGTCGATGTGGTCGAGTACACAATACCGGCGCCGGCCGGAATCGCGCGTCCGCGCAAGAACTGGTAGCTGCGATGCCACCCAGGTCCAAGACGAAATTGCTGCCAGCCGCGTTACGCGAGGAACTTGAGCGCCGCCTGCTGGAAAAAAGCTTCAGCGGCTACCGGGAGCTTTCGCGATGGCTGGCCGAACAGGGCTACTCAATCACCCACGCCGCGTTGCACAAGTACGGCCGCAGCTTCGAGCGGCGGCTTAAGCAGGTGAAACTGGCCACTGCGCAGGCCCGCGCGATCGTCGAAGGCGCGCCCGATGACGACAATCGGATCAACGAAGCGATGCAGATGCTGATCCAGCAGCGGCTGTTCGAAATTCTGGTCGAAGTCCAGGGCGACGAGCTCAAGGAGATCAACCTGCACGCGCTGGCCCGCTCGGTGGCGGAGCTGGGACGCGCATGGGTGATGCAGAAAAAATGGAAGGAAGAGACACGCGCGATAGTGGCCGGCAAGGTCAACGCCGCGGGCGAGAAGATCACCGGCGTGGCGCGCAATGCCGGGTTGACGCCGGAAACCGAGGACCGCATCCGCAAAGCCCTGCTCGAAATACAGGTGTGACGATGACCCCGCAAACCGACAAACTTTCAATTCTGCTTCCGTATCAAAGCCGCTGGATTGCCGATCCGGCGCAGGTCAAGGTGTGCGAAAAATCACGCCGCGTGGGTATCACCTGGACCGAAGCGGCCGATGCGGCGCTGGCGGCCGCCAGTCAGCGCGGCAGCGACACCTGGTATATCGGCTACAACAAGGACATGGCGCTGGAGTTCGTGTGGACCGCCGCCGAATGGGCGAAACGGTTCAATCGCGCCGCCCGCGAACTCGAGGAAATCGCGATCAACGACGAGGATCGCGACATCCTCGCCTATCGTATCCGCTTCGCCTCGGGCCACAAGATTACGGCGCTGTCGTCGCGTCCTTCCAACCTGCGCGGCAAGGACGGGCGCGCGGTGATCGACGAGGCCGCCTTCCACGACGATCTCGCAGGCCTGATGAAGGCGGCGCTGGCCTTCACCATGTGGGGCGGCAAAGTGCGCGTGATTTCCACCCACAACGGCGCGGGCAGCGCCTTCAACGAACTGGTGAGCGACGTTCGCGCCGGGCGGCTCAACTATTCGCTGCATCGAATCGCCTTCGACGAAGCGATCGCGCAGGGCCTGTTCCGCAAAATCTGCGAACGCAACGATCGCGAATGGAGCGCGGCGGCCGAGCGCGCGTGGCGCGACGAGATCGTCGACTTCTATGGCGACAACTGCGACGAGGAGCTGTTCTGTACTCCGCGCGCCAACTCCGGCGCCTATCTGTCGACGCCGCTGATCGAAAGCCGGATGCGATCAGCCAGTCCAGTGGTGCGCTGGGCGATGCCGGCGGAGTTCGCCGGCGAACGGGATGAGATCCGATCCAAGATCGCGCTGGATTTCTGCCGCGAACAACTCGATCCGGCAATCGCGCTGCTCGACCCTTCGTTGATGAGCTGCTTCGGCGAAGATTTCGGACGCAGCGGCGACCTGACGGTTATCTGGCCGCTTCAGATCGAGGCGCGCCTGACGCGCCGCACGCCGTTCGCGGTCGAGCTGCGCAACATCCCGTTCCGTCAGCAGGAGCAGATTTTGTTTTATATCGTTGATCGCCTGCCGCGTTTTTTCGCCGGTGCGATGGACGCGCGCGGCAACGGGCAATACCTGGCGGAAATCGCAATGCAGCGCTACGGCAATCGGATCAAGCAGGTGATGCTGTCGGCCGAGTGGTACCGCGAGCAGATGCCGCGCTACAAGGCGGCCTTCGAGGACGGCACGATCGAGCTGCCCAAGGACGACGGCATTTTGTCGGACCATCGATCGCTGGTGATGGAGCGCGGGGTGGTGAAAGTGATGGAACGCCGCGAACGCGACGCCACCGGCGGACGCCATGGCGATTCGGCGATCGCCGGAGCGCTGGCCTGGTTCGCCTCCTATCAGGACGCCGTCGAATATGACTATGCGCCGATTTCGCGGGTCGCGGCGCGGGCGCTGGAACATGACATGTCAAATCGCGCCGGTGCGTCCGAGGATGCGTTGTCGGATCGCAGCCGCCGCTTCGGCATGGGCGCGTGGTGAGCGCGATGGTTATCGATCGACAGCCCTTCACTCCCCAGTGCTTATTTCTCTCAGCGTCCGACCTCTCCCTGACCCTCTCCTTGGACAAGGAGAGGGCTTCGGAAGCTCACGGAGTAAGCGAATGAAGCTATACGACGCGTATGGGCGAGCGGTAGACACCGGGCGCCTGCGTGAAGAACAGGCCGCGCCGACCTTCGCCGGCATCCGCAATATCTACTCCGTGATGCATCCGTCGGCCGGACTGACGCCCGAGCGCCTGTCCGCGATCTTGCGCGAAGCTGAGTCCGGCGATCCATATCTGTACCTCGAACTGGCCGAGGAGATGGAGGAAAAGGACCTGCACTACCTGGCCGTGCTCGCCACCCGCAAGCAATCGGTGGCCCAGCTCGACATGGTGATTCGACCGGCTTCGAGCGCGTCCGAGGACCTGAAGATCGCCGCGATGGTGCGCGAGGTGCTGCTCGACGGCACGCTGGCGATGGAAGCGTTCCTGTTCGACAGCCTCGATGCGATCGGCAAGGGCTTTTCGGCGGTCGAAATAATCTGGGATACCGCCGGACGCACCTGGGTTCCACAGCGCCTGGTATGGCGCGATCCGCG
Source organism: Deltaproteobacteria bacterium (assembly GCA_027317185.1). Taxonomy (GTDB): domain Bacteria; phylum Desulfobacterota; class Binatia; order Binatales; family Binataceae; genus JAJPIG01. The sequence continues at coordinate 61,183 of DAHVFB010000001.1, forward strand.
CTGGTTTCTGTTCGATTGGATCAATGGCGAAACGCTGAGGGTACGCACGCTCGACGCGAGCGACCGCGAGTCGGAACTCGAGCCCGATCGCAGCAGCCATTTCCAGGGATCGGGCGCCGGTGCTCGATCGGGACTGCAACCGTTCACCGAACCCCTCCTGCCATACAAGTTCATCGTACATATCGCCAAGGCCAAGGCCGGACTGCCGATTCGGGGCGGGCTGGCGCGTGCGGCCGGCTGGTCGTACCTGTTCAAGAATTATGTGCTCAAGGATTGGGTCACCTACACCGAAGTTTTCGGCCAGCCTTTGCGGGTGGGCAAATATGGACCGGGCGCGACTGAGAACGACAAGCAGGTTTTACTCGATGCGGTGACCAATATAGGCAGCGACGCCGGTGCGATTATTCCGGACTCGATGGTGATCGAGTTCACGGAAGCGCGCCAGCAGGGCAGTATCGAGCTCTACGAAAACTTCTGCGCCTACCTCGATCGCCAAGTCAGCAAGGCGGTGCTGGGACAGACGCTGACCACCGAGATGCCGCGCGAAGGTGGATCGCGCGCGGCCGCCCAGGTTCATCAGGCGGTGCGCCGCGACATCCTAAGCGCCGACGCCCGGCGGCTGGCCGCCACGATCACTCAGGATTTAATTAGACCGATTGTCGATCTGAATTTCGGGCCGCGCCCGCGCTATCCGCAATTCACGCTGGCCTTGCCCGAGGATCAGGACCTCAAGGTGTTTGCCGACATCATTGCAGAACTCGCCGACCGCGGGCTGCGCATCAGTCAGAAGACGGTGCTCGACAAGCTTGGATTGCCCGAGCCGCAGGCGGGAGAGCCGCTGCTGGAATCGATGCGCAATACGTCCGCCTCCGCCACCGCCGATCAGTCGCGCAAAGCATGATCGAAGGTTACGGAAATCCCCCGCCCGATCCCCGCCACTAACCCCACCATAAAAAGGACCGCCTGCCCGGCCACGGACAGGCGGTCTCACGCCTTTAGCAGCAGCCCGAGCTAGATCGGCGGAACCGGCAGCGGATAGAACGTCACCCCTGCGCCGTTGGAACAACTGAAGGTGGTGCTGGTGCCTGCGCAGTTACCAGCCGGAAGCGCTGTACTTATACCGCCCGCGTTGCTCTTCAATTTGGAAAGGTCGACTCGCACGAGAAAACCAAAATCAGTCGCCAAGCCGAAGGTGCCCTTGCCACAAGCCTGAATGGCGGTCGAGTTAGGCTCAAACCTGGTAGACCATATGTTGCCGTTGGGGTCATTTGGCAGGTTGGCGGAAACCGAAGAAACATCGCTGCTTTGGATCTGAGCGACTTTGGTGTTCGGTAGTTGCATTAAACCAATGCCCGGCTCGTACTCCTCGGTTATGAAAGCCTGGTGCGATTTCCTGTCCACCGCCGCGCTCAAATCAGCGTTATTACTGTCGATCACGACCGGAATCGAGTTGGGCGGCGTTCCCGCTTCAGTGACCGTACACGACGATCCGGGATTCACCGTAGCGCCATTGAGATTCAGAACGATGATGGTTGAATCGCCTCCGATGTCGTCGGCGGCCAGCCAGACTCCGGTGGAAGGATCGACCGCCGCAGAATCCCAACCCGTGGAATTAGAGCCAGCAGCGAGGTTCGCGTCGGTAAGCAAGCAGCTTTCACTGCCGGTGACGTCGATCATCTCCATCGAGTCAGCCGTGGACGGCGGGTTGTCGTTGGCATTCAGGATCAGATTGGTGGTCGGATCGAATGCGAAATTGTCGCTCTGCGAACCGGTCTGAGAGGCAACGATCGGACCGAAAGTATTGGTGGTTAGATCGAAAGCTGTAAAGCCGGTGCAGGCGCCGGCCGACGCGCACCCGCTGCCATCGGTAGTGGCAACCAAAACCTGTTTATGCTTCGGATCGGCAACGATGCCACCGTTTGCCGCGTCCGCGCCCGTCGGAAAGGGAAACGGCGAGCCGGCAATCGGGTTACCGGTGCTGTCGAAAATATCGAGGAATCCGTTATTCCCGTTCTGTCCGCTGGAGACCAATAAATGCCGACTGCGCGGGTCGAACGCCACCGCGATCGCATAATCCGGATGTCCGATATCGAGCGTGGCGACGTGCGGCGACGCGGTATCTGGATTAACTCCCAGATTGAGCACCTCGACCTGACCATCGCCACTCGTGCCCAGAAAGTCCAAGGCCACGAAGGCGTAGTTCTTTTTGCAATCCACCGTGGTAAGTGCAGCGGTAGTGGATGCGTTACCGCCAGTTACCTTGGGCGTGAACCTGTTATTCGAACTCGAATCACACCCCCCCATCGTGAGTACAAATATTAAGCTGGTAAACGCGAGCGCGCTTACCATAGTTGTCTTGAAATTCGGACGCATTGTTTCCCCTCCCTGAAGATAGATAAAGTCCTATTAACCGACTAAAGGATAGATTATCTGTAGCAAAGGCTGAAAATGAAGTCTACGCGTCTAAGCTAATTATCCGCGAAAATTACGTCAAATAGGCGTGCGAAGCCCACTGCGGCAAAAGGTTTGATCGGGTAGGTCAGGGCAAGATGGGCGCGGTATGGCCGAAGCGCGCGTTGGTCATCGAAGAAATCAGGCTGAAACTATTGAAACCGGAACTGTAAAGCTCCATCCGGCGGCCCTCAAACGCATGGCGTCGCGGTATGGCGCAAGCTCACACCTCGCCCCGGAGGGCTAAGGCGCCGGAGCTGCGCGTCTTCTCAGGCGCCGCTTAACGCCGGGACGGCAATCGGCAGCGCTACGGGGCGCGGTTGTTCACGTTGGTGCAGGGCCCTGCGCTGGTATCCTCAGCCAAATTAGCGCCCGAATTGTGCAGCGCCTTCACCAGCACGGCGTTGCCTGGACATATGAGCGAGACGCCGTCAGTGTGGTTGCCGGTGGCGGAGGTGGCGGTTATCAGGCCGTTTTCGTCCAACTCAACCCCGTTGTTTCCGTTCTTAGTGAATTTGCCGTTGGTGACGAGGTTGTCCTGGTTTGATTGGTTTGACGACGATGCGTAGACACCGTCGCCGACGTTGCCGGTCGCAGAGCAGCTGACGATCGAGTTGCAGCAGCCGGTCGCGTCGATGCCGTCGCCGCCATTGCCGGTGGCCTTGCTATTGGTCACGGTGCTACAACAACCACCCGCCACGATTCCGACGTCGCCGTTGTTGGTGGCTGTGGTATTGACGATCGTGAAGCAGCACCCGTTTGCATCGATGCCCCTACGCTGGTTGTTAATCGCTATCACATTGGCAAGGGTGCTGCAGCACGCGACCTCGAGACCGTCGCCATCCCCGCTGCTCAACGACGTTACGGCCCCGGACAGCTTCACATGGTCGATGGTGGCGCTGTTCGTGGCTTTAAGCGCGAGATCTACGTTGAAGCCGGTGACGGTGCCGTTAAGAATCGCTATTTCGCTCAGGGTGTTGCCCCCGTCCGTGATGCCGAACATGCTGGTGCTGGAACTGGCGTTGCCGCTGATCGTGTGTCCACCCAGGTCGATCGACACGTTGTTGGCCGTAATCGTGATGCAGGTGGCCCCTGAGGCGGCCAGGTTCCCGGCCAATTTGTAGTTGCCCGCGCTGTTGATGGTCGTCCCGCAGGCGGATATCGGAGTAGACGCCGAAGGCGCGGCGGCGCTCGGGGGCGAGTCTAATAATCCCAGACCGAGCAACGCCGCAAACAGCACTAGCGCAACAAGTTTAACCACCCCGGCTCCCCGCTTTTGTGTTGATCGCGCCATAAGATATCCCCCCTACTGCCCGCCAAGACGATATAAATCGAAACAGTTAGCTAAGCCCGGCGTCGGTTGTAGCAGAGCAGATAAGCTAAAGTACAGCGATCAAGGCAAAATTGAGCTGAAAGCGGGTCACGTATAGAGCGATCTTCAGGCAGGCGTGTTAAGGCAGGGGTCAGGGCAGGATGGTCGCGGTATGGCCGAAGCGCGCGTTGTTCATCGAAGAAATCAGGCTGAAACTGTTGAAACCGGAACTGTAAATCTCCGCCGTATTGACCGCGCTGGCGGCGTTCAAGCCGTTCAGGCCGTCCTGGCCACCGGTAATCAGCGCCATCCCGGCCAGCGGACCGCTGCTGAACGCGGTCGCGGTGTGATAGCGCCGGAAATCCGTCATATTGCCGGTCGGCCCGAAGGCTCCGCCCGGATTGTAGAGTTCCGCGGTATAGGTCAGCGTGTTGCCGCTGGTCAGCCCGCCGCATAGCAGCACCAGACCGTTTTGCAGGATCGCGGAAGCGAACTGCATGCGGCTGATGGTCATCAGGCCCGCCGCGGCGAACGAATTGGAGGCGGGATTGTACAACTCGGCGGTCGAGGTGATCACGCCCGCGTTATCCTGGCCACCAGCCAGCATCACCTGCCCATTGAGCACGCCTCCGGAGAAAAAGATCGCGTTGTCGAAGAAGCGGCTGTCTTGCATCAGGTTTGTGATGTTCGTGAATTTCTGGGTGGTGGGATTATAGAGTTCGGCCTCGTTCTGCACGGCGGTCATCGCGGAGTTCGCGAAACCGCCCGCGATCAGCACCTGGCCGTTGGTGAGCAGCGTCGCGGTATGTGCCGCGCGCGGGAAATGCATCGGCGCGGGAGTGGCGGTGAATTTATCGGTAGCTGGATCGTACAATTCTGCACTGGCCAACGGATTTCCGTTCGCATCGATGCCGCCGGTGATCAAAACCATCCCGTTATTGAGCAAGGTGGCAGTATGCAGCGCGCGAACGGAGGTCATGCTGGCGGCGATCGGATGGAACAACTGATTTTTTTCGTTGAACAACTCCGCCGATTTCAGCGTAGTCCCGTTGCCGTCCTGCCCACCGGTAACCAGAATGGCGCCGCTGTGCAGGATGGTCGCGGTATGAAACGCGCGCGCCGCGTTGAGCGAATTAGTGGTGGTAAAGGTCTGGGTGGTTGGATTGAAGAGTTCGGCCTGCGCAACCGCCGCGCTGCTGGCATTGATACCGCCGACGATGAGGACATCGCCTGAGAGCGGACCCGGAGTGGCAGTGCCGCTCGAGGTCGGCGTACCGCTGCTGCTACTGGTCACCTCGACCGCGCCGAAGCCGGGACCGCAGCCCTGCCCCACCATCGCCAGCCAGCCGAAGGTCACCAGCGCCGCGGCCGCCAACAGGATATTTCGTATCGTCGCTAGTAATCCGGCCGTGCGCTTCATGCCCCCTCCAATCTGCAAGCTCTCCACGAAGGCTACGGCTATAACATAGCCCAAAGGCCCACGAAACGAGTTGCAAAATAGTGAATTATTCTGCGCTTTGAAAATGCAGTCGCCGGCGCGCCCCATCCTGCTCGTGCTGCTCGTGGCATACCGGCCCGGACTGCGGTAATTTGGAATCGCAGGTACGGGGATGGCAGTCATATGAGAGCTACATCGAATTCTTCGCCAGCGCGGATTGCGGCGCCCTGCAGCACGGAGCGAAAATCGATCGCGCTGACTTGGCCGATCGTCACGCTAGTGCTGACCGCGTTCCTGCCGCTGAGCGGATGCCTGGGAGCCTCGGGACTCGGCGGACTCGGAGGAATGAGCGGCCTCGGCGGCATGAATCCGTTCGGCGCCACCACCGCCACCCCGCAGGAACGTGCGATGAACGTCGAGCCGATGCTGACGGCGGCGGGTTTCCAAACACTCGCGCCGCAGAAGACAGAGCATCAGCAGCAGCTCGCCGCGCTGCCGGCGCTCACGATGAACACCTATACCACCGCGGAGGGTCAGCAGCGCTATTGGTATGCCGACCCCAGTTATTGCCATTGCATGTATGTCGGCGACGCCGGCGCTTATCAGCGCTATGAAACCCTGAAGTTGCAAAATCAGCAGCTCCAAAACGAGCAGCAGGCGCAACAGCAGCAGATGCAGATGCAACAGATGCAAATGCAGCAGATGCAGATGCAGCAAATGCAGATGATGGGACCGTTCGGATCGCCGATGGGCGGCTACGGCAGTCCGTTCGGCTTCGGCATGGGCGGCCCTGGCATGGGCTTCATGTTTTAAGTTTTCCTCGACCGCGATCGATTCAATCCAGACCGGGAATTGCCTGCTTCGCCTTTATCCGCAAACACAATTTGCGCACCGCTGGTTGAGGCGGCGTTCCGCCTGCTAGTTTGCTGGCGATGAATTTCGCCGCGTTCCTTGCCGCCTGCCATGCGCAATGGCCCGAGTTCGACGATCCGCGATCACTGTCCAAATCTTTGAAGCCGACCGACCGGCGCCTGGCCGATCTGCCGAAAAAGATTGAAGGGATGGCGACCGAGAACAAGCTGATGCTGCTCAATCTCGCAGTCGCGCAGCTTGGACCCGGCGAGGTTTACGTCGAGGTGGGATGCTACAAGGGCCTAAGCCTGGTTTCGGCGGCCGCGGGCAACGATCGCGCGTCGATTTATGCCTGCGATAATTTCTCGCAATTTCAATCCACCGCCGACCAACTGCGCCGCACGATTGCGTCGCATACGCGGCCGGAGCAGGTGCATTTCTTCGATATGGAGTTTCGCGAGTTCCTGCGGATCGCGCCGTGGCGGCCGGCCCGTATCGGAGTTTATTTCTACGATGGCGGGCACTCGTTCGCCGATCAGTACGAGGGGCTTAAATATGCGCTGGGCGATCTCGCCGACGATGCATTAGTGATCGTGGATGACACCAACAAGCGCAACGTTCGTTCCGCGAATCATCTGTTCGCCGCCCTCGTTCCGGGTTTCGAGCCAATTCTCGACCTGCGCACGCCGCGCAACCATTCGCCGACCTGGTGGAACGGAGTCCAGGTATACCGCTATCGGCGGCCGGCCACGATTGCGGCGCTTGCCGGCGATCCGCTTGGCTATCGAATCCGGAAATTTCTGTGGGATGATGTTTTTCTGCGCTCGCGCCACGCCTACCGCGCGCGCCGCAGCGACCTGAAATTCTATCTGCGCCGCAAGTTCAAGTAGGCAATGAGAGAGGGTGGCCCGGATCGTAAAGGACCTGTCGGAATTCGACCGCGTATAGAGATGGCAGTACGCGCGGCGTGCGACCCAGGTAAGATGAAAATGGCAGCCAAAACGCTTTTCACCAACGCTAACCTGGTTCTGGACGGATTCACGGAACTCCAAAAATCGTTCGACGTGCTGGTCCACGATAACCGCATAATTGCGGTGTCGCAAACGCCGCTGGCTCATGAAGATGCAAAAGTGATCGATATTCGCGGCAGGACGCTGATGCCGGGTCTTATCGATGCGCATGCGCATATAACGGGACTGTCGCTGAGCCCGAAAAACATCGCCTACCCGGCCTCCGAAATTGCCATCGCCGCCGCCAATTATCTGCGCTGCAGCCTGATGGACGGTTTCACCTCGATCAGAGAAGCGGGCGGCGCCGACCACGGCGTCGCCCGCCTGCTGGCCGAAGGGAAAATCATTGGGCCACGAATGTTCTACTCGGGGCGCGCGCTAACGCAGACCGGCGGAGGCGCAGACTTTCGCTCTCCCGATGAGGTCCTGGATCCGTGTGGTCACACCGGTCCGTTTACGGTGATGTCCGTGATCGCCGATGGAATTGACGAGGTGCGCAAGGCCGCGCGTGAAGAACTGCGCCGGGGCGCGGCGCAAATAAAAGTATTCGTCTCCGGTGGAGTGGTGTTTCCATCGGAAGCTCATCCAACTATTTACGAATACTCATTGGAAGAATTGCGCGCGATTGTGGAAGAGGCGAACGGCCGCGGCACCTACGTCATGGCCCACGTCTATACCGATGAGGGAGTTCGCCGGTGTTTAACCGCCGGCGTCCGATCTATCGAACATGCCAATTTCGTCAGCGAAGAAACGGTCGCCATGATGGCCCGGCACGGAGTCTACCTCGATCCGACCTTCATATCGCTCGTGCAACGAATCGAGTCAGCGGCCGAAACCGGGCTGCCAAACAATATCGTTGACAATTTGAAGACGACGGTGGCGAGGGGCCAGCAAGTCTACCGCTGGGCGAAGCGCTACCAGGTGCCAATCGCTTTCGGGACCGACCTATGGGGTCCAGAGGCGCAAACGTCGCAGCTCAGAGAATTTGAAATGCGAATGGAGCTCGACGATGCGCCCGGTATCATTGCTTCAGCCACCCGCATCAATGCCGGGTTGCTAATGCAGAACGGCAACCTGGGAACCATTTCTCCCGGAGCCTACGCCGACCTCTTGGTCGTCGAAGGAGACCCCTTGAGCGACCTGAGGGTCATGACCGATCCTCAGAAGAATCTTAAGCTGATCATGAAGGACGGCGTAATCTACAAGAACGAGATCTGAGGTACATAGCGGCGATCGCGAGGGCCGCTGTAATCATCGAGATCGGATAGCTCGCGCTGGCTGAACTTGGCTATCCGAGAAAATAGCAACTTTTCCCGTTTATCGGTCGCCGAAAAGCAATTCGGTCTGTCTCTTCCACCAGCCGCACACGCAAGTCGCCTTAGAATTCCTTCTCCCGCTTAATTCCGAGGGAAGGTACGGAAGGGGCTTCCTGCGGGAGCGTCGAATCGCTCACGCCAAGCATTGTTCAGACCATTTCAATATTTCGCACATGGCAACTGACACTATAGTCAGTGAAATATTTCAGTCTTATTGCGTCCGCTGGCAAAGCGCAGAATGCGCGAGTCTTAAGGATCACCGCATCATACCAACCGATTCCACCAACCCAGGCTATTAGCCACTGACCTTTAGTCATTCACAAGGACTCCTATTCAATCAATGACTAGTCAAGCAACCAACTCCAGAACGCCGGGCGCGGCCCCCCCCCACCGCGACGCCTGGCGCACGCGGGCCCGCGGTCAACTTCCGGTGATCTCCTCTGCCACCGGTTCGTGGTCCATGCCAACTCCCGAAGTTCCCCCATCGTGGGTCGAACTCCTCCCGATCGGCGAGTTTGCGGGACGCGATGGCCGCGGGCCATTCCGCGTAAACGACCCCGCGGCGGTGATTGCCGCGACTCGGGCCTTGCGGATGGAGGCCGGTCTTCCGATCGATTACGACCACGCCACCGACCTCGCCGCGCCCACTGGCGGACCAGCCCCGGCCGCCGGATGGATTCGAGAACTCGAGGTCCGCGCGGGATCGATTTGGGGGCAGGTCGAATGGACTCCGAACGGCGCACAGGCGATCCGGGCGCATCAGTATCGTTATCTGTCGCCGGTATTTCAGTTTTCGCGCAGCGGCGAAGTGATGCGGCTGCTGCGAGCGGGATTGACTAATAATCCGAATCTTTACCTGACCGCGATCTGCGCGGCCAACAAAAAGGAACTCGACATGGAAATGCTGATTGATCAGTTGCGTGAAATCCTAGGTCTCGACGACAACGTTGATGCCGCCCAGATACTCGAGGCGGTCCGAAATCTGGCTGCCGCACCCAACCTCCCTGAGGATGCAGCGCCCCTCAACGAGGGCGCTGGCGACGATGACGATGATGCCGAAAGCCCCGATCCGGCCCGCTTCGTGGCAATGTCGCACTTTCAGCGCGCGGTCACCGAACTGAACCATCTGCGCGCCGAGCGTGGACAAGAACGCGCCGAGCTAACCGTTGACGACGCGATTCGAGCCGGCAAACTGGTGCCGGCGCAGCGCGCCTGGGCCGTTTCATATTGCCAGGCGGATTTCGGCGGCTTCAAGGAATTCATCGCACGTCAGCCCGCGATGCTTCCGGCCGCGCAGCACTTTGCTTCCGCTTCGGCGCCGCGCGCGAAGTCTGAAAGCCTGACGCCGGGCGAGCTCGCGATCTGCACTCAACTTGGCCTGCGTCCCGAAACCTTTATCCAGCGCCGAGCAGCTCGCGGCCAGTTGCTGAAACTCAACAAGTTTTTCGATTAGCTAGTCGGCCCAACCAGCTTCAATCGCCAGCCCGCTTCGATCGGCCCGTTTCGACGGAACAAGCCATAAGCACGAAGCTCACTTCGATACTGGCGGTTGAAAAACCTCAACCATAGATCCGCCCCGGATCGCTCAAGCACCCGCGAAAGGAGAAAGACTGATGGCGGCTTTGACCAGCGCTCGCAATACTCCCGAAATGGCCGATTTTGGCCGCATCCAGGTTTACCCTGTTGAAGCCAACACGGTCGTTTATCTCGGCTCGATGGTGGCGCTTAATGGCGCCGGCAACGCCGTGCCCGCCAGTTCGACCCCGGGATTGAAGATTGTGGGGCGCGCCGAACGCGTCCACAACGGCATCCCGGGCCAGAACGCCGTCAACACCGGCGGCGTGGCCGGTGGGATATCGATCGTATGCCGCCGCGGCGTTTTCATGTACGCGGTCAATGACAGCTCGATCGCGCAGGCACAGATCGGATCGCCCGCCTTCGCGGTCGATGACAACTCGGTTTCGGCCAGCGACGGTAGCGCCAGTTCGGTGGTCGCGGCCACCGCGTTCACCTTTCCAGTCGCCGGGACGCCTCAACTGATCGTCCTGAATCATGAGTACGTCTCCAAGGTGGTCGTCACCAGCGATCCGGCCGGCACCACTTACGTCGAGGGCACTGACTATGTAGTCGATTACCAGTCGGGTCTGGTGATGCGCACGGCCGCCAGCGCGATCGCGGCCGGCGCCCAGGTGCTGATCTCGTTTGACTGGGGCGCGCCGTCGCGCAGCATCGCGGGACAGATTGTCAATCTCGATCCGAGCGGCGAAGTGTGGATCGACTTCTGGCATCAGTCCACGCTCGCGATCTGACCATCCGCTAACACACCAGGGACACCACAATGGAAATATCTCAGGCAAATCTCACTTCGTTGTTCACCGGCTTCGACGTGGTATTTCAGCGCGGCTTCGACAAGCCACCCTCTTACTACGACCAGATCGCGACCGTGGTGCGATCGACCAGCCGCCAGACCACCTATCCGTGGCTCGGACGCACCACCAGCTTTCGCGAATGGCTTGGCGAGCGCGTGGTGCAAGCGCTCGAAGCCCATACTTACACCATCGTCAATCGCAATTTCGAGGATACCGTCGGAATTGATCGCAACGACATCGAAGACGACAACTACGGCGTCTACGAACCGATTATCGAGCAGCTCGGCTGGGACACCAAGGTCCATCCCGACATGCTGCTGTTCCAGATGATCAAACAGGCGGTTGCGACGCCCGCCAACGTCGTCGGTTACGATGGCCAGCCTTTTTTCTCGGCGAGTCATCCGGTGGGTCCGATGGGCGACCCGGTCCGCGACAGCGTGGTGGCCAATATCAACTCCAGCGGCACCGGTGCGTACTGGTTCCTGATCGACGCCTCGCGCGCTATCCGTCCGTTCATTTTTCAGCTTCGCCGCGAGTATGCGGTGACACGGATGAACACGCTCTCCGATGAGATGGTCTTCAACCGGCGCGAGTTCCGTTACGGCGTTGACGGCCGCGCGAACACCGGCGTTGGGCTGTGGCAACTGGCGTACGCCAGCAACCAGGACTTGAGTAATCCAGCCAACTACGGGGCCGCGCGCGCGGCAATGCGATCGATCAAAACCGACGGCGGCCAGCCGTTCGGCACCTTGGCGAGCCGCAAGGGCGTTTACTTGGTGGTCCCGCCGGCGCTCGAAGAGGTGGCGCGTCAGCTACTCAACTCCGAGTTCATGGCCGGCGCCGGCGCAAGTTCCGCAGTCGCTACGACTAACATCTGGCGCAACAGTGCCGACCTAATCGTCAGCGAGTACCTCGCCTAGCTTTAACGGTGAGATAAACATGAGCTACGCCGCCGCACAGGACCTGATCGCCCGCTACTCGAATCGCGACCTGGTCCAGTTGACCAACGACGATCCCACCGTCACCACGATTAACACCGATGTGCTGCAGCAGGCGCTTGATGACGGTTCGGCGGAAATCGACGGCTACCTCGATGGGCGGTTTGCGCTGCCACTGGCGCAACCGCCCGCCATTTTGGCGCGGCTGGCCTGCGATATCGCGATGTATCGGCTGCAATCGCTGCGGCCGCTGCACGACCTGGCCGATGCGCGCAAGCGCTACGAGGATGCGGTCGCGTTCTTGATGGAAGTGGCCCGCGGAACGGTAACGCTGGGCTTGTCGGCGGTAGGCACGGAACCGCCATCCGCACCCGACGCAGCCGTGGTCGAGGGTCCATCGCGGGTTTTCGATCGCAACAAGCTCCGCGGCTTCTGAGTATCACTTACTACTAACCCGTAACGCTGAGCGAGTTATTTGATGGCAGCCGTATTGGATATTCCGTGGACCGGACAAAGCTTCAGTCCCCCGTCGCCACTCGATATCGGAACTATCGAAGCGGCGATCGTGGCGCAGCTCCGTTCCACGATAACCACGATCGAGGTGGTCCAATTTCCCGACCGTGCCGAAGCCTACCGCCTGACCCATCGAATCGGCGCGGCGCTGGTGGCTTACCGCGCGTCGAGCTACGGCGAACTCATCGATACGGCGGCAGTCGTGCAGGCGCGAACGCTCGAATTCGAGGTGCGCCTGATAGTGCGAGATCTCGGCTGGAGCTACGGCGGCCCCGGATCGGGCGGCGGACCCGGCGCCTATGCATTGCTTGAAGCCGTGCGCGCCGCATTGACCGGCTTTCAAATTCCGGGATGCCGCAAGGCTTATCCGCTCAAGGAGCGATTCGTCGAGCGCGATACTCGGGGCGGGGTCTGGATTTATTCGATCAGTTTCGCAATCGAGACCGTGGCCATGGAAGTTTCGATCCTCGACCAGTTCCCGTTGTTTATCAGCGGAACCACAAACAATGGAAACGGGCAGACGCTTACGTCAGTCGGCGCATTTCAGGGAACCTTCGACACCAGTGGAGTGCTTCAGTTGCCGGTGGTCAATCTCTCGAACGTAATGGTTTTCGATTCGAGCGGCCGAAGCTACCTCAATGGAACCGACTTCCAGGTCGATCCAGCCAGCGGCACGCTCACCGTGATCGCCGGCGGCGGACTGGCCGCGGGAGAAACTGTGAGCGTCGCCTGCGGATACCACAGCTAGTTCAGCCCGGGCGATGCGGCGGCGGCGCCGATCTTCCGGCGCATAATCCACCACAGGAGTGACATCAATGCCAGCGAGCTTTATGCACGGAGTCGAAGTAACGGAGGTCAACAGCGGCCCGCGGCCGGTAACCGTCGTCAAATCGGCGGTAATCGGGCTGGTCGGCACCGCCCCGATCTGGAGCATCAGCAATGCCCCCGCGGTCAACACGCCGGTATTGGTAAGCTCGGCGCCCGACGCGGCGCAATTCGGTCCTTTGATCAAGGGCTATTCCATTCCATATGCCCTGGCCGCTATTCAGTCCCAGGGCGCGGGCCAGGCGATCGTCATCAATGTGTTCGATCCCACCATTCACACCAGCGCGATAGCCGCGACGCCGTTCACCTTCAGCACTACCGGCACCAGCGCCGGCACCATCAAGCTTGGCCACATGGGCGTGTCGCAGGTGGTGGTGACCAGCGATCCGGCGGGCACCACTTATACGCTGGCGAGCGACTACACGCTCGACGCGGTCAATGGCATCGTCACTTTGGTCGCGGGCGGAAGGATCGCCGCGGGCGCAACGGTACTGGTGTCGTTCGACTATGCCGATCCGACCAAGGTCAGCGATGCCAACGTAATTGGCGCCTTCGCCAGCGGCGCATATAGCGGTTTGCAGGCGCTGAAGATTACTTACGGCACGATGGGCTTCTTCGCGAGAATTTTGATCGCGCCGGGCTTTTCTCAGAATCCCGACGTCGCCAGCGCGCTTACCTCGATGGCGGACACGCTGCGCGCGATGGCGCTGGTGGACAGCGCGCCGGGCACCTCCGCCGCGACCGCGATCGCCAACCGGAATGTCACCGGCAATGCGTTCGACACCAGCTCGAACCGTGCGATCCTGTGCTACCCACAGGAATTGTTTGTCGACAACGGTATCGATCCGACCACCGGACTGACGGTCAATGCCAATTCGATCGCGCCGCTGTCGCAGTATGTGGCGGGTGCGATGGCAGCCAAAGACCTAGCTAAGGGTTATTGGTGGTCGCCGTCCAACACCCAGTTCCAGGGCGCGCTCGGACCCGACGTGCCGCTTTATGCTTCAATCATCGATCCCGCCTCCGACGTCAACAATCTCAACGCCGAAGGTATTCTTACTGTGTTCAACAGCTTCGGCACCGGCTTGCGGGTATGGGGTAATCGATCGGCCGCCTATCCGACGAGCACCGCACCCGACAACTTCATCAGCGTGCGCCGTACGATGGACGTGATCGAGGACTCGGTCGAATTGGCGATGCTGCAGTTCATCGATCAGCCAATATCGAACGCCCTGATCGCGTCGATTCTGGCGAGCGTCAATGGATTTATCCGAACCTTGATTCAGCGCGGCGCGTTGGTCGGTGGCAGCGCCAGTTACAATCCGGCGGAAAATCCTGCAGCTCAGCTTTCGGCCGGACAACTCGTATTTGATATCGACGTGATGCCGCCGCCGCCGGCCGAGCGCATCAGCTTCAACGTCACGATCGATACCACCCTGTTGCAGCAGCTCGGCCAGAGCAACGCCCTGAGCACCGGGACAATCCCGGCCTGAATTCCTGATTAAGGAGACCGCGATGGAACTGTCAGTGAACCGGATCACCAACGCCAACATTTACGTGGACGGCATCGGATTGCTCGGCCGCGCCGAAGAAATTCAGGTCGCCCAGCCTCGCCACCGGATGATCGATCACAAAGGTCTCGGCATGGCCGGCGTGGCCGAGTTCTGGGCCGGCGTCGACAAGCTCGAGTCGCGCATCAAGTGGTCATCTATTTATCCCGAAGCCCAACTGCTGGTGAACAACCCTTTCAGCGCTCACTCCTTCCAGGTAATGGGCAGTATCGATCAATACACCAGCCAGGGGCGATCCGCCGAACTGCCGCTGGTCTATCTGATGACCGGGGTGTTCAAGGATGCCGGCGCGTTCAATTTCAAGCATCAGGAGAACGTCGACGCGCTGTCGCTTATCTCGGTGTATCACACCGAGTTGTACGTCGCGGGCGTGCAGATTTTTCTTTATGACGTGATGGCCAATCTTTATGTGGTTGGCGGCGTCGATCAGCTCGCGAGCTTCCGATCGAATCTCGGTGAATAAGGGAACGGACGAACCAGCATGGCTTACGAATCGTTAAGCGTGAATGGAGTGCCGGTAAATGCCGACGCACCCGAAGCCAATCGCGTCGTCACGCTGCCCTCGGGACGCAACGCCGCCATTCGTAAAGGCGCCGGACGCGATCTGCTCAGAGCACAGCGTGCGGCCCAAAGCGGCGAACCGACCGCGATAATTTTCGCGCTTATCGCGGAGCTGGTGCGCATCGACGGCAAGAACATCGTTTACGAGGACGTACTCGCGATGGATCTGGTCGATGTGCTCGCGCTGCAGGAGGAAGTCGCGGGCGGAAATTTTCAGGCAGCGGCGTACCCTCCGCCGCCACCATCGCCGGTTTAATCCAGTTCGGCTTCAGCTTCTCGGAGCTGACCGCCATGGAACTCGCGGAACTCGCGTTCTGGTCCGCCACGATCGCCGGCTATCTGCAAGGCGGCGATCGTCCGGAGCGCGGAGGGAACCGCTGAGTACGCTCGTAAATATGGAATTGAAATGATCACACGCTTGTATATTGGAAACCTGAATTTTGCGATTACCGAGGCCGGGCTGCAGGAGATGGTCGGCCGGATGACCAGCCTGCCACCAGCGCATATCGACCGCGCCGAGGTCATTCGCGATCGTGATACCGGCCGCTCACGCGGCTTCGGATTTGTCGAGTTGGCCAATTCCGAAGCCGCCCAGCGTGCGATGAGCGAGCTCGATGGAATCGAAGTGATGGGCCGAACCCTGAAGGTTCAGATCGCGAAGCCGCGTTCGCCGATGCGCTCGCGTGCTTGATGGCATGAAACCGCGCGCAAAAATTCCCTCGATGATCGAAACCATGCGGACTGTGCATCGCCGGTTGGCAGTGAAGCGATCACTAACCTCCGACTTTTCGATCCGATCGCTTGTGCGCAACAGCCAGGCGATCGCCGGCGAACATGGCGGCGACTCCGCGAACGAAACAACTGGCGCGCGCGGAAGCGACTCTCGAGTGGAATACGATTCGCGATCGCCTGCTGAATCAACTTCGCGACCGACGGGACAGCTTCGAATTCGCGATGCGATCACGAGTCAAAGTCCCTGGGGGCCGCTCGCATCGGATCGCCAAACCCGCGCCTCGGCGCGCCGCGACTATCTGACGAACCGAGAGCCTGATCAGACGCCCTCGCCAAAGCGTCGCAGTCTGACTCAGACGACGGATCGGCGTTACTCTCCATCTGCTCGCCTTTCAACGGACGGCTTTTCCGGCAGGGCTTATGATCCGAATTCCAAATTCATATCGGTTGGCGGCCGCCCGACGGCGAAACACTCAGCCTCGCGGCCGGATGGCGGAAACAGCTCGCTTGAGCTAGCGATCGCGAAGGTTACGCGGCTCGGCACACAACTGGATCGATCACACAGTGCGAAGCTCGCCGCGCCGACCGACTCGCGTCATCGCGCTGCCCCTGCTCGATCGAAATCAACCGCTTCGCCTAAGCGCGCTGAGGGCGCGCGTGATTCCAATCAGCAATTGAACGCATCGCCACGAATTCGGTCGCTGTCATCCATAAAAGTGGGCGCATCGAGCGTGTCTCCACCGACCGGCGGCGAAAGCCGGCACGCTTTTACCAGCCTGGGCGGACTGATCTCAGGCGCCGGCGCTTCGGCGCGCGCTCACAACCATTACGGCAGGCCCGAACGTCTCAGGCCAGATCGCATTTTCAATCCGCCGCTGCCGGCGAACAGCAAAGGCGCCACGATTTCATCGAAGCCGCGAGCGGCCGCGGCAAGCGATCCCACCGTCGTGATCAATTCTTCGCCAACTATCGTGATCCACGCCGGGACAGCCGGCGATCTCGAGCGGCAGGTGCTCGAAGCGTTGCGGAACTATCGCAGCGAGCTGTACGACGAATGGCGTCGCGAAGTGGCGCGGCGCGAAAGAACGGAATTCTAGGCGGGAGCACTTATCATGTTTGCGATCTTCGGAGATATCCCATTCGAGGTACTTGGCTCGCCCGAACAGATGGCGGCGACCAACATCTACGGATACGCCGAACATCAGGTGGTCGAGGATCAGCCTCGTCTGCAATGGGTGGGAGACGCACTAACCGTTATTGAGCTCGAGTTGATGTTTCACGTTTCGTTCACCAGTCCGGCTTTGCAACTCGCGGCGCTCGAGTTGGCGGCCTCCGATCATCAGGCGCGCGCGCTGGTGTTCGGCAGCGGAGAGTACGTCGGCTATTTCGTGGTGACGCGGCTCACCGTGATTTCGCGATCGCTCGGACCGACCGGCCTTCCGATCGCGATCTTGGCCAGACTCGAACTCAAACAATGGGCGATCAATACTGGGCTAAGTGCAAGCTCGCCGTTGGCGCCATTGATCACGCCCATCGCCATCGCCGTAGCCTCCTCCTCGTCAAACACCGCATCAAATAACTCTCCGGCGATACCGGCCGTGTCAGCGATGCTCATAACTCCCGCTCCATCGGGTCCAGGCAGTTCGCAGATGACGCCCGGCGACGTTCCGACTACCAGAATCGTAAGAAGCGCCGGAGCCTGATCCGACCTGGAGATAATCTTTATGAGCACTCAGGCGCAGTTTCTCGAACACACAACGATCGCTGGCGAGCGCTGGGATCTAATTGCCTGGGCCTATTATGGCGACCCCACGCTCTATCTGCCAATCGTGATGGCGAACCCCGGCATACCGATCGAACCGGTCTTCGAAGCCGGCCTGCAGCTCAAGATTCCAATCATTCAGGTGAGCCCAATCGCCACGGCCGACCTGCCACCATGGAAACGCGCCAGTTGACGCTTAACGCTCCGCCTCCCGTTGAAAGGATCCTTCGATGAATGCCGCCGTTGCATACCCAGTTCCATCGCCCAACTGGATACTGACTTACACAGGGCAGAATATCACCGCCGATATTTCTTCAATGGTACTTTCGATTAGCTACATCGATCATCTGTCGAGCCGCGCCGGCGAACTGGAAATCCTGGTCGAAGACAGCAGCCGCCAATGGCAGGGCGCGTGGTATCCGGCACTCGGCGACGAAGTTAATCTCCTAATCGGTTATCGGAACGCGCCGCTGTTGCCCTGCGGCGATTTCGAAATCGACCAACTGGAACTTGACGGGCCTCCCGACAGCTTTCGTATGCGCTGCCTATCCGCCTACATCACGCCTGCGATGCGCACCCGCAACACCTTCATCTACGAGAATCAGAGCCTGCTGGCGATTGCCGCGACAGTCGCACAAAAATACCAACTGCAAGTGGTGGGTATCGCTGACGCGATCAATCCGGTCTTCTCGCGCATCGTGCAGAAGCACGAAAGCGATGTTGAATTCCTAAATCGAATCGCCAGGGAGCACGACTACGATTTCACCGTACGAGGATCTCAACTGATCTTCTACTTTAGGGCGGCGCTGGCAGCCGAGGTCCCGCAAATCACGTTGACGCGTAGCGACGTGGAGCGCTTTTCCTTTCAAAATCGTACTCGCCACATTTACAAAGCCGCGCAGCTAAACTATTTCGACCCGGACACCCGGCAATTAATTAGCCAATCGGCTGAAGCGGCCGGCATTCCGACCGGCGATACGATTAAGCTGGTGGCGCGCTGCGATAATGGTCAGCAGGCTTTGCTCAAAGCTCAGGCCGCGCTCGACGAGGCGAACTCGTCTTTTATTCACGCTACTTTTCTGCTGCCGGGCAATACCGCGCTCAGCGCCGGCAACACCGTTGCGCTTTCGGGTTGGGGATCGTTCGACGGTCGTTATCTCGCGGTCCAGACTGAGCATTTGTTAAACCGCAAAAGTGGCTATACGACAAAGCTTATAATGCGCCGCGTCATCGCCGACTAGGTATCGATGCGCAGGGAATCAAAATGTACAGACTTGGAATTGTAACCGAGCAGGATTCCACCGGCGCACGCGTGCGGGTGCGCTTTCCCGATCGCGATCAGATGCAGTCGTACTGGCTGCGAGTGGTAGTGCCGAAGACTCACGCCGACAAGGTTTTTTGGATGCCGGACCTGGGTGAGCAGGTGGTCTGTGCGATGGATGAATGGGATGAAGCGGGTGCCGTTCTCGGTGCGATTTATTCAAGCGTCGATACCACGCCAGTACAAAGTCCCGACAAATTCAACCTGACGTTTCTCGACGGCACCGTTATCGAATACGACCGCAGTGCGCACGCCCTTACTATAAATCTATGCGCCGGCGCCTCCGCTGCGCTCAATGCCCCGGCAGGAATTACCATTTCATCAGGCGCGACTAAGGTCACGATCGGACCGAGCGGCGTTTCGATCGTTCCGCCGCTGCCGATCACCTCGACGGTTGCGCAGACCTGAGTACCTGGAGAGATAACATGGCGGCTACTTTGGCGAACATTACTTCGGTTGACTGGTCACTCAAGCTCGGCGCGATCGGTGAGGTGGTACAGGGCCTCGCGGATGTCGATCAGTGCATACAGATAATTCTGACTACTCCGAAAGGATCCGATCCGTTGCGTCCCACCTTCGGCAGCGATCTCTGGCGATATATCGACTATCCGATCGACGTTGCGATTCCATCGGCGGTCCGCGAAGTAACGCAGGCAATCACCCTGTGGGAACCGCGAGTCAAGTTGGTGTCGGTCACCACGTTGCCGGGAGAAACCGCGGGCCATTTGTCGGTCACCGTCATCTGGCGGTTGCAGCTTGGTTCGGCCGCATCGCAGACCCGCACCACCTCCGTCCAGCTTCCCGGTATCAGCCAGCCCTGACCGCGAAAGGTCGATCAAATCCTTGTTGAGGTAAAGTGAATGGCCGCTGGTGTTCCAAATCTTCCCGCTCCGCTGTTCGTCAACGACAGCGATGGGCTAGACCCGAACCTTATCCTCGCCGACATGATCGCGGCTTTCGAAGCCGCCGCCGCGCGCACGCTGCAGCCGGCGCAAGTCGAGCGCCTGCTGATCAACCTGTATGCGTATCGCGAATCTCTGGTGCGCGACGCGATCCAATATGCCGGGCAGCAAAACCTGCTCGCCTTCGCCAGTTTTCCGATGATCGATTACCTGGGAGCGCTGCTTGGCGTAACAAGATTGGGAGCCGTCGGCGCCAGCGTCACGTTGCAGTTCACCTTAGTTAATCCGCTGAGCGTCCAATACACAATTTTCGCCGGCACACTGGTCGGAACCAATGACGGTCAGATCTCATTTGCGACCGACAGCGAACTGATTATTCCAGCGGGGAGTACGCAGGGAAGCGTCAGCGCGACCGCCACCACCGCGGGAACATCCGGCAATGGCTATCTGGCCGGACAGGTAAATGTATTACTCAATCCGAGCGCCCAGATCGCCAGCGTTACCAATACCGATGTCAGCAGCGGCGGCTCGGCGCCCGAGACCGACGATCACTACCGGACCCGTATCCAGGCCGCGCCGAACCAGTTTTCAGTCGCCGGTCCTTCCTCCGCCTATCGTTTTTTCGCCCTGGGGGCGGACCCTTCGATAATCGACGTCCAGGTTTTGAGTTCGGCGCCGGGCACGGTGGATGTTTATGTATTGACCGGACCGGTCAGCGTGCAACCCGCGGCGGGTCCGAATCCGGGCGGTGTCGCGAGTGCTTCGCTGCTGCAGAAAGTGCAGGCGATTCTTTCGGCGGATAGCGTTCGGCCATTGACCGATACCGTGAACGTTAACCCCGTCACCGAAGTGGACTATCAGATAGCCGCCACGATTTCGCTATATACCGATGCCGATCCAGCGGCCACCATGGCGGCGGCGAATGCCGCGGCGGTGCAGTTTGCATTGAATCAGGCAGGCAGAATCGGGCGCGATGTCGTCGCCAGCCAGATCGTCAGCGCGCTTTCCGTGCCGGGCGTTTACCAGGTCAGCGTAACCGCACCGGTCGCCGGACAGGGGGTGCTCTCGATGTCCTCGGCACCGGGACTGTGGGCGAACTGCACGGCGATTTCACTTACCCAGGCGACCAGCGCGGAGCATAGCTGAGCGATGCCCCACCTCACAGTTCAACCGTCGATAAACGACGCGCGGAGTCAGGCCCTGCTGCAACTGATCGAGCGGCTGGGCGCGATCGATCTGACGCCGATGCTGGTGTATCGAATCGATTCCGTGCCCCAGACCACGTTGCCGTTTCTGGCCTGGCAATTCGACATACTTTCGCCGCTATGGCAGCTAATCGCCCCCGACGGCGTCAGTATCGATGCGCTTACGGACATCGACACGCTTACCTCGATCGATACCCTGAGCGGCCCTGGCGGGCCGGCGGGCGGCGGCCAGCGCGCGATGCTCAAAACCGCCATCGCGCTGCATCGGGTACGTGGCACGCCGGCGGCGATCAAACGCGCGCTATCGCAATTGGGCTGGGGGGCCGTAAGCCTGATCGAAGGGCAGCAGAGCTGGGGTGGCAGCACGTATCCCGCGAATCAGGGATGGGCGGTCTTTCGCGTGATACTCGATGTCGCGGATAACCAATCGGTTGCCGCCTCGGACCTCAACCTGATTACCGCCGCGATTAATTTCTTCAAGCCGGCGCGCGCGTGGCTGGACTCCGTATGGTTCATGCTGCCGCCGATCATCGACGACACTCCGGTTCCGGCCGATCGGTTAAGCGCCGGCGGTATCGCACAAATCGAAATCGACAATGCTCCCGAGCCGGCGGACGCGCTGCTGTCCAACGTAACGTCCGCGCCGCTTTCGGACCAGTACGGACCGATCACCCCGCGGTACAACGCGCATTACCGGCATAGCGGAATCACCTATGGCGCCGCTGAACCGGTGGTCGCGGATTCGGCACTCGTGATCGGCGGCAACCCTGTCTTACAAGGAGGATAAAATGGAGTTGATTCGGACCCGTCTCGATCTTTCGGCCAGCATCTCCACTCGGCGTCCCACGGGAATCGTCGGCATCCGGATCTTCCGGCATGGGATGCTGATCGGTACCCACGACTCGCCCAACCTGTTCGTCAACGCCGGCCTGCCCGCGCTGGCGGCGCTACTCGCGGGCGACACCGCCGGTCAGTCCGCCACCGCCATCGGTTTTGGCTCGGGTTCCAATGCCCCGGCGCTGACGGACACCGGCCTGAGTTCGCCCGCATACTATAAGGCGCTGGACAGCCATGCCGAGAACGGCACGAATCCAGGGTCGGGCAGCGTGCAGCTCAATTGGAGCCTGGTCGCCGCCGACAGTGGGGCGCAAGGTATCACGATCCAGGAACTGGGGCTGTTCGCCAATCCAACCGCGGTCGCGCTGCCGGGAACCAATTCGCCGACGATCCTGCTCGCGCGCAAAACGATCTCACCGATCACCTTCAGTTCCGGGATGAGCTTGACCGGAACCTGGACGCTTACTTTTTAGCTGACCATCGAACATCGCGCTCGCTCTGCGCAGACCCAATCGACTTAGGCTGAGGTGACCATGACGACCTTGATCGACAATGCGGAGTTCACGGCGGATGAAGTTTACGAAATTCAGGCGACCGACACGGTTGAAGGCGCGGCCACTGGCGCGAGCTTCGGGGGGATCGGAATTTCAAACCAACCGCATCAGCAACTTGCCAACCGTACCGCGCTTCTGAAGCAACGGCAGGACACTAACCTCGCCAACATCTCCGCGCTGCAGACCTTTACCGCGCAGTTTCGGGGATCGTTGCAAGGTAACGGCTATCTTGAGATCCCGATCATCGACGTGGCTCGCGGCGCGGTGGTGGCGATAATCCAGTGGGGCTACTACTCACTGCCAGCCACAAAAATCAGCGGCGATACTCAGTATTCGGTGGTCTGGCCGATTCCGTTTCCGAACGCGATCCTGCTCCCGCCGCTGGCGACCAACGTCTACGCGGCGACCGGTGGCGAAAACACCGTGGCCTCGGTGATCTCCTATGGTACCGCCAGCGCGGTGTTCGTACTCGACGTGCCCAACGGCATGGTCACTGCGGGCGGCCAGACCGTTATTGGGGGCAATGGACCTGAGAAAAGCAACGGCTTCTCCTGGCTCGCGATCGGCTTTTGACGGCGCGACCGGTTCAGCCCATCGCGGTGCCGCCGTTCACGCTCAGAATCTGGCCGGTGATGAAACCCGCCTCGCTCGAAGCCAGAAATGCGACCGCCGCCGCGACGTCTTCGATCTTCGCCATCCGGCGCATCGGGATCATCTGCATCATCGATACGATCAATGGATGGTTTTCGGCGGCGGCGCGCTTTACCTCTTCAGTTTCAACCCCGCATGGCGCCACGGCGTTGATGGTAATCCCTTCGACGGCGAGTTCCCGCGCGAATCCAACCGTCGCGCCATGCACCCCACCCTTCGCGCCGTTGTAGATCGTGTGCAGATCGAGGCCGGTGTAGACCGAGTCGGCTCCCATATTCACGATCCTTCCGTATCCACGTTTTTTCATGCGTGGGATGACCGCCAGCGTCGCCCGCAGCATGGTCCACAGGTTCCGATTGATCGTCGCCTGCAAGGTCTCTTCGGTATGCTCGAGCGAAGGACGCAGGATTCCGCCGCCGGCATTGTTAACCAGGATATCGATCCGGCCAAACGCCTGCTCGGTCTCGGCCACCATCTTTTCGGCCACTCCCGGCTGACCGAGATCGCCCACCGCACAGAGCGTGCGCACGCCAAAAGTCTTCGCAACTTCGCCGGCCACCGCGCGTGCGTTATCGGACAAATCGCCGATCATGATCGCGGCGCCTTCGGACGCCAGCCGCCGCGCGATTCCCAATCCGATTCCGCCCGCCGCTCCGGTTACGATCGCCACCTGATCACTGAATCTTGCCATGGCTTCCTTTTACGCCTTCTTGTTAATCTTCCGTTCAGACTACAAAATTATGCTGACCTTGCCGGTCGGCCGCAGCGCTTCGAGGTCGAGAATCGCCTTACGCAGGCTGATCTTCAGCCCGGACCCGTCGCGGCGCAGCGTATGCTCGTAATGGCCGACATAATAATCGGAAATCTCGCCGCGAAAACGATAGACCGCGAAGTTCGACCACAGCAGCATTTCGGAACCGTCATCCTTTAGCACCCGCACGTTGCTAATTAATCGCCGGGTACGCGATCGCGGCGACTCGGCATGCGCATGGGGACTCTCCAGCCGTGCGATGCGGGCGCGGAGACGGACCATGTCGTCAGCGATCAGGAACAGCGTGTTTTCCGGATTGCCTTGCGGCCGATCGGTTGCAGGCACCCAGTACTGCGCATCCTCGGTCAACAGCGCGAGCCACTCCTGCAGGCGCCACTCATCGAGTAGCGCCGCCTCGTGATAGAGAAAATCTTCGGCTTCCGCCCTTGTCAGCATAGCCCCAGTCGCCTCGGTTTGTGAGTTTTCGTTGGTGCGGCCAGTATGCAACAGGGCCGAACTACGCGACGGCGCGGCGTCTGGCCGCCGATCCGTCTTCGATTTGTTGTGACCAGCGCCGCCAGAACGATCGCATCTGTTCCTCGTCGCTCATGTCGGCATCGTGAACCATACCGCGCGAGATATCCGACCATTCAACTTCCTTCGAGGCCCGGAATCCAAGCTGGCATGAGTCCAGCGCCGCAAGATCGTCCGGGGTCGCGAAACCACCCGGCCCCAGAAAGGTGAGAAAATTGTCCAGCCGTATCGCGCGCCATTGCGCCCCTTCATTTCGTGGAGTCATCGCCCAGGCCGACACTTCGAGGTAGTCGGGCGCGATCGGATTCCATGTGCGCACCGTCAGCGACATGATGTCGTTCACGATCAAACTTGGATAAATATGCAGATTGCGGTTCCAATTGGTGATTCGATCGGCGCGTTTCTCACCGTAGCGTTCCGCCAGCCGCCGCCGCACCGCCGCCATCTCGCCCTTTACCTTTTCGCCCCATCGCGGCTCCCATTTTGCGCACGGACGTCCCATCGGACCGGTATGCTCGATCACTCCATGACCATTGCCGAGCGCCCGCGCATGTCCGCGAACCGGCTCATTAAAATCGGCGCCGGTGCTGCGCAGATATTCGAGGTAAGTATGGTGAGTGGATCGCAGATGGTAGCCGTCGATACTGTTTTCGACCAACAGTTTCCAGTTTGCCCGGAAAGAATATTTTTGGCTGCCCGGCGCAATTTCCATCCCGTCTTCGGCCTGGTCGAGAATGACGTCGAGCACCTCCTTGGCGTCCGCGAGATAATCGACAAAGTCCTCGATCGCCGGATCGAACGACAAAAAAATCATGCCGCGATAATTGGTGGTGCGCGCGGGCGCCTTCAGGCTCAGCGTCTCGCGCCTGAACGCGCCGCCATAGCCGGCCGCGTCGGGCACCCCAATCAGATCGCCCTGATTGTTGAAGGTCCATGCGTGATAGAAGCATTGAAATGATTTCGCATTGCCGTCCGATTCCCGGCAGACCTGAGCTCCGCGATGGGTACAGGAATTGATCAACACGCGAATCTGACCATCGGCGCCATGGCTCATGATCACTGGACGCCCACCCACGTCTCGTGTGACAAAATCGCCGGGGTTACGAACTTCCGATTCATGGCCGACATAGAGCCACGAGCGATCGAAAATATTGCGCCGCTCGAGCTCGAGAATTTCCGGCGAGACAAATACAGATCGGTTAACGCGAAATATCCCATTGCGTTGATCATCGATCACCAGCTTCGTTCTGCCATTCGCCTGCATCACGATACCTCGCGAACTGCCCGGCATGGACAAGGGCCGGACAGATACTTTGCCCTCATTCTGCTACTTAGCATCCTCAGATAACCGTATCAAATGAGAATCAGGAAGCTGCTTACTTGATTCATTTTGAAGTGGCGGAGTATTTTCCAAGGCAGATCATCGCGTTTCCGCATTTTGTTTCTATATGTCATCGGCCGCGCAAAACGATTTCATTAATCTGCCATTCCAGGAGAAACTTGAGTTTCTCTATGGATTACCGGCGCGCCAGAAGCGCGATTTGATTCTCGCTTCGCCCGAAGCCGAGCGGTTGGTGCAATCCTTCGCCCCCGACACACTTTTCTACACGCTCAAGGAAATCGGAGTTGCCGATGCCGGCGATCTGCTGAGCCTCGCGGTGCCGGAACAGGTGCGCTGGCTGTTCGACCTCGATTGCTGGAACAAGGACCGGCCGGATTTCAGCCGCATGCGCGAGTGGGTCGAGGTGCTTTCCGAGTCCGGCCGGCGGCGGATGGCCGAAGCGCTGATGGCGCTCGATCTTGAATTGGTGGCGCTGCTGATGCGCCAATACATTCGCGTTTATCGGCTTGACGATCCGCAAATGCTGCCCGAGGTGGCTTCCGATCATTTCGTGCAATTCGATGAGCATTACCTGGTCGAGTTCACCCAATCGGATACGGTTGGCGCATTCGTCCAGGAATTCATCGAGGAGGCGTTCGAAAGCGATTACAATTATTTCGCCGGCCTGATGGAGGAAATCTATTGGGGCGTCGAGGCCGAGCTTGAAGAGCAGGCCTATCAATTCCGCATCACGCGGCTGGCGGACCGCGGCTTTCCCAATTATTTCGATGCGCAGGACGTGTTCTCGTACGTCAATCCGCAACGCTTCGCCGATATCCGGCAAACTTATTCACCGCCGACCCGCTCCGATCTGCCCAGCGATTTCGATCCGGTGCCGCATGATATGGCGCCGGTGACCGGCGGTTCCGATCATTCGCTGTTTAATACGGCGCTCACCGCCGGCTTCGCCGCGCAGGGCAAGCGCCAGTTGCGCAGCGAGATGGCGACGGTGACCAATCAGGTGCTGGTGGCGAGATCGGTCGATTTTGGCGATCTCGATGCGGTCAGGGTCGCGGTCGAGATGACCCACGATTACCTGAATCTCGCACTCGAGCATCTGGCCGGCGGCGATCTGACGGCGGCGATCGAGCATCTGCGCGATACCCACCTGAAGCTGCTGTTCCGGCTCGGCGTCAGTCTCACGATCGACCTGCGCAAGCGCGCCGAAGCCACGGTCGAGAGTCTTGGTCTCGCGGCGCAAAATTCGCCCAACGTCGCTTACCTCGACTCGCCGTACCGCGAAGCGCTGGCGGGATTTCTCGAACGCCAACCCCGCTTTTTCAGCGCGCTCGATCGCTCCGGCGCGGTCGCGATGCGCGAATTCCGCACCATGCGCGACCTCCATCTCGCCTATGGCGTGCTCGATCAGATCGGCGCGATGCCGGAATTGTTCCGCGCGCTGCTCGCGCTCGATATCGCTTCGCCCGGCTTTCGCTCCGCAATCGCCGGCCACGAAATCAGTCTCAGCCAGATTCTGCTCACGGCCTGCGCGCGCTATGCGATGGACCGGCGGCTCAGCATCGATCCGATTGAACCGGAAAGGCTGGCCGAGATGCACGCGGCGCTGATGACACGAGGTGATCATCCGGCCCATCTGCGGCCGGAGTTCCATCAGCGCCTCGACCAACTGCTGGAACAGCGCCTGGATGAAGCGACCCGCAAACGTGCGGCGGCTTTTGTAAACTCATCCTTGAACATGCTCGAAGAGGAATTTGGCGGCCTGCGCGCCGATGAACCGATCGATCCGCGCTTCGTCAGGGTCGTGATGATCCGGCGTTAGCCGCTCAACGGAGGCGCTCTGAAGGTAATCGCCCGCGCGGTTCCGTCGTGACGCGCCACGATGGTGACTGGCGCGTTGGCGCCCACCCGGGCGGCGGCTGCGCTGAAGCCTTCGAGCGTGTTAACCGCGTCGCCGTCAATGCTCACCACCACGTCACCTCGCGACAGTCCGGCGGCGGCCCCAACTCCGGCGGCATCGGTGATTAACAGGCCGCTGCTGTCAGACCCGTTGAAGTAGCCTGCAAGCTGCGGGGTCATTTGCTGCATCGTCAGGCCGAACTTTTGGATTGTGGCCGGAAGTTGAACCGTGGTCAGATCGCTCGCGCCGGGATGCTGGAAAAGTTGTTCATTAACATAAATCGGCGCGTCGGTGTTCATCGCCAGGGCAATCGCATCGCTGGGGCGGCAATCGACCTGGTATTGATCATCGTCCAGCGTGATGTACGCGTAGTAAGTTCCCCCGCGTATCTCACTGATCACCGCCCGATCCAGATGATTGCCGGTTTTCTCGATAATCGAACTTAATAGCTGATCCATCAGCGGGCGTCGCAGCTTCACGCCGTGCATCGCGAGCACGATAGCGCGGGCCTCGCTCTCGCCAATCATAATCGGCAGCGAGCGGCCGTGCTTATCGCGCAGTAAAACATAATGCGTTCCCGTCCGGTTATCGACGCCGATCCGCCCCACCTCGACCTTGACCTGGCTGATCGCGCGGGAGGCGCCGGGCCGGCCGATACAGCCGCCGAGCATCAAACTGAAAATCGCCAGCCAACCGCATATTGTTTTTATGGGCACTCGCGTAATCTTCATCTATCCGCCGTCTCGATCCCGTCGTTGAACTCACGTGCAATCAGATAAAGTTCCGACGATCCAGGCCGGCTGGCTTTGGTGCGCGCGATATCGACGCGGACGAATTTTTTCCTGAAGCGGGCCACCAGCGGTTCAAAGTTGGCATTCATGAAAATCTTCGCGATCATCGCGGCGCCGGGCCGCAGCACCGACGGCGCAACCTCCAGCGTCATCTGCAACAGCTCGTCCATCCGCGCCTGATCGCGATCCGCGATGCCGCTCAGCCGGGGCGCGAGATCGCTGGTCAGCAGACCGGCGCGGCCGCCCAACTCTTCGGCCATACTCACCTTAACCGCTGGATCGCATATATCGCCGGTAATCGTGCGCACGTTCGGAAAGCTCGCACGCACGGCAACCAGATCGACGCCCACCACGCGGCCGCGAGATCCCACCGCGCGGCTCAGGATCGCGAGCCATCCGCCCGGTGCGCAACCGAGATCGAGCACGCACTCGCCGGGCCGCGCAAGCCGGTAGCGATCGAGCAGCTCTTCGATTTTGAAGGCGGCGCGCGAAGGCAAACCCTTCTCGCGGGCCTTCTGGAAGAATCGATCATGCGGCCGATACGTCGCCATGCGTCCTCCAGCATAGCGCAAACCGGGCTTGTATTGGCGTTGCGCGCCGGAGGCGGTATCTTATTCGGTCTCGGCTGATTTCCCCTTCACCGCAAATTTTGGAGTTTATGTCCTCACTCGATCTGGAAAAGCTCAACCCCGAGCAACGCGATGCGGTCATGGCGCCCGACGGTCCGATCCTGATTCTGGCCGGCGCCGGCTCCGGCAAGACGCGTGTGCTGACTCATCGTATCGCCCATCTGCTGGCCGAGGGCAAAGCTACGCCCGATCAGATGCTCGCGGTCACCTTCACCAACAAGGCGGCGCGCGAGATGCGCGAGCGCGTCGCGGCGCTGGTCGGCACCGGCGCCAATCGCATTTGGATCAGCACCTTTCATTCCGCCTGTGCGCGAATTCTGCGGCATGAAGCGCCGCGGCTGGGCTTCACGCCCGACTTCACCATCTTCGATGAAGGCGATTCGCTGACCCTGCTGCGCCGGATCCTCGAAGAAGCGGCCCTGCCGGATTCACCCACTCCCGAAATTGCGCGAGCGCGCATCAATCAGGCCAAGAACGAAGCCGTCTCGCCCGCGCACTTCGCTGACGCGGCGGCCGGCGGCCGCGATCTGACGCTGGCGAAAATTTATCAGCTTTATCAGGATCGGATGCGCGCGATGAACGCGCTGGATTTCGACGATCTGCAGTTTCTCACCTTCCATCTTTTTGAGCGCGAACCGGAGGCGCTGGCGCGATGGCAGGGACGCGCCGCTCATCTGCTGGTGGACGAGTATCAGGACACCAATAACGTGCAGTATCAACTGGTGCGGGCGCTGTCGGCGCGCACTGGAAACCTGTGCGTGGTGGGCGATGAGGATCAGTCGATCTACCGCTGGCGCGGGGCCGATATCCGCAACATCCTGGATTTTGAGCGCGACTTCCCCAACGCACGAATCTTCAAACTCGAACAGAACTATCGCTCGACCAAGACCATCCTGGCTGCCGCCAACGACGTCATCCGCAACAACAGCGAGCGCAAGGTTAAGACGCTGTGGACCGAAAACGGCGATGGCGACCAAATCGTCTACTACACCGGGCTTACCGAACGGGACGAGGCCGACTTTATCGCCCGCGAAGTTGCGCGATTGACGGGTGAGGCGCGAGTGCGTCCCGCCGACGTGGTGGTGTTCTATCGCGTCAATGCCCAGTCGCGGGTGATCGAGGAAGCGCTCGTGCGGCGGCGGATTCCCTATTACATCGTCGGTGGCGTGCGGTTTTATGAGCATCGGGAGATCAAGGATCTGCTGGTCTATCTGCGCCTGATTATCAATCCCGCCGACGCCCTCAGCCTGGAACGGCTGGTTGGCGTGCCGCCGCGCGGGATCGGTGCGCGCACGGTCGAGGTGATGCGCGAAGTGGCGGCCGATGCGAAAATTCCTCTTTACGAGGCGATGGGTCGGCTGGAGACGGAGTCGCGCGTGGCGTTTCGGATCGCGAAGCAGGCCTCGGCGCTTTACGAATGGCTGCGCGATCTGATCGGCCGCGCCGCGAGCATGAGCGTCCGCGGCGTGCTCGATGAGGTGATCGATCGCAGCGGCTTCGCCGCCTACCTCGACGGGCTGGCCGACGGTCCTACGCGCAAGCAGAATGTGGCCGAGATGCTGGCGGCGGCGAGCGCTTTCGATGCTGAAAGCGGCACCGGGGGGCTGGCGGATTTTCTCGAACGGGTGGCGCTGGTCAGCGACGCCGATCAGGTGAACACGGCCGGCGGACGAATCGCGCTGATGACGCTGCATACGTCCAAAGGGCTCGAGTACCCGGCGGTGTTCATCGCCGGCATGGAGGAGGGCCTGTTTCCGCATAGCCGCGCGCAGAACAGCGATACCGAGGTCGAGGAGGATCGGCGCCTGTGCTACGTCGGGATGACCCGCGCCCGTGAGTTGCTGTACCTGACCAATACCCTGTCGCGCGAACTGTATGGAACCCGGTCGGAGTCGCGATCCTCACGCTTTCTCAACGAAATATCCACCGAACGGATGCGGCGTATCGCACCCGAACGCGAACGCGAAACGTCGTTACTCAGGCCGCCGTCGCGCGATCCTTATATCGATTACACCGACAGCCAGCTACCCGCCGACCGGGAATCGGGCGAATTTGCCGCGGGCACGCGCGTGATCCATCCCACTTTAGGGCGCGGCGTGGTGCGCAAGAAGGAGGGACGCGGCGATGCCGCCAAGGCCTGGATCAATTTCGATCGCGGCGGGATCAAGCTGCTGGTGCTGAAGTTTGCCAATTTACGCCCGATTGCCGATTAATAACCCTTCCCGTATCATCTGAGCGAACATCGGGAGGGGCATTTTTTGTTAATTCACCCAACGCTCGATCGTATGAAAGCGGACAGCCGTAACGCATCGCGATGGTTAATTCGGCTGCTCCTGATTGTCATGTTGATAGCGGTGGCCGGCGTCGCCCAGGCCTGGGACGAGGCGATGTTCGCCAAACGGCCGCTGTCCGCTTTCCCAGTTCCGCCGGGGCGCGATACGGTGGTCGGCGAGCTGATGAGCTATCGGATTCGCAAGGGCGATACCCTGCTCGATATTGGACGCTGGTACGGACTCTCAGCCAAGGAAATCTCCGACGCCAATAATCATATCGACTGGTGGGCTCCGCCGGTTGGTCAGGAAATAATTCTGCCGACCGAGCACATCCTGCCCGAAGCGCCGCACGTGGGGCTGGTGCTGAACATACCCGAAATGCGGATCTATTATTTTCCTCCGCCGTCCATACCGCGCCGGCGAAAACATGGCGTGACATCCGCTTCATACAGCAACACCCGTGTGGTCTATACCTTTCCGGTCGGACTAGGACGTTTCGATTGGAAGACTCCAGTCAGCGTGTTCAAGGTGACCGCGAAAACTCACAATCCCTCCTGGGTCCTGCCCGAGGATATTTACCAGGAGCATCTGGAGCGCGACGGCGAAGCCGATCACGTGATTCCCGGCGGCGATCCGGATAATCCGCTGGGCCATTACCGCCTGAGCCTCTCGCTGCCGGAGTATGCGATTCACGGTACCAACGTGCCGTGGGGCGTCGGCATGACCGTCAGTCACGGCTGCGTGCGCCTGTATCCCGAAGATATCGATCGGCTTTTTCATATCGTGAAAGTGGGCACGCCCGGCCGTTTCGTCTATCAACCGATAAAATTCGGCTGGCGCGATAACCAGCTTTATGTCGAGGTTCACGACGATCTGTACGGCAGATATCCCGGCCTGTGGAATCTCGCGCTGCACGAGGTGCAACGGCGCGGCCTACAGGACGATGTCGACGCACATAAGCTTGAAAAAGCAGTAGAAGCGAAAACCGGAATTCCAACCTACGTGATGCCGGGCGACGAACCGGATACGGCCGGCGCGCCGAGCACAGTCTCCAACACGGGTTCCACTCCCGCCAGCTAACCGGCTGGCGCTGGGTCCGATGGCATCGTAATCTGTTTCGTACGATGCGGCAGATACCTTTTCATCGCCCGCTTATCGGGCCGGAAGAAGAAGCTGAAGTAATCGACACTTTGCGCTCCGGATGGATCACCACCGGGCCCAAAGTCAAACGCTTCGAACGTGAGTTTGCCGAGTATGTCGGCGCACGGCGTGCGCTGGCGGTGGCGCACTGCACCGGTGCGCTGCATCTGGCGCTGTTTGCGCTCGGAATCGGCCCCGGCGACGAAGTGATCACCACGCCGTTCACCTTTACCGCCACCGCTGAGGTGATGGGTTACCTCGGGGCGCGGCCGGTGTTCGTCGATATCGATCCGATCACTTTGAACATCGACCCGAACCAGGTCGAACAGGCGCTGAGCAGCGGCGCCCATCGCCGGGTGAAAGCACTGATGCCGGTGCATTTCGCGGGGCATCCCTGCGACATGGATCGGCTGGGCGCGATCGCCAGCCGGCACGGGATCAGGATTATCGAAGATGCCGCCCACGCGGTCGGCGCGGCGCGAACGATTGAGGGACGCGGGATGGTGAAAATCGGCACCATCGGCGACCTCACTTGCTTCAGTTTCTATGCGACCAAAAACATCACCGCCGCCGAAGGCGGAATGATCACTACCGAAGATGACGCTTTGGCCGATCGCATCGCGGTCGCGAGCCTGCACGGGATGGATCGCGATGCCTGGAAGCGCTACGACGCCAGCGGATCATGGTACTACGAAATCCACGATACCGGGTTCAAGTACAACCTTTCCGATGTGCACGCGGCGATTGGTATTGTGCAGTTAAAGCGATCGGACGACTTCATGCGCCGGCGCGCTTCAATAGCGCAATCTTATAATCAGAGCTTCCAATCCGATCCCGCCTTGGAAGCCCCGCAAACCGAAGCGCAGATCGAACACGCATGGCATCTCTATGTGCTGAAACTGCGGCTTGATCGCCTGCGTATCGATCGCGCCCGCTTCGTCGAACTGCTGCGCGAGCGCGGGGTCGGCACTTCGGTGCATTGCATACCGCTGCATACGATGCATTTCTATCGTGATCGTTATGGTTATCGGCCGGGTGATTTTCCGATCGCCGAAGAGGTCTTCAGCCGCTGCCTGTCGCTGCCGATCTATCCTGCTATGAGCGCGGAAGATATCAGCTACGTGGCTGAAACGGTGCTGGATTTGAGCCGGGAGCATCGGCGCTAACCGGGTGAGGAGTCGAAGATGCGGACACTGGTGACCGGCGGCGCGGGTTTTCTCGGTTCTCATCTATGTGAGCGGCTGGTTAGGGATGGCCACGAAGTGATCTGCCTCGACAATTTCTTCAGCGGCAAGCGGGCCAACGTCGCGCATCTGCGCGGCCATCCGAACTTCGAGATTGTGCTCCACGACATCGTGAATCCGATTCTGCTCGAAGTCGATCGCATCTACCATCTGGCTTGCCCCGCTTCGCCGGTTCATTACCAGTACAACCCGGTCAAGACCATCAAAACCAGCGTGATGGGCACGATCAACATGCTCGGTCTGGCTAAGCGGGTAAAGGCGCGCATCCTGCTCACCTCCACCAGCGAGGTCTACGGCGATCCGCAGGAGCATCCGCAGACCGAGAGCTACTGGGGTCACGTAAATCCGATCGGCGTGCGTTCATGCTACGACGAAGGCAAGCGCGTGGCCGAGTGCCTGATGATGGACTACCATCGGCAGAACAATGTCGATATTCGCATCGTGCGCATTTTCAACACGTATGGCCCGCGCATGGCAATCAACGATGGCCGCGTGGTGTCGAATTTCTGCGTGGCGGCGCTGCGCGGGGAAAATCTCGAAATTTACGGCGATGGCAAGCAGACCCGATCGTTCGCATACGTCGACGATCTGATCGAGGGCCTGCTGCGTATGATGGAAACCCCGGATTTGACCGGGCCGGTGAACATCGGCAATCCTGACGAATTTACGATTCTTGAGTTGGCCTCGCTCGCGATCGAACTCGCGCACAGTTCCTCGAAACTTAAATACATGCCGGCGCGTCCTGACGATCCGGTACGGCGGCGGCCTGACATCTCGATGGCGCGCAAGTATCTTAACTGGGAACCGGCCACGCCGCTGCGCAAAGGACTGAGCTCGACGATGGAGGCTTTTCGCCACGAGCTCGGCGGCGAGGACCCCGGGCATTAACGGAACGCCGCCCATATGCGATTATCGTCGCCCTTCCCTTCAGCTACGAGAGCTTCGCATGGCCGCTCTGGCCTCGTCCTTAGTTCTTAAGAGGTAACAGGTTCGTATATGCCGACCGCTTTGATTACCGGCGCTTCGGCGGGGATTGGCGAGGAATTCGCCTATGCGCTCGCCCGCGATCGTTTCGAGCTGGTGCTTACCGCGCGCCGTGAAGATCGCCTGCGGCAGGTGGCCGAAAGGGCCACCGCGCAAGGCGCCAGCGCGGTTCACGTTATCGCCGCCGACCTTGCGCGGCGCGAAACTCCGGCCGCGATCTTTGACCAAGTCGAGCGGGAAAACCTGCGAGTCGATTACCTGGTTAACAACGCCGGCTTCGGCACGCGCGGACGATTTTCCGATCAGCCTTTGGATCGCGAACTCGAAGAGATCGACCTAAACGTCACCGCGCTGGTGGCGCTGACACGTAAATTTCTCCCCCCGATGATCGCGCGCCATCACGGCACCATCATCAACGTTGCCTCGACCGCGGGTTTTCAGCCGCTTCCGTTCATGGCCACCTATGCCGCGACCAAAGCCTTTGTGGTCAGCTTCAGCCAGGCGATCGCGGCCGAGGCGGCCGGCACCGGCGTCAGGATTCTGGCGTTATGTCCTGGGCCGACCCGCTCCGAGTTCCACGCGGTGGCCGGGATCGAGGATGCGCGTACACCCGAGTTCATGTTCATGGACGTGAAGACCGTGGTGGCGCAGGGGCTGGCTGCCGCCCGGCGCGGCAAGTGGCTACATATCAATGGCGCGTTGAATTTTGTGCTGGCGGAATCCATCCGAATCGCACCGCGCACGCTGGCGACGCGTATCGCGGCCCGGCTTTATCGTCCCGCCCAAAGCTGACGCGGCCTACTGCTTTTAAAAGTGACGTGCCATTCGGCGCGCAATCCGTTCGAGATGAAATGCTTGGTGCTGTTGATCAGACCGGCGGCAAAAACCTTTTCACATACATCCTGCGGAAAAATTTCCTTTTCATCGCCCCGGCGCGATTCCTTCTGCATCATGCTACAATCGGCCATCTTCATTTCTACAATTCCGGAGGAGGTAAATGACCATGGCTTTCACGGTAATCGCAAAGATCAAATCCAAGCCGGGCTCCGAGAAGCAGGTTGAGCAGGCTTGCATCGAGATGGCCGCGAAGGTCCGGCAGGAAGCCGGCACGCTGACCTACATCATGCATCGCTCGACTAACGATCCGACGACGCTGATGGTTTACGAGGTCTACACGGACAAGGCCGCCTTCGAGCACCATCGCGGCACCCCGTATATGGCCGAATTGCATAGCAAGCTGACCAATCTGGTGGCGGGACCGCCGGAAGTGGAAACGCTGGAAGAATTCGCCCGCAAATAGCGGTGTCATCGAAACGGCGGGCCGGCGCCGTTCGATCCGATTCGAGGCTCATGCCAAAAGCGATCGTGATGGGCGATCCGGCCCATTTTTCGGTTCGGGGCGGCGCCAATCCGCATACGCGCAACGTCCTCGGGATGAGAAAACGCGTTGACCCGGAGCTGGCGCGGCGGCAGTGGCACGCGCTGGCGCGTGCGCTGATTGCACATGGCGTCAATATTTGCGTGATCGGGCCGGATCGGAATTTGAGTGGACTGGTTTATCCGGCGAATGCCGGTTTTCTGTATCCGCCAAGTGGGCCGGAAAGAATTTTTTATCTCGCGAATCTGCTGCCGACGCGCGCGGCTGAGCGGGAAGTATATAGCCCGTTCATCCGCGCGATGGGGCTGCCGACGCGCGATATCGAATCGCGATTCGAAGGCGAAGCGGATCTCTTTCCGGCCGGACGCTTCATGATCTTTACTCATGGAGCGATCGAGCGGCAGCGCTTCGCGCCGCGCCTGGGCCTGCCACCCTGGCGGCGGATTTACGGCTTTCGCTCGGACAAAAACGCCCTCGGCGAGCTACAGCATATCGCGAGGGATCATCGTCCGCTGCTGAAGCTGGAACTTGCCTTGGAAGCGCACTACCACGGCGATACGGTGCTGTCGTCGTTCGGGCCGGATCGCGAGTTCATGCTCGCCTATATGGCGGGACTGAGCGCCGAATCGCAACAACGGCTGCGCGATGCATTCGATCGCAACCTGATCGAGCTGTCCGAACGCGACGGCCGACTCTATGCCGCCAACTCGTTCCAGACCGACTTCGCGGGCAAGCTCTACCTGTTCCTGCCGGAGGGTGTCAGCGACGCCCTGCTAAAGCGCGTGCGGGAGCGCGCAGTGGAACCGGTGACGGTAAATGTCAGCGAATTTCTGGCCAAGGGTGGCGGATCGATCAAGTGTATGATTCTCGACCTCGGCCAGATTGCCGATCTGCCACCGGCGGCCGAAGCGAGAGCTTTTCGCGGCTGCCGCTCCTATTCGACACTGTTTGAAAATTGAATTCCGATGCCGGATTATTTTTTCGGCGGCGGAAAAAGCTGCACACCGCTCTGTTGGTCAACCACCGTAATGGCCTTGACCGGACATGAACGCGCCGCCGCGATGATTACCGCGTCGGCCGCGCCGCTTTGATCGAAAACTTCGGACTTGCCTTCCTCATCCATTTGAAACACGCTCGGAGCATTCTCCATGCAATCGCCGCTCATGACGCAGCGCGCCTTGTTCACGGTGGTAACCAGCTTCGCCATACTAAACTCCATGATGAATTCGATTGGCCTGCACAATAGAATCACGCTGTGCGCCACCGCAAGTGCGAAGCGGACAGGCTCAATTTTATGATGGAAATTGTCGGTACCGGAATCGATCTAATCGAAGTCGAACGGATGCGGGCGGCGCTCGAAAATCCGGCCACCGGTTCCCGTTTCCGCCTGCGCGTGTTCACTGAACGTGAGGTCAGCTACTGCGAGTCGCGCGGACGCGGCCGCTACCAGAGCTATGCGGCGCGTTTCGCGGCCAAAGAAGCGGCGATGAAGGCGCTGGGTACGGGATGGAACCGAAATGTGGGGTGGCGCGATATCGAAGTGGTGCGCGAACGCGGTCAGGCGCCCACCATCGCCTTGTGGGGCAAGGCGGCTGAGTTCGCACGGCGCAAAAAGGTGACGCGCTTCCACTTGAGCATCACGCACACCACGGCGAACGCGATCGCCCACGTGATCGCGCAAGCCTGATCGAGTTCTACGGTTTGGTAGGAGTGGCGGTGGGCTGATTCGATACCCCGAAATCGTAGGCGGTCTTGTCGATCTGGCTGTAGTCGTCATTGTCTATCGAATAGAGCGTCCGATTAGCGGTGGAGGCCGCGTAATCGAAACTCTGATTGCCGGGCGCGCCGCCCGGTGACTTGCTCATCAGGGTCAACTCGGACAGCTTGATCGCACCCATCTGCTTGCCTTTGCGATCGAACAGCCGGATCAGCACGCGCGGCTGATCCATGCCGAACCGGTTTGGATCGGTCATCGGATCCGCCGCGATATCGTTGCCCTTCAGAAAACGCAACTGGTCGAGAAAATTCTCCACCACCGCGGTCTTGGCGGGTACGGTCTTGCCATTCCAGGTGATATCCCAGCCCCCGCCCTTGCGGGCAAGCGTGTACTGCTCAAGCGCCGATTCCACATCCACATGACCCACCGCGGAAGGATCGAAAGCCAACACCGTCTTGTCTCGCAACTCGTTGACCGACTTATCGAAACCGTTGAGCGATTCCTTGGTGATCGTAAAAACCGACGGTTGACCGGCGATCTGAATGTAAATCCCGTCGCGGCCGCCGACCATATCGTTGCCGAACTTCAACTCCTGCGACTGGCCCTGCTTACCGGTACGGACCGTGATCGTGAACCGCGGATGATCGAGCCCATACTCGGCCAGATTGCTGGCATTATCGACGACAAAATCCGCTGCCTTAAGATCGGCCAGCGAGCTTAGCGCACTCAGCACAGTGGTAGGATCGGCCTCGTAAGGCTGTGGTTTGACGATCCGCCAACGGTCGCCATCGCGGGTTAAATCGATCGTGGCTCCGCCGGGATGATCGATCACGAATTGCTGCACCTGATCGACCTTGAAGTTGAGCAACTGGCGATCGCGAAAATCGTTGGCGGTCTTGGTGACGTCGGACGGAAACGATTCGTTAACCAGCACCACCGCCGGATTGCCAGCCACTTTCGCATAAGCGGATGCGCCGACCGGGGTCTTCCTGCCGACCTCGATCGCCGGCAATGCGCCCTTCCCTTTTACCGTGACGATGACCGTCGCGCGCGGATCTTTTAATCCAAACGGGGCCAGATTTTCCGGTTTCTGCTCGACGGTATCCTTAATTTCGCAGCTCGAAATCGCTTCGGTCAGGGTGTTGATAACAGCGGGATCGGCTTTGGCCTGAAGCGGCTTTACGATTTGCCAATCGCCGCCCTTTTGCCGCGCCAGCAAAATTTCCCGGTCCGGATATTTGAGATCGATCGCCGTAACGTCCTTGGGATCGAAACTGACCAGCGTCGGCGGCGGCACCGGCTTGCTGCCGACTCCAACGATCAGCGCATAGCCGCCGACTATGATTAACAGGACGAGAACGATGGCCGTATTGCGAAATGACATGGCTGTTGAGAACCCGATCCGGAGGTCAGGTGCGGCGTTCCCACCACACTACGATACCGGCGATAATCAGCAGTTCCGGCAGCAGCAGCACCGACAGGGCA
The DNA here is from genome assembly GCA_027317185.1 of Deltaproteobacteria bacterium. Classification (GTDB taxonomy): domain Bacteria; phylum Desulfobacterota; class Binatia; order Binatales; family Binataceae; genus JAJPIG01. Next base: position 100,468 of record DAHVFB010000001.1, read on the forward strand.
AACACGATGCCGAACTGCGCCACCGTCAGCGCGAAACGCGAGGCGCGCACGGTGCGCGGACGAATCGAGATCGAATTCGATTCGCCGGCCAGCCAATCGGCGCTGTTCATGAATAAATCGCGATTGAAAAAATTGTCCAAATATTGGTTGTTGGCGAACTCGGTCGATCCGAACACCACCATCCGGGCCGTGCCGTTGCCCCATCCAAGCTGCTTCAGATTGGCGGTGACCGCATCGGCCACCGTAATCGGTCCCTTGCGATCCTTGTTGTCGAGGGTGGCGGTCTGATGCTGAAACAGGTCGGTAAGATCGGTTTCCGCCCATGAAGTCGCACTGGTTTTAGCCAGCCAGGCCACGTCCAATCCCGGCTTCGGCGGATCGGTTGGCTCGACCGAGCGAGACATCGCGAACACCGTGCGCTGATCGAAATTCGCGGTGATCTCGTGCGGCCCATAGGTATCGACCAGCGGATTCAAACCCAGCGCCGGTCCTTGAAACAGGCGCAGCACCTGATCCACCACGATGTCGTTGCCAGCCTTCACGCCCCAGTTGCCGACCAGGCTAACCAGACCCGATTCCACCGCGGGATCGTTCGGGTTCGAGGGCCGCAGCATCACCAGCGCGCGCCCGCCTTTTTTCAAATAGGCGTCGATCGAAGCAAGCTCGCTTTTGAGCATGGGACGGGTGGGCCCGGCAACCAATAAAATCGAGCAATCCGATGGAACCGCCGGGATAGTCGCCAGCAGCAACTGACGCGTTTCGTATCCTTCGCCTTCCATCGCTTTGCGCAAGGCGCCGAATCCATCGGTACCCTGATCGTCGTCGAGCTTAGGCTCGCCCTCGCCCTGAGCGACGCACGCAACTTTCTTGACGTTCTTGGTTACCCGGATAATTCCATTGGTGAGCGCCGACTCGGTGACATCGGAAACATTGATGCCGTCATTGCTGTTGCCGCCGCCGTATTGAATGTGAGTGGTATTCATCACCGAGACTTTGTACTTCTCGGCCAGCTCGGGATGGCGATCCGGATCGACGATCTCGTACGAGACCATCGGCGAGTTGTAGGCGTAGCTCTGGTACAACTGCTCAGCTTGCGGATTACGCCCGGCGGCGAAAAATCCATAAAATTTAAGCGGCCGCTTGAGCCCTTTGACCACCTTTACCGATTGGCTTGAAAGGCTGAAAATCCGGTTCGAAGTCAGATCGAAACGCACATGATGCAGGCTTGAAATGAAGTTGATCGCAACCAGCAGCGCGATGAACGCGATCGAATAGACCGCCGCGTTCGCGCCGTAGCGAGCCGTCCGGCGTCCGGCGAGGGCAGTAACCGAGGTCCGGCTGGAAGTGGCCCAGATGATGATCGCGAAAACGCCCACCACCAGGTTGACCAGGAAAAAGAAGCGAAAGCCGGGCGCCGCGACGTAATCGATAAGCGCAAAGGTCAAGAGCACGAGGCCGAGAATGCCGGCCAGTATGGAACTCCGTCCAGTCATCACCCAGCTCCTAACGCCAACGCGCCGACTCGACCGATCGCTGGGTGAGAAACAACGCCAGCAGGATCACACTGAAAAAATAGACGATATCGGTGGTATCGATAACGCCTTTGATCATCTGATCGAAATGCTCCGGCAGCGCGAGGTAGCGCAGCACGTTACCGAGCGTCACGCCACCCAACTCCGCAGGCCATGAAATTACATACAACAGCAGCAGTATGCCGAAGCAGGTGATCGCCGCGATAATCTGATTCTGGGTGAGCGAGCTGGTGAACAAACCGATCGAGACGAATGAGACCGCCAGCAACGCCATCCCGAGCCATTCCGCGCCGATCAGGCCCAGCTCCGGATTCCCAAAGAGGATCAGGATCAGTGGATAAATCCCCGCAAGCAGGATCATCAACAAGACAATTGCCGCCGCCGCGATAAACTTGCCCGCGACGATCTCGCCGGTGCGAATCGGCGCTGTGAGCAGCAACTCATAGGTGCCCAGGCGTTTCTCTTCGGCAAAGGTGCGCATCGTCAGAGCCGGCACCAGGATCACCAGCACAATCGAGAGATCCTGCAACAGCGGCGACAGTATCGTATCGTTGAGGTTGAGGCTCTCCAGTCCCTGCGTATTCTGCATTGCACCGTAGAGATGCATCATCAGGTCGAAGCGCCGCACCAGAACGAAAAAGAACCATCCGCCGAGCAGCAGAAATACCGCCATCACGACGTAGGCGATCGGCTGGACGAAGTAGCTCTGCAGCTCCTTGCCCGCGATTGTAAGCGTGTTTCTCATGCGTATTCGTGTGTCAGTGAACCGTGTTGATCAACCGTGACCGGCCCCGACCTCTTCCAACAGCTCTTCCGGAGCCTCAATTCCTTCATGGTGCTCTTTGGCGATGGTGCTCAGGAACAAATCTTCGAGCGAGGTGCCCGCGGGCATCGCCGACAGTTGTTCTTCCAGCACCACCCGGCCCTCGTTGATAATCACCACTTTGTCGCAGATCTGCGAAACCTCCGGCAAGATGTGGGTCGAGAGCACGATCGTGCGCTTACCGGCGAGGCCGCGGATCAACTCGCGAATCTCGTGGATCTGGCGCGGATCGAGACCGATAGTCGGCTCGTCGAGCACCAGCACCGGCGGATTGTGGATTAGCGCCTGCGCCAAACCTACCCGCTGCCGGAAGCCTTTTGAAAGCTGACCGCAGATCCGATGCGCCATCGTCGAGAGGCCGCACACCTCGATCATATGATCGACCGCCGCTTCGACCTGCGGTTTGGCTACGCCGCGAAGTTTGGCCACAAAGCGCAGATAACTGCGGACCCGCAATTCGTTGTAAAGCGGCGGATTTTCGGGCAAATAACCGATTCGACTGCGCGCTTCGAGCGATTGGCGGAAGGAATCGAGGCCGTCGATCACCACGGTTCCCGAGGTGGCCGGCATGAAGCCGGTGATAATCCTCATCGTGGTGGTCTTGCCCGCACCATTGGGACCCAGAAAACCGAGTATCTGGCCCTGCTCCGCGATGAAGGTGACGTCGCGAATCGCAACGAAATCGCCGTAGCTTTTGTTCAGATTTTTGACTTCGATCATCTAAATAGCCGGGCCGAACTATCAACCCCTGGCCTTGCAAGCTGACCTTCAAACATTACAGACGTTGAAAATGCCCAATTAATTCACAACCGATTCCAAACGATATCTCGTAGCTATCCGCCGCCCCACTGTCAATGAGACAGGATTAAAGGCGAGGTCGCGGGCTTTTGCCGAAGGCCAGCTTCGGTTAGCTTCGATATGATGCCATCGGAACGCGCCAAACTCTACCTGATCGACGGTTCGGGCTATATTTTCCGCGCCTTTTTCGCCCTTCCGCAGCTCAACAACTCGCGCGGGATGCCAACCAACGCAATTTACGGCTTCATCCGGATGCTTTTCAAGTTGCTGAAGGATGCCCGCCCCGAACACATCGCGATCGTTTTCGATTCCCCCAAAAAAACCTTCCGCGACGATCTGTTCGAGGACTACAAGGCCAATCGGGTCGAAATGCCAAGCGACCTCTCGGTGCAGATTCCGTATATCCATCGCGCGGTGGAAGCTTGTCGTCTCCAGCTTATCACTCTCGATGGAGTCGAAGCCGACGACGTGATCGGAACCCTCGCCGTGCGTGCCGACAAGCGGAAGTTCGACGTTATCATCGTGACCGCCGACAAGGACTTCATGCAGTTGGTCTCCCCCGGCATTACGCTGTGGGACACCATGCGCGACAAGCGCACGGGAGTTCGCGAAGTGCGAGAACGCTTCGGCGTCGAACCGGCGGCGCTGATCGACATTATGGCGCTGATGGGTGATTCGATCGACAACATCAAAGGCGTGCCGGGCATCGGCGAGAAGACCGCGGCGGCGCTGATCCGTCATTTCGGATCGTTGGACCAACTCTATGCCCAACTTGATCAGATCGAACAGGCTGGAATTCGCGGAGCGAAGAAATTCGGCGCGCTGCTGCTGGAGCATCGGGCCGGCGCCGAACTGGCGCGCAAACTGGTAAGTATCGAAACCAAAGTGCCGCTGGAGCTGGAGCCCGAGGCTCTGATCTGGCCAGGAATCGACGAGCAAGCCGTCGCCGAATTGCTGCGCGAGCTTGAGTTCGGATCCCTGCTGGCCGAACTCGCCCCTTCGCAGCGTTCGTTACCGCTCGGCGATAGCGCCGCAGAGCAGCCGGTCGCCGGCGAGCGGCTGACCGCGGCGGTCGCGGAGCTGGCGCAGGCCTCGCGCATTGCGCTGCATCTCAATCACGATGAGACGCCCGCCGCGTCGAAGCTAAAGCTCCACGCCGACGGCAGCGAGATTACCTACGTGGTAGATGCGGAAGAGATACCGGCAACCTCGGCGCTACTGAGCGGGAATAGCTCGAAAAGCTGCCACGATTTGAAGCAGCATCTACATCGGCTCCATGAATATGGGATTAGGTTGGCAGACGCGGATTTCGATTCGATGCTGGCTGGCTTCCTGCTCAATCCCGGCAAACCGGAACCATCGCTGAGCGACCTCTATCATCAACATCTGACCCCGTTAGGCGGCGGCGCATCGGCGGGATCAGAGCCTCAAGTGGTCGCCGCTTTGCGCGAGGCTCTGCTGCCCAAATTGGAAGCGGCCGGGCTGCTGGCGCTTTATCGGGATATTGAGTTGCCGATTGCCGGGCTGCTAGCCGAAATGGAACGGACCGGAATTGGCATCGATGCCGGCGCACTGAGCAATATTTCCAGCGAATTCGGGGCCGAGATGGCGCGACTGGAGCGCGAGTGCATCGATCTCGCCGGCCATCCGTTCAACCTCAATTCGCCGCTTCAATTACGCGAGATACTGTTTACCGAATTGAAGTTGCCGACCAAGGGACTGTCTAAAACCAAGAGCGGCTATTCGACCGACGTCGATACCCTGACGCGGCTCGCCAGTGCCCATCCGCTGCCGCAAAAGCTGCTCGATTATCGAACGTTATCGAAGCTTAAATCCACCTATGCTGATGCACTGCAAGCTCTAATTGATTTTAAGGACCATCGGATACACACCTGCTTTAACCAGGCCCTCACTGCCACTGGCCGCCTGAGTTCCAGCGCCCCGAACCTGCAAAACATCCCGACCCGCACCGAAGACGGCCGCCGTATCCGGCGTGCGTTCGTGGCGCCCCCGGGTTCGATCCTGCTATCGGCGGATTATTCGCAGATCGAGTTGCGCGTGCTGGCGCATTTGTCGGGCGACTCGACGCTGATCGAGGCCTTTTCGGGCGGCGAGGATATCCACGCGCGGACCGCCTGCGAAATTCTGGGAATCGAACGGGACCAGGTGGATGCACAGGCGCGGCGAATCGCGAAAGTGATCAACTTCGGGATCATATACGGGATGGGGCCGCAGCGGCTCGCGGGCGAGTTGGGGATTGCGCTGAACGCAGCATCTGACTACATAAAGCGCTATTTTGAACGGCTGCCGGGGGTCCGCGCCTGGCTCGATGAAACCTTGCGAACGGCGCGCGAATGCGGATACGTCACCACCATGTATGGGCGGCGGCGCTATCTGCCGGAACTGAATGGACCGCAGGGTGGATCGCGTGCGCAGGCCGAAAGAATAGCGATAAACACTCCGATTCAGGGCAGCGCCGCTGACTTGATGAAGGTTGCGATGCTACGGCTTGATCGAATGCTGCGCGAAAAGCAATTAGGAGCCCTGATGGTGCTTCAGGTTCATGATGAACTGTTGCTCGAAGTGGAAGCAGACCAGCTCGATCGGGTGCGCGATATAGCGCGGGAGGCGATGGAAGAAGCGGCGGCCTTGCAGGTGCCGCTGAAAGTCGATCTCAAGTGGGGATCGAACTGGGCCGAGATGACCGGGGAAAGTGGCCAGGCGCTGAATTTACCAGCAACCAGCATCGTCTAACTGAATTGAGAAACCCAAGCCGCCCGCAGGGGGACGAGGCCGAACTTATCGCCCAGGCCAGAACAGGGGACGCTCAGGCCTTTGGGGTGTTGGTTGAACGATATCAGCGGCGGGTAGTGGGCGTTGCCTTCGCGGTGGTTCATAATCAGGACGATGCACTTGAGCTAGCACAGGAGACCTTCGTTCGTGCGTTTCAAAACTTGCCCAAGTTCGAGTCCCGTTCCAGTTTCTCGACCTGGCTGTATCGGATTGCCGCGAACATCGCGATCGACTTCCGCCGCCATGAGGGGCGCCATATCGTACTTCGGGGCGAGGATGCCGAAACCGAAATTTCGCGGCTGCCCAGCGCGCAGGGAGATTCGTTCAAGGCTTTGGCGCGCAACGAGCTTAACCAGAGGATTCAGCAGGCGTTGCAGGAGTTGACGCCGGAACATCGCGCCGTGATACTGCTACGTGAAGTGGAAGGGCTTTCCTACGACGAGATCAGCGAAGTATTGCAGTGTCCGCGCGGGACGGTAATGAGTAGATTACATTATGCCCGTGATAAGTTGCGCAGCATTCTTCAGGATTTGAACGGGGATTGAGCGCGGATGACTGATTGTAGCGAGATTCGCCCGCTCTTGAGCGCCTTTGGGGATGGGGAATTGGCGCCCGCGGAATTGCTGACGGTGGCCCGGCATCTCGCCGGATGCGCCACATGTGAGCAGGAAGCGGCCGATTTTGCATCGCTTGGGAACCAATTACGCACCACCGTCGAAGCTTCAGTCGGCACTTTGGCGCTGGATAATCTCACTGCCAGCGTGCAAGCCCGGATAGACCAGCTAAGACCGTCGGTCTGGTCGAGATTCGGGTTGTGGCTCCAATCGATCGACGAGCGCATGAGTTCAACCTTTTCGCTGGCGTCAGCAGTGGTCGCCATGGCGGCGCTGACGGCGCTGATTCTCACCCCTTATGCGCGCAACTATACGATCGGTCGCTCCGCGACGGTGGTCGCCAGCGCCCACGTCAGCCCGATTTCTCCTGCCGCTCCGACTCAACTGGCGAATGCGATCGAAGAGAACCCGGTCGTCGCCGATTCAAAAGCTATTATTTCACGGCTTGAGTCCCAGAACCCCTCGGTCGCGGTATGGAGCGAGCCGCGCACCGATACCACCGTCATCTGGCTCCCGGACCAACAACGCTGAACCGGTTGAACTGCTGCATGATTTCGCATCGCAGGCCAGCTATCTTCTTCGTCCTGCTCGGCATATTAACATTCAGCGGTATAGTGTTGGCGGGCGACAAGGCCACCTCACGCGCGGTTGAGGTGCATATCGACTCGATCATGGCCGCCGACACCAACGAGGGGATCGACACCCGGCTGGCCTCGATGACCCCGCGACTGGCCGCACTGCCGTTTGGCTACAGCACTTATCGGCTGGTCAGCCGGCAACACAAAAAGACCATGTGCGGACGGATGGTGGCTTTCACGCTGCCCGGCGGACGAATTCTGCATGTCTCGCCGCGACGGATCGATCGCGATATGATCGCGATGGAACTGGTGCTGTTCGCCGGCGAGCGGCCGGAAATGTCCACTGAGTTGAAGCTACCCAACCATGCTTCGCTGATCCTTGGCGGTCCGCGCTATGAACAAGGGATGCTGATCGTGTTCGTGCGCGCCGATGCGGCTGACGGACCCGCGCCCTCAATCGCGCCCAACCCGGCTACCGCCGTCCTGGGCACCCCTCCCCTGCAATAACGGCGGCTGCTGGTCAACCGAATGCCGGCTCACGCGATAGGCGCGCCCGTTCGGAAGCCGCCGCGGATCGGGCCGGTGCGTCCTCCAGCCAAATCCCCCGCGGTCTCACTGTTTAAAGCAGGGAATGCTTTCGCCGCATGACGCTACGAGGAGCATTTTTATGGCTTCACGTGGCGGGCGGCGCGATCTGGATCGGCGCTTGTCTATGTTTCGTGCTGGCGGCGGTGGTGCTCGACGCCGAAAGCGGTGAACGGAGCGAGTTCGCGATGCGCGCGGCGCCCGCGATTAATCAAATCGGTCTGGTCGCCGCAATAACCGTGATCCTGACCGGGCTCGGCAATCTCTGGATCGCGGGTCAGACCAGGAGTTACCGATTCGCCCCGGAGTTCGTGCATCTGCTGCAAATAAAGCTTGCATTATACGCGATCATGGCGCTGGCGACGTGGGCGGCGTTTCGCGCCGACTCGCAGATGAGACTCCCGCCGCAGCCCGATGGACGATCAGGCGCGATCACCACGCGAATCTCGCGGCTCACGCTGCTTTATCTCGCCACTGCCGGATGCGGTGGAGTCGCGCTAGTCCTCGGTTTATGGCTGGCCGGGGCCTGACTAGGATTCAGGCAGGATGAAACGTCCACCCGAAATAAATATCGGCGCCACTCGAATTGTCTTTCTGACCGATGGGTTCTGGCGCAACGACGGCGGTTGCATGTTCGGCGTGGTGCCGCGCGAACTGTGGAAAAAAAATCATCCGCCCGATGTGTACAACCGGATTCGGCTCAATCTCACCTGCCCGCTGATCCTGCGCGGGCGCGAGGCGATTCTGGTCGATACCGGAATCGGCAATCGGCTGAGCGCAACCGAGCGCAAAATCTTCGACCATGGCGAGGGTTGGCTGCTCGACGGGTTGCAGGCGCTGGGCATGGAACCGGGGGACATCACGGCGGTGATCCTGTCCCACCTGCATTTCGATCACTGCGGCGGGATCGTACGGCATCGGGAGTCGGGAGTGATTGAAACGGCGTTTCCGTGCGCACGCATATTTGTTCAACAGGGGGAGCTTGAGATCGCAAAAGGCCCAAAAAATGAGCGGCTGCGTACTGCTTATCGCCATCTCGAAGAATGTCTCGCGCCCAACATCAAAGCGATTGAGCCGATGGATGGCGAACTTGAAATTATCTCCGGGGTGACGGCGCGCGTCACCGGCGGCCATACCCGGGACCATCAGGTGGTGGTGGTCCGCGACGGCGACGGTTCGTTCGCACATCTGGCCGATATCGTGCCGACGCGATCGCATCTGAGCGGCGCCTGGAATCAGGCCTACGACCTCGATCCGATGGCCACCATGGAACATAAAGCCGCTTATTTGAGGCAGGCGGTGAGCGAGCGATCATGGATCGGTTTCGCGCACGACGACCATCTATTTGCGGCCCAAATTGTGCATCAGGATGGCAAGACGAAGATCGGCCACTCGATCGGTGCGATCGCTGAGTAGGCAGATTAGTTCCCAGCGACAAAATTCAGTGCATAAACGGTGCGCCGGATTGCTGTCGCGCCTGTGAATAAATTTGATAATTGCGCCCTGAATCGAAGGTATTTAGATAGAAGCTACGTTGATTATTAGTAACAGTTTCCGTTATATATGAAGCAGGCATGATGCTGACACAGCGCAGGCCTGCCCGCCACGAAACTCGAAGCACAGACCGCAAAATCTCCGACCCGACCAAGGAGTCAGGCTGATGGAAGGGAACGATTTCTCCCGCGTGATTCAGAAGGATCGAGCTGCCCGCCAAGCGAAGCAATGGAAGGGGACGCTGCTGGAGTACCTCGACCTGGTTAAAGCCGACCCGACGATTGTCAAACTCTCGCACGCCCGCATTTACGATTTGATCATTTCGGTTGGTATCGCCGATATTCAAAATACCGACGACCCGCGCACCCGCCGGCTTTACAAAGACGAAGCGGTAAAGGTGTATTCCTTTTTCGCCGACGAGTTTTTCGGGATCGAGCGCACGATCGCGCAGATCGTTCGCTATTTTCATTCTGCCTCGCTCAAGGGCGAAGAAAGCCGCCAGGTGCTCTATCTGATGGGCCCGGTCGGATCGGGTAAAACCTCGTTGGTCGAAAGAATCCAGCGCGGACTCGAGCAGGCCGCGCCGGTGTATTCGATCCAGGGCTGCCCGATGCACGAGGAGCCGCTGCATCTGATCCCGCGCCATCTGCGGCGCGAGTTCGAGAAGATGCTCGGCGTGCATATCGAGGGCGATCTATGCCCGGTCTGCCGCTATCGGTTAAAAGAGGATTACAACCAACGCTACGAAGAATTTCCGATCGAGACGCGCAATTTTTCCAAGCGCAACCGGGTCGGAATCGGCGTGGTGCCGCCGGTCGATCCGAACAACCAAGACACTTCGGTGCTGATCGGCTCGGAGGACATTTCGAAGCTCGATCAATACTCCGAGGGCGATCCGCGCGTACTCGAGCTCAACGGCGCGCTCAACGTGGGCGACCGCGGGATGGTCGAGTTCATCGAGGTCTTCAAGAACGAGACCGAGTACCTGCATGCGATGATCACGGCGACTCAGGAAAAGGTAATCCCGGCGCCGGGACGCCATGGGATGGTTTACGTCGATACCACGATTATCGCGCATTCGAACGAGGCCGAGTGGCAGAAATTCAAGGCCGATCACACCAACGAGGCGATCCTCGACCGTATCGTGGTGGTGAAAGTGCCCTACAATCTGCGGCTCTCCGAAGAGGTGAAGATCTACCAGAAGATCATCCGCCATTCGGATTTTCGCGCGCATGTCGCACCGCATACGCTGGAACTGGCCTCGATGTTCGCGATTCTGTCACGCCTCGAACCGACCTCTAAATGCGATTTGATGACCAAGCTGCGCCTGTACAACGGCGAGGAAGTGGTCGAGAAAGGCCGCACCAAGAAGGTCGACGTGCAGGAACTCAAGGAAGACGCCAAGCGCGAAGGGATGTCGGGAATTTCCACGCGCTTCATCATGAAAGCGCTCGACAACGCACTGTCGGACAATGTTTCGGGCAACTGCATCAACCCGATCAACGTGCGCGAAGCGCTGATCGCGATGACCAAGGAAGCGGACCTGCCCGACGACATGCGCAAGCAGTATCTGGAGTTCCTGCAAGACACGCTGCACAAGGAATATCTCGATCTGCTCGAAAAAGAGATCACGCGCGCCTTCGTTTACTCCTATCAGGAGCAGGCCGAGGCTTTGTTCCAGAACTACCTCGATCACGCCGAGGCCTACGTCAACAAGACCCGGGTGCGGGATCGTAACACGCGCGAGGAGTTGTCGCCCGACGAAGGCTTCCTGAAGTCGATCGAAGAGCAGATAGCGATTATCGGATCGGCCGCCGACGGCTTTCGCCAGGAGGTGATCGCATACCTGTGGTCAACCTCGCGCCGCGGCGAGAAGGTCAGCTATCGCAGTTACGAGCCGCTCAAGGAGGCGATCGAAAAGAAGCTGATGAGCTCGGTGCGCGACATCTCGCGGATCATCACCAAGGCACGCACCCGCGATGAGGATCAGGGCGATAAGTACAACTCGATGGTCAAGAACCTGCTGGAGAACGGCTACTGCGAATCGTGCGTCGACGTGGTGCTGAAGTACGCCGCCAACAATCTGTGGAAGGATTGAGGAAGGGAATCGTGTTTATCATCAACAGATGCACCATGTGCCACGAACCGATTGAAAAACATAGGGAAGATACGCGACCGTCTCTAGTGAGGGGCCCGTAAGCATAGACGAGAGACCTCCAAACGAGTGTCCTGCGGGGAACAAAGTGTACGAGCTTCACGGGCGGTGCCGCGAAGCCTTCGCGCTGGAGTCCAGATCGTAGAGCCACGAATGTGACTCTTGTTGCACGAGCACAAGAGTGGCGCGGTTGGAGGCTTTACACGCCGATATCGGATAAACCGCCTGGTTACTTTGGAGAGACGAATGATGTTCGCAGCGCGATTGCTCGTGAGAAGCAGATAAAAGGTTGGCTGCGTTCTAAAAAAAATGCTCTGATTGCGCAATTCAATTGGATCAAAGCCGGGATTCTTCGCTGCGCTCAGAATGACAGATTGGCGCGATTCTTCCGGGGCAAGGCGTCGGTGCGCATCGGACGGACCAAGGGTATAATTCAAGCAGCGAATCGTAATGGCGAGGAGCTGATATGGTCGACAGTATCTTCCGCGAGTACCGCCCCTCAGATGCGGAGCGGTCCGACCGCTCGGCTGGCGATCGCATGCGCCATCGCCAGAAAGTCCGCGAATCGATCCGCGAAAATATCGCCGATATAATCGCCGAAGAATCGATCATCGGCAAAGACCGCGACCGCGTGATCAAAGTCCCGCTGCGCGGGGTCAAGGAATACCGCTTCGTCTACGGCGACAATGCCCCCGGCGCGGGCCAGGGCGATGGAAATTCCAAGCCCGGCCAGGTGGTGGGCAAGACCGGCCGCGAGGGTGCAGGCAAGGGCGAGGACATGGCCGGCGATCGCCCCGGAGTCGATTACTACGAAACCGACGTTACGCTTGAGGAGCTGGTCGAGATCATGTTCGAGGATCTCGAATTGCCCAACCTTGAACGGCGGGCGTTGCGCGAAGTCGAGACCGATCTTTCCTCCAAGCGCAAAGGTTATCGCCACGTCGGCATCCGGGTGCGGCTCGACAAGCGGCGCACCGCGCGTCAACGTGTGATGCGCAAGCTCGCGAATATCCACAACGAAGAGGATCGCATTCAGAAGGCGGCGGAAGAAGACGGCGAGCCATTAACAGCCGATCAACCATCCGTTCCACTCGCTCCATCGGCTCCATCGCGGCGGCGATTTCCATTCCATCACAACGACTTGCGCTACAAGCACATCGAGGTTGACACGCGCGAGGAATCCAACGCCGTCGTGATGTGCATCATGGATACCTCGGGCTCGATGGATACGATGAAGAAGTACCTTGCCCGCAGCTTTTTCTTTCTGCTGTTTCAGTTCATCTCGACCCGCTACCGCAATGTCGAGATCGTCTTCATCGCGCATCATACCGAGGCCCGCGAGGTTACCGAGGAAGAGTTTTTCTACAAGGGCGAATCGGGCGGCACCTTTATCTCGTCGGGTTATCAGAAGGCGCTGGAGATTGTGGCGGAGCGTTACCATCGGTCGCTGTGGAATGTGTATGCCTTCCATTGTTCCGACGGCGATAACTTCGATTCCGACAATCCCGCCGCCCTGCGCGCGGCCCAGGCACTCGCCGATATCTGCAACCTCTTCGGCTATGGCGAGATCAAACCGCTCGGTTCGCGCTACTACGAATCCTCGATGCTCAACGTGTTCCGCCGCCTCGATGCGCCCAACTTCCATACCGTCCTGATCGAGCGCAAGGAAGATATCTGGCCATCGTTCAAGGCGTTCCTGGCCAAAGATCGGATTAAGGAATAGCCCGAGGGATAGGCGCAAGATGGCGAATTACGAACTCAAGGAATTGATCGACTGGGATACCCGCATTCGCGAGAAGGTGGACGAATTCGGACTCGATTGCTATCCGCAGGAATTCGAAATCTGCGATCACACAGGGATGCTGGGTTATATGGCGTATTCCGGCATGCCGTCGCATTATCCGCATTGGTCATACGGCAAAAGCTATGAGAAGCTGAAAACGCTTTACGATCACGGAGTCAGCGGCCTGCCCTATGAGATGGTGATCAATTCCAGCCCGGCGATCGCCTACCTGATGCGCGACAACACGCTGCTGCTGCAAATTCTCACGATGGCCCATGTGTACGGCCATAACGATTTCTTCAAGAACAATTTTACTTATAAGACCACGCGCGCCGAACTGACGATCGAAACCTTCAAGGCGCATGCGAGCCGGGTGCGCCGCTATACCGAAGACCCTTCAATCGGGGTCGATTCGGTCGAGCGGATCATGGACGCCGCCCACGCGTTGTCATGGCAATGCCGGCGCAATCTCGCCATTCGCAAACTCTCGCGCGAAGAGCAGGTGCGCCGGGCGATCGAAGCCGCGCAACCCAAGGCCGATCCGTACAAGAAAATTCATCGCCCGCGCGAGTTCCACGAACCGGATCTGCACAAGCGTCCGCTCGAACCCGAAGAAGACATCCTGTTATTCATCCGCGATAACAACCCGTTCCTCGCTGAATGGGAGAAGGATCTGCTGACCATCGTCGATGAAGAGACCAAGTACTTCATACCGATGATGGAAACCAAGATCATGAACGAGGGGTGGGCGAGCTATTGGCATAAAAAGATCGTCGAGTCGTTAGAACTCGATCAGGGACTGCACCTTGAATTCATCGTGCGTCACAATCAGGTGATTCGTCCGATTCCAGGCCAGTTGAATCCGTATCACCTGGGTTTCCGCATCTGGGAAGACATTTATCGCCGTCACACCGATCCCACTCCCGAGGAGATTAAGCGCGATGGCGCCCCCGTCAAGAGCGGTATGGAGAGGCTGTTCGAGGTGCGCGAGGTCGAACGCGACACCTCATTTCTGCGCCGCTACCTGACCGAAGAACTGATGCGCGATATGGATCTGTTCGAGTACCAGGCCCGCGGCAGCGATCTGGTGGTGGATAAAGTGTCCGATACCGAGGGCTGGCGCGAGGTGAAGGAAACCCTGATCCGCGGCGTCGGCACCAGCAGCCTCCCGGTTATCAAAGTCGAAGACGCGGACTTCGGCCACAACCATACTTTGTACGTGAAGCACTATCACGACGGGCGCGATCTTCATCTCGAGTACGCCGAGAAGACGCTCGCCTATCTGCAGCGTCTATGGGGCCGCGAATGCATGCTCGAAACCATCCTGCAAGGAAAGCGTTCGCAGCTGTGTTATAACGAACGCGGCTTTTCGATTCGGGCGCTCAAGTAGGGTGCGCTCGTAGGCTCAATTCCAAACCCCAAATGAATTTTGGCTTGAAGTTCGAGCAGGGATTGCGCCTGATGCTCGACGCGATCGGCGAGGCGCAGGACAGTTCCGTCGCGCCACTGGCCCCCCAGCAGATGGCGCTCGAGCTACGCACCGTGGGCGCGATGCGCGGCCGCATGCCCCTGCTCCCTTACATGGGATCGGGCGTCGGACGCGGCGCACGTGCGATGCTGGCCGATGGCCGTTGGGTGCTCGACTTCGCCCTCGGGGTCGGCGTCCATTTTTTCGGCCACGGTAATCTCGATTTGATCGAAACCGCGCTGCGCGCCGCCGCCTCGGACCTCGTAATGCAGGGCAACCTGATCTTCAATCGCGAGTACTACCTGCTGATGAAAACCCTCATGCAGCATGCGCCGCGCGGGATGGATCACTGTTGGCTTTCGCTTTCCGGCGCCGACGCGAACGAAAACGCGCTTAAAATGATTCGGCAGAAACGTGAGGCGCGCGCCGGCGTGATCGCGTTCACAGGATGCTTTCACGGGCGCACCAGCACGATGGCCGAAATCACCGATCGTCCCGACTACCGCGGCGGTCAGCCCTCCACTTTTCCGGTGCATCTGATTCCCTTCCATAACCGGCACGATCCCGACTCCGCGAAGCTCGCGCTCGCGGCGCTGCGCGAGGTGATTCGCGTTCATGGCGATTCGATCGCCACGTTCGTTGTCGAGCTGGTACAGGGTGAAGCGGGATTTATCAGCGCGCCACGCGATTTCTTCGTGCCGCTGTTTGATGAATGCCGGCGCGCCGGGATCGCGATCTGGGCAGACGAGGTGCAGACCTTTGGCCGTACCGGCGAACTATTCGCCACCACGATGCTCGATCTTGCCGACTATATCGATGTGATCACGATCGGCAAGCTGTTTCAGGGCAGCGCGGTGCTGTTCCGCAAAAGTTTCGCCCCTGACGCAGGGCTGATCTCGGGCACCTTCGCGGGCGCCACGGTCGCCATGGCGGTGGGCCGGCGAATCATCGAAAAGCTCACGTCGGAGGGATATTTGGGCCGTGCGGGCCGTATCAAACAGCTCGAACAGATGACTCATTCGCATCTGGAATATCTGTCGCGCAAGCATCCGGGGAAAATCTCCGAGCCGGACGGCGTCGGCGCAATGATTTCGTTTCGGGTTGGCGATGGATCGCTGAAAACCACTCGCGCTTTCATCGATAAGTGCTTTCGTGCCGGATTGGTGCTTTATTATGGCGGTCGCGAGCCGGCCTGTATCCGGCTGTTTATTCCGGCCGGCGATGTAACCGAGGTCGAGCTGGCCGAGGCCTTCGAGATTCTCGATCGATGCCTTTCATGAAAGACGAACTTATCCAATGGTGCCGCCGGCTGATCGCTTGTCCGAGTATCACCGGCGAGGGAACGCGAGCGATCGCTGAGCTGTGCGCGCGCGCGATGCTGGCGCCCGCCGGAATTGAGTCGCGCCTGATTCCTTCGCGTGCTGAGGGTGAGGCGCAGGTTAATCTGGTCGCGACGATCAAGGGCGAAGATTCTTCGCTCGCGCCGATCGTTCTGAATACCCATCTGGACACCGTGCCCCCGGGTGACAAATCGCTGTGGACCGAATGCGCGGGCGATCCTTTCAGTGCGCCAATCAAAAACGATCGGATTTACGGACTCGGCGCCGCCGATACCAAACTCGATTTTGTCGCGAAAGCCTCGGCGCTTATCGATAACCGGCATCCGCGCCGCGACGTATGGCTAATCGCCACTTTTGGCGAGGAACGGGGAATGGTTGGCGCCAGAGAGCTGGCTGGCTCGGCTATGCTGCCGCGCGGTGCGATGGCGTTTATCGGCGAACCGTCGGCGCTCGAAGTGGTCACCGCGCACAAGGGCTTGATCGCGTTTCATCTGGTATTGCGATTCGATCCGGTAAAGCTTGATCAGCCTGCGACGGCAACTCGCGCCCTGTTCCTGGGCCGCTCGGCGCATTCGAGCACGCCGGCATTGGGTGTCAATGCGATTGTAGCGGCCTTGGATGCCCTCACGCTCCATCGCAAACCCATTCTGGCTTCGATTGGCGGTGGCGATGCCGTCAACAAGGTGCCGGCGCGATGCGAACTGGTCTTGATCGATGAAGCTTTGGCGAATTTGTCGGCCGCGAAACCGGAACGGATCGATCGGCTGGTCCACAGCCTTATTCCCGATGGCGCGATCTCGATGCTGCGGGCGTTCATCGCGTACCTGACAGATTTCGCGAACAGCAAAGGACCGGTCGAGCCCGACTACTCGCAACCGACGCTGACCTGCAACCCAGGCGTGATTCGTTCGACGGAAGATTCACTCACGCTCGAATTTGAATTGCGGCCGCCGCCCTCGATGGCGATCGATATGGTTCGCGCCGGGGTGAATCAGGCATTTAACAAAATTGCAGATCATGCCGCCGGCGTAACCGCATCGTTGACGGAACGGCGCGCGAATCCCGGTTTCCGCAGTCCTGCCAATAGTGAAGCGGTCGCCCACGCAATCGCGGCCCTGACCAAAGCCGGATTGCCGGTGAGGACGGCGGTCAAAACCGGCTGCACCGAAGCGGGAATCTACGCTGCCGCCGGACTTCATCCGGTGGTATTCGGTCCGGGTCAATCGGCCGGTGTGATTCACGCGCCCAATGAATACAACCTGATCGCGCAGGTGGAAGGCGCGGTTCGTTTCTATTCCGCCATCGTAGATCTTTGAGGTTTACGGCAGCGGCAGGACGTCGACCAGCGCGCCGTCGCGGATGCCGAGGGCGTCGATTACCACGGACGCAACCATGATAACAGTACCGTTGATCGTACCAGCGGTTCGCACCGCTCGAAAGCCGCGCTCGTCATCCTCAGTTCCGATTAGAGAGTCGATTGCACTGTCGCCGGGTTCGCCGGACTTAAGATGCAGACGGCGGTAGCTGCGGACCGGAGCAAGCTCTTCGGTGAGCGCTCCATAATACGGTCCGCCATCGAAAGGATCGATCTGGTTCAGGAATTTCATCCCGGCCTGCTCCAGCAGGCGGACCGCGCCACGGCTGCCCTCGCCTATCTGAGCGAGAGAGTTTCGCACCTCATCGGGCAATAGAAACGTATAGAGCGGAGAATCCGGAAACAGCGACCGAATAAACTCCTTGTCTCGCGCTGACAGCCGATCGGCTTCACGGAACGAAAGCCCGGTCACGCGGCGGCCATAATGATCCCAGAACGGGTTACCATGGTCGCTCTGCTGCGGCGGTAATATCTCCGCGATAATAAGCTTTTCAAACCGTCGCAAGTGTCGCGCAATATAGAGAAAACGCAACCAGGATATCTGTTTCCCAAGTTGTTCGGGACGACCGCGCATCGCGCTCGTAACGATCAGTCCGCCTAACTCACTGGGCCCATCCATTGAATATCGTAGCCGTAAAAAAGGATGACGAAATTTTTTCTTGAGCGTGTGGGAATAACGCTCATCGCTGTCGAGCTCCAGATAATAATGCGGAGAGGCGGGCGTGCCATGTTTGCCGATGATCATCGAGGCGGCGGCAATTTTTCCAGTCGCAAGCTCTGCGACACAAAAGACATACACTGCCAGGGAGCGATCGCGGACCGGGTGGCGGAAGGACGCTTCCACTCGTTCCAGCAGCATCCGCATCTCTTCGGCCTCGGTCGGCAGATTGGTCGAACCCAACTCGCGGGCCAGCCGGATCAAACTGCGATGATCGTGCGGACGGGCTTCACGCATCATAAAGATGGGGGTCTGCGGGTCCATTGCTGCTCAGATTAACATCGGTACCGCCCTGCGATATTTTTGAGCATACTCCGGCGGCTTTGCAATGCGGATGTTTCCCGCGTTGATTTACCGCAGCGGGTCGGGTAACTTCGGGGCAAGGGCCGGCAAAATTGTCGGCGGGCAAGGAGGAGTGGTAGATGGAGCTGCCGAAGTGCCAGAAGTGCAACAATGGCACGCTGATTCCTCTGTCAGACTACGGGCAGGAAGGCTCTTCGGTCATTTTCAAGGCCTGGGTGTGCATCAATCCTGATTGCGGTTTCAGTCTGCGGGTCGACAAGGGGGAAGTTTCTTACGGTAAAAGGATCGAGACCAAGCATTAAAAGCATCGGTTTCTCGCGTAGGAAGGCGGCCCAGATTTGGACCGCCTTCTTAATTTGCGCTCCAAAACTGATCTTCCCCCGCATCGAATTCGATAAAAAACTGGTTCGTGAGTTATCTTTTCACCGGCATGCCTGAGTACGGGCGTGAACCGCGATCAGGCGAACACCACCCCAATCAGCAGATGGACGATCAGCGCCAACGTTGCCAGCGCGCCAACGGTGAAGGCGATCGTGCGTAGTGGCTGAATCGAGTTCAGATAAAAGACCGTGTGGCCGATCCGGGCGACCGTGAAGACCACGCAGTAGACCGTGAATGCCGCAGCTGAAAGACCGGCTGCCACGTAAATCCAGGCGAGGATGAGAAATATCGGAATATTTTCGAGGTCATTGCGCCACGCGCGCGCTGCCCGCATCACCGACGGAGCATCCTCGGGCGCTTGCTTACCGCCAAAACTCGCAGCATCTTCCGGATTGACGAAGATACCGGTGCTTGCTCGCGCGCGCCCCTGGGCGACTGAAATCGCGACCATTTTGAAGGCCAGTATTATCGCGGTGATCGTGTAGATTTTAAGCAGCGTCATGTTCCCCTCCATGTGAATCAGGATTCGGACCGACTCAGCACTGCCTCGCAACACCTCCCAACATATCGGCCATCCAGATCATCCGCCCGAGCCACCGACACTACGCGACTAGATGACCTGCGCCACCGATCCGAAGCCATTTTGGCTCGGCATTAAAGAACAGCATTACCAGCCTGCCCTTGGACGGCACGAGCTCTCGGGTGGAGATTAGAATAATCGAAGTGCGAAGTCTAATTACAAACGACAATAAAAAAAGCGGCGGAGCACGATTAATGCTCCGCCGCTTCGTTAATTTCCCGGCCGCGTCCTACTCTCCCATGAAGCCTTCGTCCACAGTACCATCGGCGCTGGAGGGCTTAACTGCCGTGTTCGGGATGGGAACGGGTGTTTCCCCTCCGCCATTACGACCGGAAACTTACCGGCACCACTCACCTACTCGCATGAGCGCGCCAAATTTTTTGACAACTGAATGTAGGAATCTCCAAGTGCATCGACGTACCCGGGTCGGCTGACCAATCCAGCCTTTGCTTAGAGCTGAATTATTAGTGGTCAAGCCGCACGGCCAATTAGTACCGGTCAGCTTCACGCTTTACAGCGCTTCCACCTCCGGCCTATCAACCTCCTTGTCTAGAAGGGGCCTTTAGGATCTTACGATCGGGATACC
>DAHVFB010000200.1 GCA_027317185.1 Deltaproteobacteria bacterium
CGCTCGAACTTACGGGCATGCCGATTCCGCGCGGCGGAGCGGCGAAACTGGTGGATGGCTTCTCAGGTCTGCTGCGCGATCGCGGAGCTGAACTGCATGCGAACGCGCCGGTGAAACAGGTGCTGATAAAGGGTGGAAAAGCGACCGGCGTACGGACCACCGCAGGTGATTTCGAAGCTCGCCGGGCGGTGATCTGTTGCGTGACTCCGCATCAGTTGTATCTCGATCTGCTCGACCGCGCCGTGGTTCCCGATTGGGTGGTGGCCAACACCAGGCGTTTTCGGTACGGGCGCGGCGACATGCAAATCCATCTGGCGCTCTCGGCGCCGCCCCAATGGCCGGGCGATGAACGATTCCTGCGCACCGCGATGGTGCACGTCTCGGCCGGTATCGATGGCGTTTCGCGAGCCGTCAATGAAGCCGAGCGCGGGCTGCTGCCCGCCGATCCGACCATTGTCGTTGGCCAGCCCACGGTGGCCGATAAGTCGCGCGCGCCCGACGGCGGCTGGATCATCTGGATACAGCTTCAGGAGATGCCAAATTATCCGATTGGCGACGCGGCGGGCGAAATTTCAACTAACGGCACCTGGACGCCGGAGGTTCGTGAAAGGTTCGCCGATCGCGTGATCGCGAAGCTCGCGCGTCAGATTCCCAATCTTCCGGGCGTGATACTCAAGCGGGTGGTCTTTTCACCGGCCGATCTTGAAGCGGCGAACCCGAACCTCGTCGGTGGCGATCCATATGCCGGCGCCTGCACACCCGATCAGTTTTTCATTTTCCGTCCGCTTCCCGGCCTGAAGCGTCATCGCACGCCCATAGCTGGCTTGTATCATATCGGCGCTTCGACCCATCCGGGTCCCGGCCTGCACGGAGCATCCGGGCTGATGGTCGCGAAGGATCTGCTCGGAAGCCGTGGAGTGAAGCGTGCCTTCGCTTAGAACGATCAACGATGGCCGCCGTGAAAACCGCGGCCGCCGAAATGGGGCATCCCTCGGCCATATCCACCTTGATAATAGCGTGGCCGATAAAATGGCGCCGGGCGCGGCGCATAATAGTAGGATGGAGCGTAAGAATTGAAGCCGCCCATCATGCCATAACCGAACAGCCCGCCGATTAACGGGACCAGCAGAGACGATCCGCCGAACGTCCCCAGACCACTGCTGGTGTTAAGAGGATCGCGATATTGATTCTGTGCCTCGTACTGTTGAATGTCGCCCACGTTGGCGGGCGGCGGGGCATTATTCGCCACTGCCGGGGATGAACTCCCCGTCGACCCTGAATCGGCAGGCGCGCCATCGTGATTCGCCGCCAACAGTTCCGGATCGATCGCCACCCGGTTAATCACGTTAATGTAGGGATCGTGCAGAAAGCTGCGCGCGCGCTTTTCGGCATCGTCAAAACCGCGCTGGGTCGCAACGAAACCGTATAACATCACCGTTCGGCTACCATCCGTGCCGGTGGTAATCTGAGCACCTACCGCCGGCAGCCGATGCTGATGCAGATAATCAGTGAGACTGCTGCTGGCCGGATCCCCAGCCGCCGGTAGCGAGACCGGCAGCGCTACCGCGATCGCGATCGCAACCGCCAATATCGTGCGCACTCGTAACATACTTGGTAATCGATTTGAGCACATTTTGTGCCCTCGCGGGATCCGTGATCATGCTGCGCCGCAAAATCGGGAAGACCCGGATACTGACCAGGCTTGACCCAGCCAAACTTCTTCTGCTCCAGGTGGCTTGGGAAAGCTCGCCTTTTTTTGGTTCGGTGCGATTGACCATACCGTCTATCGCTTTATCCGCGGACGGAGAAAATGGCGGGGCGTTGGAGAGGGGGAGGCTCCCCAACGCCCACCTTCGGCCATCACCCACCCTACTACAAAAGGTGACGGCCAACTCCGGGGAACTATGAAGCTGCCGCATTCGAGCGGTCTATTTATGTAGACGCTGAGGCATCCGTAATTATTCAAACTCCTCATTTCTTCTATTCGCACGCGCCGCCTCAGCCCGATCTGCCGGAAAATTGATTTGACAAGCGCACCCCGATGGCCGTATCGGAATTACGGAACTGACCTCGAACGATAGTCTCGTGCGGAGGAAACCATGGATCTTGACGGCCGAGTCGCAATCGTAACCGGAGCCGCTCGCGGCCTCGGGCAGGAATACAGCTTGGCGTTGGCGCGCCATGGAGCCCGAATTGTCGCGGCAGACGTGCTCGCTTGCGACGAAACCCTGTCACGCATTAAAGCGGCTGGCGGATCGGCTATCGGCGTCACCGTTGATGTTGCCGATCGGCGCAATACGGAAGCGATGGCTGAGCGCGCGGTAAGCCAGTTCGGCCGGATCGATATATTGGTAAACAATGCGGCCCTGCTCGGCAGACTGGTCTCCTTCGATCAAATTTCGGAGGACGAATGGGATCGCATCATGGCGGTCAATGTGAAAGGAACCTGGAATTGCTGCAAGGCCGTAATTCCGATCATGCGTCCCCAGGGTAAGGGAAAAATCATCAACGTATCTTCGGGCACGATCTGGAGCGGCACCCCGCATTATCTGCATTACGTCACCTCCAAAGGCGCCGTCTTCGCGCTCACGCGGTCGCTCGCGCGCGAACTTTCCGGGACCGGAATCAACGTCAATACGCTGACGCCCGGCTACACGATGACACCGGCGGCGCTGAGCCTGGCCGATCGCGAAAGCATCGAGACGCTTAAACAGAACATCCTAGGTCAGCAAATCATCAAGCGCAGCGAACAACCCGGCGATTTGAGCGGCACCGTGGTATTTCTGGCTTCCGATGCGAGCGACTTCATCACTGGGCAGACTTTCAATGTCGATGGTGGCGGTAATCTTCATTAGACATAGCCGGGGCCGATCAGCAGAAGAAGTCGAACGGGCCTGACAAAGGCTGAAACGAGAGTAACTGAGTGTCAACTTCAGTGAAGGAAAATGCAGATGGCCTCGAAACTCGGAAGCTGCCGCGCGTGCGGAAAAGAAGCGGCGAGAAATGCGTCTAAATGCCCGCATTGCGGACAGCGATCGCCGGTTCCGCAGAGCTTCAAGGCGGCAAAAATAGTCGGCGTGATTGCTGGCTCAATATTCGCGGTTGGGATCTGTGCCGCTTGGTTTAGCGATTATTCAGCCAGCTCCGCCTTCGCGATCGGAAACAGTTACCAAGTGCTCAAAGCTGGACCGCTCTGCCGAACCATTGAAGGCTTCAGCCAAGCCGTAAACAACGGGGTGATCTACCTCGATGAAGCGCGTAAATATGGCTGCACTATGATTGGCTTTGGTGATCGGGTTGCTATGGTTGCGAAAAACGCTGAACTGGTCAAAGTTCGCGTGATAACAGGTAGCGACCAGAATAATTTCGAAGGCTGGACGGATTCAGCCTATATTGAGC
>DAHVFB010000201.1 GCA_027317185.1 Deltaproteobacteria bacterium
GCGCATAAGACCATGCGGGTTGCGCAATTCCTCGCCGCTCACCCTAAAGTCCATCTCCATTACACCCCGACCTACTCCTCCTGGCTCAATCAGGTCGAAAACTGGTTCGCCAGGATCGAACGCGATGTTATTGCCCGCGGCATCTTTACCTCGGTCAAGGATCTGGCCCGCAAGCTGATGCGCTACATCCGTCACTACAACCGCGCGCCCAAGCCCATCAAGTGGACCTACCGCGACCCCAACCATCGTATCTATGTCGATACCAATGTCACTGTTACAGGCCACTAGCCGTGGTTGAGGGGAGGCGGCTGCGGCAGCTTATTGCTGGGTTGCCGAAAGCTGCGCGCAATTCGATTATGGGATTCATTCCAACTCGATAGAACTTGGCGGCGATTTTTCTGGCAGGTAAATTTAAAATTTGATCGCAATCGGAGACTATATTCCCGCCCAGCAGACTGGGTGGTCGAAGATGGATTACCTTGCGGAAGTAGGTGTGCGTGCAGACTGAAAATCGCGTATGCTCAGACACTTATCGGCGACTGGCCGGCAGCGGTGTTTGGTCGCCTTGGCGCCGACGGAAGTGATCGCAGATGGCATTGCGATAGGTGGAATTTGGCTGGCGAGGTTATGGGGCGCATAAAACGGCTGCGGTACTGAGGATTCAGGGTGCGTAACGAAACGATTGCCATTCATGGCGGCTACGAAGGTGATTCCGCGACCCGGGCGGTCGCGGTGCCCATCTATCAGACTGCGGCCTACAATTTCGACAGCGCCGAGCACGCAGCGGCGTTGTTCAATCTCGAACTCGAAGGGTATCGATATTCCCGAATCAACAACCCCACCAATGAAGTGCTTGAGCGGAGAGTCGCGGCACTTGAGGGTGGAGTAGGGGCGCTGTGTGTGAGCAGCGGCCAGGCTGCGTTGCACTATGCAGTACTCAACGTGACCCAGGTTGGTAAGAATATAGTATCGGTTCCGCAGCTTTACGGCACCACCCACACTTTATTCGCCCACGTCTTGCCGCAACTCGGGATGAACGTGCGGTTTGCCGAGAGCGACCAGCCTTCCGCGATTGAAGCGGCGATCAATGACGACACGCAGGCGATTTTCTGCGAAAGCGTAGGCAATCCGGCCGGCAATATTTGCGACCTCGAAGGGCTCGCCCGGATCGCCCACCAGTATGGGCGGCCGCTGATCGTCGACAACACAGTCGCAACTCCGATCCTGTTGCGTCCGTTTGACTACGGCGCCGACATCGTAGTGCATTCGCTTACCAAGTTCATGGGCGGCCACGGGACCACGCTGGGCGGCATCATCGTGGATAGCGGCAAGTTCCCATGGCGTGAGCATGCCGCTCGCTTCGCGATGCTGACCGAGCCCGATCCCTCTTACCAGGGGCTGGTCTATGTCGAACGTTTTGGAGCGGCGGCCTACATCGCGCGATGCCGAAGCGTATGTCTTAGAACGATGGGCGCGGCGCTGTCGCCGCTGAGCGCCTTTTTATTGCTTCAGGGAATCGAGACCGTAGCCGTGCGAATTGATCGCCACATCGAGAACGCGCGGCGAGTCGCCGAATTTTTGCGCGGTAATCCGCTGGTCGAATGGATCAGCTACGCCGGCTTCGCAGATAGTCCATACCATGGGCTGGCGCAGAAATACCTGCGCGGGCGAGGCTGTTCGCTGCTGGTCTTTGGGGTGCGGGGTGGCCTGGAAGCCGGGTGCAGGTTTTACAACGCGCTGAGGCTGGTCAAGCGCGTAGTCAATCTAGGTGATACAAAATCTCTGGCGTGCCATCCAGCCTCGACCACTCATCGCCAGCTGTCCGCCGCAGAGCAGCGCAAAGCGGGAGTCACGCCCGAGATGATCCGGCTCAGCATCGGGATCGAGCACGCCGACGACATCATCGACGATCTCGACCAGGCCTTGAAACAGAGTGCGAGGCCGAGGCCGCCGACGGGCTAAGCGGCTGCCGATTCAGGCAGCATGATGCCGCCGCGAGTCGGGGTAAAAACGATGATTACGTTGAGTTCGGGCACCAGCAGTGGTGAGTGTGATCACAACAAGACCGTCGCCATCGGGTTGGTCAACAACATGCCCGACACGGCTCTGACGACCACCGAACAACAGTTCCGCCGGTTGCTTTCTGCGGCTGCGGCGGCGCAAGAGCGCGCAGTTTCGCTGAGGGTTTTCTATCTGGCGGATGTCCCCCGGGGGGCGGAGGCTCGGGAATATATTCGTGGGAGGTATACTGACGTCGGCGAACTCTGGGAGGGGAGCCTCGACGGATTGATCGTGACCGGAGCCGAACCTCAAACCGCGGCCCTGTCCGATGAACCATACTGGCCCCTGCTGGCAAAGCTCGTCGAGTGGGCGGATGGTCACACGATCTCGACCGTCTGGTCGTGTCTCGCGGCGCACGCAGCCGTGCTTCACAGTGACGGCATCGACCGGCGGCGGCTGGACGAAAAGCTTTTCGGACTGTTCGAGTGCGCGAGGTGTGCGGATGATCCGCTGCTGGCCGGCGCTCCATCGTCATGGAAGGTTCCACACTCGCGTTATCATGACTTGAGCGAGGACGGGCTAGCTGCCAAAGGCTATAAGATCATTTCGCGCTCGGACGCCGTAGGCGCCGACATGTTCGTCAAGCGCAAAAACAGCTTGTTTGTATTTCTGCAGGGTCATCCTGAATACGATGATGGTGCTTTGCTACGAGAATATCGCCGGGACGTTCGGCGGTTTCTCAGCGGTCAGTCAGATTGCTGTCCGAAAATTCCCTGCGGCTACTTTGACGGCATGACAGCTGCCATGCGAAAGGTGCAGGGGCGCGGCCGCGACCAGTATCTCTTTGACGATTTCGCACTCGCGCACAAACCGACCGTGGATACCCGGTGTCCACTGGGGGGCCAGCTCTACTCAAATTGGCTGTCGTACGTGGTGGAGCAGAAAGGTCTTGATCGCGGTCCGAATGGCCCCAACCGCCAGTCGTTTCCCAACCGCTGACCAAGTGGTCTCCTGCCCGGAAGTGATGAGATGCCGATATTCTGCGCTGAGTCATCGATGCAGTACTCCACGCGGCCCACGCCCCTGCGCATCGAGATGAGCGTTCCGGAGAGCAGTTATTTTGAAACTTAAAGAACGAAAGCCACCTGCAGCGGCGGCGCTGTTTCCTGCCGCGGTCGAGCGTGAACACTGGAATGACCTACTGACGAGGGGGTTAGCGCGGGCGCAGGCCCGAGTGGCGGAAGGTGCGGTCACCCCCACCCTGGACCTCGACGCCTTCAAAACGGAGCTAGCGGGCTTCGATTTTCACGGGCCGCGCCCACTCGGTGAATTGCTGTTGTGGACCATTACCCAGATGGAGCGGGGCCTGGTTCACGTTACAC
>DAHVFB010000202.1 GCA_027317185.1 Deltaproteobacteria bacterium
GTTACGCCTGCTCGGCAGACGGGTCGGGATTGCATCTATAGGTCTCTATCGCCGAACTCTTTTCAGGACGATCATCGAGCGGATAGGCTTAACCCTCTCAAGTCTGAAACAGGGGTTCGATTCCCCTAGGAGCCTGTCCGAGTAATCGGATTTTTCTCGACGAAGAACAAGCGTCGTGATTCAAACGGAGAATGAGCAAAACATTTCGTCCTTGGGACGTTGTGCGCAATTCCGACGATTGCGACCACCCATTCCGACGGATCGCGACCACCCATTCCGATCGATCGCGACCAGTGCGGCGCGGGGTGCTGACGGCACCGTTGGATGATGGTGGTGATGTCAGTCTCCTGGTGTTTGGTCAAGCACGTCGAGAGGCCGTCCCGGTAGTCAACAGGAGGGACCCGCGCGCGACGCGGAGTGCCCTGACGGCTGACGCAGCGGCGCGCGCGGGAGGTCCCTGTTGACCCACCGGGGCGGGCGGGAAGTTGTGCACGGCGGTCATTTCTGGTCCCCTTTTGCTGGCTTGTTTGGGGAAGTTACAGTCTTGGCGGCTTCCTTTGCGGATGACCGAGCCTCAGTTTCGGCCTGCTCGGTTGCTTGGAGCTTGCGCATGGACGGCCCGTCCAATTCCAGCCGATAGGCATTGTGGACAATGCGATCGAGGATGGCGTCCGCGAACGTGGGCTCGCCGATGACATCGTGCCATTTATCGCGGGGAAGTTGGCTGGTGATGAGCGTGGAGCCGTTGCCGTGGCGGTCCTCGACGATTTCCATCAGGTCGCGCCGCTGGTTGGCGGTGAGCCGTTCCGGTCCCCAGTCGTCAAGAATCAACAGGTCGGCCTTGACCAGCGTACGAAACAGGCGCGTGAAGCGACCGTCGCCGTGGGCGAGTTCCAGGTCGGCGAACAGCCGCGGCACACGCGCGTAGACAACCGTGTAGCCGTCCCGACATGCCTTCTGGGCGAGTGCGCAGGCTAACCACGATTTGCCGATACCGCACGGGCCGGTAACGAGTAAATTGCGGTGCTCTGCGATCCATTTGCCGGCCGTGAGTTGCTGGAACAGCGCCTTGTCGAGCCGTCGTGGCGTGCGGTAGTCGACGTCCTCGATGGCCGCCTGGCTGTGGCGCAGCTTGGCGCTGCGTAGCCGGATTTGAAAGCGTCTGGTGTTGCGATTGGCCGCCTCGCGATCGAGCAGTAGCGCCAGCCATTCGGCGTGCGAGAGCTCGGCAGCTTGGGATTGGTTCTGCAACTCGACAAAGGCATCGGCCATGCCGTCGAGATTCAACGCCTTGAGCTGATCAAGAGTGGGATGGGTCAGCATTGTGTTCTCCTCAATGGAAGTAACGGGAGCCGCGGATGTTGGAGTGCGCAATCGGCGGCCCGTCCGCGGCAGGTGCGGGCCGTTTGGCTTCGAGGTTGTTCTTCAGGATCGAATTGACGGAAGTGAAGGAGCGCGCGCCGATCTCCAGCGCCCGGCCGCAGGCTGCCTCCAGCCGATCGGGGCCATAGCTCTTGACCAGCCGGATGATGCCGATCGCGGCCCGGAATCCTTGCTCCGGGTGAGAGCGTTCGCGCATGATGGTCTCGATCAGCGCCGCGGTATTGCGCCCGATCTCGCCGGCCTGCCGCCTGATCCGCTCCGGCGTCCAGTCGGCGTAGCGCCGATGGCTGCTTGGCATGTGCTCACGCACCGTGGTGTGCCGTCGGTCCGATGACGATCGCATATGAGCCGCGACCCGATTGCCACGATGGAAGACCTCGATGGTGCGCGCCGTGATCCGTGCCCACACCTTCTCGCGCAACAGCGTGTGCGGCACCGAGTAATAATGCCGCTCGACTTCGACGTGGTAATCGAGGCCGACCCTGCATTCCTTCCATTGCGCGTAAAGATAGGGATCGACCGGCAGCTTCTTGAGCGCGGGGCGCTCGATCTCCTCGAACAGCGCACGCCGGCTGGTCCCCAGATGCCGCGTCACGCGATCGTTGAGCTGCGTGACCAATTCCCGGATGGCGGCGTTGAGCTCGACCAGCGAGAAGAAGCGCCGATTGCGCAGCTTCGCGATGACCCAACGAGTCGCAACTTGAACCCCAACTTCAACTTTGGATTTATCCTTCGGGCGGCGTGGACGGGCTGGAACTACTGCAGTGCCGTAGTGATGCGCCATCTCGGCATAGGTGCGGTTCACCGCCGGCTCGTAAAAGCACGCTTTCGTCACGCCCGACTTCAAGTTGTCAGAGACGATCTGCGCCGTGACGCCGTTGAAGAACGTGAAGGCACGTACGTGCGAGCCGATCCAATCGAAAAGACGCTGCGTAAAGGTGGCTTCCGCATACGTGTAGCTGCTTGCGCCGAGCACGGCGACGAACAGCTGGCAGACGTGAACTTCACCGGTCGTCCCGTCCACCACCTCGAGGGTCGTGCCTGCATAATCGACAAACATCCGCTCGCCGGCGACATGCAGCTGCCGCATGGTCGGCGAAAGGCGCCCCTCCCAGGCGCGGTAACACTCACAGTACCGGCTGTAGCCGAAACCATCGGGGTGGATGCTGCGATGCTCCTCCCACAATAGCTGCAGCGTCACGCCCGGCCGGCGCAGCTCGCGATGGATCGCCGCCCAGTCCGGCTGCGGTCGCCGATCCTTCGCCGTGACCTTCGGCGGCGGATACAAAATCCGCTCCAGCGCCTCATCGCTCAGATTCTCAGGTAGCGGCCAGCTCAAGCCGGCCCGCCGTGAACGCCGAATGCAGTCGCCTGCCGCCGTCGCCCCGATCGATAGGCTGGCCGCGATCTTCCGTTTGGACATGCCGCCGGCACTTAGCCGCAGCACATCGCGTATCTTGCGCATGGGTAATCTCTGTCCTGGCATGCTCGCTCCTTTCTCTAAGGGTCGTAGCAATGCCGATTCGAGGATCACCCAACGGTGCCGGTTACACCCACTCCACAGCCTGGTCGCGATCGCCCGGAATGGGTGGTCGCGATCAATCGGAACAGCTGGTCGCAATCAATCGGAATCAGTGGTCGCAATCAGCCGGTACGCCCACAGCTGATGGCGGCACCGACTGGGCAGTCCCCCTCTATAGCTACCGCTGGGGACCATTCACAGACCCGAGCGGCATCGAGCACAAAATCTACGATTACCCGGGTCTTGTGGTCGATCCCGAAAAATGGAACCCGAAGCACGGCATTCTCAAGAACGTGCGAGTTCCCCTTCGCCCGCATTTCGGCTGCCTCGGCCTGACGCAGAAGGAAGCCGACCTTGTCAGCTCCATTCCGCCCGACTACATCGGCGGCAATGTCGACGATTGGCGCTTCGGTAAGGGGGCGACGCTTTATTATCC
>DAHVFB010000203.1 GCA_027317185.1 Deltaproteobacteria bacterium
CAGACTGGCCATGTCGGCATTATTCTGACCAGAGGCGGAAGAAGTGGCGATCCAA
The DNA here is from genome assembly GCA_027317185.1 of Deltaproteobacteria bacterium. Lineage (GTDB taxonomy): Bacteria > Desulfobacterota > Binatia > Binatales > Binataceae > JAJPIG01. The sequence continues at coordinate 56 of DAHVFB010000203.1, forward strand.
TCTGTCAGGTCGTCGGTGGGGGAATTATTATTCGTCGGGCCTTTGTTGAGCATCCAGATGTAGTCGCTGACATCCTGCTCCAGCACGTCGCCCGAGGTGGGCAGCATGACCGCGCGCGCCAACTCCTCCTCGCGCTGCTGCGGATGCAACTGGGCCTCTACGAACCCAAGCAATCGCCGTGCGTCATGCTTGACGCCGTCGTCGCCTGACGTGGCGATGATATCGTTCAATTGGGCTTCCGCCTGCGCCAGCAGCGCATGGTCGTTTTTCTCTGACGACAATGTCGCTTTCCTGATCGTCGCTCTGGCGGCCAGGTAGGGCCCGAGTTGCCGCCACGGCGAGGAAGGGCCGGCGGCGATCGCCTCGAACATCTTCGCCGCGGTATCGAAGTTTCCGGCGTAAAAGTTCGCGGATGCGATCTGATAGGTGCGCTGCGCCTGCTCGAATGGCGTGCCATTTGTCAGTGGCAGTGGAATCTCGGGAGCGGCAAGCGCCGTTGTACTCCCGGGCGCTGAATGCGGCGATCTCCCGCACTCCACCAGAGCTTGATTCTGCGCGTCCACCCATTGCTTCACTTTGGGATTCGACACGCCAAAATCATGGATCATGAATTCCAGCCTCGCCGTCACCGTCCGGTACTTCCTAGCCCGGCAGTTATCTCCTTCTCCGTACGATCCCGGCGTGACGACGCCGGGCACCGTTTTGCACAGCTGAAACCAGGTCTCGCTCGCTTTGAACCATTCCTGTGAGTCATCCGCGAGCGTCGGCGGCGTACCGGAACAATTGTCGAATACTTGATCCTGCGCGTCCACCCATCGTTTCACCTGTGGACTCGACAGTCCGAACTTTCCGATCATCGTCTCGAGCGTGGCCGCCGCTGTGTGGAAAGAGCTGTCGTTGCAATTGGCGTGGTTAAACGATCCATATTCCACCGGGGCTAGGCGGTACACGTTTATTTCTTCGATGGCGTCGACGCCGGGAACCTTGTTGCGCGCCGCAATCCATTCTGAGGTAACCTTGTCTGCGTTTTGCTGGTCCTCCGGCGATTGGGACGATCCCGCCGGAGACTTTCCCAAACCCAGCGATTTGTTCCACATTGCGACCAGCGCCTGCTGCTCGCCCGCGTCAAAGCCGGACCCGTCCATGTATCTGTAGGCGGCGTAGAGATAGGAACGTCTCCAAGTGGGCTGAATAATACCGAGGCGGCCGGCCGCGAATTGATCGAATGGGAGGTCGGGATGCACGTGCGATTGGAACAACGCGATCACCGAATGCACACCGCTCGCGTTGGACCAGCTCGATAGTGGCGGCGCTAAGAGCAGCACGGCGGCCGCAAGAACCATAACCACCGCTCGCCAGCGCTTCATTGCGCGACCTGTCCGATCGCACTGCGTACAGATGCGGCTGTCCACGGCTTGGGCGAGAACAGGTACACCCGCTTGCCCATGGCCAGGCCCGCAACCTGCTCGTCGAGAGAGAGGCCAACGCTGTTGCGGCTCAGCGCCGGCACGAACCCGCCACCCTGGCGCAGATAGGCAGTGATTTCGCCGGCGCCGGGACCCATGCGATAAAGCATCGGAACGGCTTCATCGACGGGCAAGCTCGATAGCCAGTCATCGTCGAAACACCATGACGCGAGCGCGGTCATCGACAGCGGGACGGAGGCGGGCAGACGACTTCGCACGTCGGCGATTAGATCGCGATAGAACGCGCGCTCCGATCGGGTCGCATCAAAGTCAACCTGAATCGCCGCCGGCGACGTAGCCGCCAATCCCACAATAATTCTCGCGGCGTCAACGCGCTGTGCGGCCGACAACGCCGGGGGCCTGCGCCTATCGTTCTCGATGCGGACCACCGCAATCAACGTCGTGCGCGGCGGCACCGTCAAAGGTTGGAACCGTGGGCGCATCAGGACGGTATCGCCATCGAGGTCGAGCGTACAGGCAAGATATGCCACGCCGGTTGTATTCGGGTCGATGAAGTTAAGATTCTCGCGTCGCTCCCACGCCCACAAGATGACGCGCGGCAAGCGGCTCATCCGATCGGCGCGTAAGGAGCCTTGGACAGCATCCCGACTGTCGGCGGCACCGGCCAGAAGCGCGGCGAGCACGATTACCATCTTGGCCGTGCTATGAAGGTTTCGCTTCACTTTACCAAGCTGGTTGCGGTGGCGGCACGTCATCGTGGTACCTATCATACTTTGGAGGGCAATCTTAACCCGAGCGCTGATAGGCTGCCGCACGGCCACCCAATGAAATCATTTCGGGTCACAATACAGAACGCCGGGATGCTGGTTATAGCGGCGATTGCCGCGACGCTGATATCGGCTTGTCAGCCTAAAATCGACTGGCGATGGCGCCAGTTTTTCCGCACCGGTGGTCGGCCCCGATAACACGATTTACGCCGGCTCCTACGACGGGCGCCTTTACGCGATAAGCCCCGACGGAACGAAGAAGTGGGCGGCTACAACTGGCGTCATTGGGAATTCCACGTCGGCGTTTGGCGCCGGCGGCACAGTCTATGTAGCCTCTGATAATTACAATTTGTACGCGATACGGCCGGATGGTACGCAGAGATGGACCTTCCCAACCGGCAGCGATATCCACTCCGCGCCGGCGATCGCCGCCGATGGAACCGTTTATATCGGCTCCGGCGACAACAACCTTTATGCCGTGGGCGTTGCACCTCCGCGGCGCGCGATCGCCAAGGTTCCTGTGACCACAACCCCAGCCTGGCCGATGTTCCACCACGATCGCGCCCACACCGGCCGGAGCGAATTCAGCACCAGCGCCAACCCCGGCATTCTGAAGTGGACGTTCTCAACCGGCGGCTCGGCGACTGCCAACCCAGTGATTGCCGTTGATGGAACGATTTACGTCGGCTCAGATGATTACAAATTTTATGCAGTGAGACCCGACGGCTCTCGTAAGTGGGTGTCTAGAACCAGCGGCACAGTGGAATCCCCGGCCGCGATCGGCGCTGACGGAACCCTCTACTTCGGTTGCAACGATCAGCGCGTATCTCCGAATCCTTTTAACAGTAACCTCTACGCAATAAACCCAGATGGCGAGCAAAAGTGGGTGTTGGCTATGGCCGGCGGTAGGATGGACGCGCCGGTTATCGGGGCTGATGGCGCCATTTTAGCCAACACAAATAATGAGCTTTACGCGGTCAATCCTGGCGGCACGTTGAAGTGGACTTTCACACCTAGTAAATTTACCACCTTGTCCTCGCCCGCAATCGGTACGGATAATAC
>DAHVFB010000204.1 GCA_027317185.1 Deltaproteobacteria bacterium
ACGCGTAACCGGGCCAGCCGGTGGTGCGCTGGTCTAGAGCCGAGCCTCCGGGTCGCCGCTCATTCTGCGCGACATGGGGTGTGACGTTGAGTTCGCGACACCCGGCCACGAATCCAGTGGTGTCATAACCCTTGTCGCCAGCGACGGTGATCCGTCGCGCTCCGCCAAGCTCTTGCAACATCGCAAGTCCGTGCTCGCGCTCGGCGCGACCGGTGGCCGGCCCCACGCGCAGGTCGATCACGATTCCGTTGCGGTTCTCCATCTGCTTTTGACAATGCAGCTTGGCCCACTTTGATATTCACATCTGGCCCACCCTCCGAGTTAGTTTCTCCCTTGTATTTCTTACTAGGCTTCGACGGTTACTTGCAGGTCAGGGGGTGCGCGAGGGGGAAGCGTTCCCCCTCGCCAGCTACGTCTAACCTGATCCAGTGGTCACCGATGCTCGGCTCTTGCGTCGCTCCGCGGTCCGGCGGAAGCGATAAGACTCGTTACCGGTCTCGATGATGTGCGCCCGATCAGTGATGCGATCGAGCAGCGCCTTGCACAGTCGCGCATTGGGAATCACCTGGGTCCACTCCGAGAAAGGCAGATTGGTGGTGACGATGACTGCTGCCTTCTCCGCCCGCTCCGCGATCACCTGGAACAGGAACTCCGCGCCCACCTCAGCGAGCGGCACGTATCCAACTTCATCGAGTGCAATCAGATCGTAGCGGGCCCAGCGTGCCAGCACGCGTCCGAGCTGCAGCTGATGTTTGGCCTCGACCAGTTCGTTGATCAGGGCGGCGGCGGTAGTGAATCGGACCCGTCGCTTCTGCCGGCAGGCCGCCACCACGAGTCCGGTGAGCAGATGGGTTTTGCCGGTGCCACTGTCGCCGATCAAGATGATTGGTTCGGCCTTGGCGATGTAGTCGCCCTTGGCCAGTTCATGGATCTGCTGAGCCGAGATCCCGGGGTTGCGCGCGAAGTCGAATTCCTCGAGGGTTTTCATCCGCGGCAGACGAGCTTCGCGGACGCGTCGCTCGATAAGTCGCTGTTCGCGATCCTCGAGTTCCGTCTGCAGCAACGCTTCGAGATAGCCGAGGTGGGTGCGCCGTTCGCGCACCGCCTGCTCGGCAAGTTGCGCGCACTGCGCGGCGATACTCGGCAGCCGCAAGACCTTGCACTGCTGGCGAATGGTGGCGGCTTCCAGTGCGGCGCTCTCCGCATTCATGATGCCGCCTCCTGGCCGAGCAGGCCGTCGTAATCGATCAGCGAAGGCTTCGGACGTTCGTAGCGTGAGAGCGCGCCCAACTCCATGATGGTGCTGCGCGCGCGGACCAGATCGGCGGCGTCGGCCAGATGTCGGATCGCTGCCACATCCGAACATCCGAGCGCGAGCGCTTCTTCGATCGCTGCGCGCACCCGCCGATGCCCATGCTGCCTTATCAGACTCAGCACCTGGATCATCTGGCGGGTGCCGCTCTGCTTGCCGTGTCGGCTGATTAGTTCGGCGAGCAAACGATCATAACTCTCCGGCCATAGCCCGCGTTGTCGCCACGCCGCCAGCGGCTTCGATCCGATAAGCGCTCCCGGCTTGCGCTCCAGCACGTCGAGATAGTGTTCGAGATCGAGCACCTGCTGATGGCGTTCGTAACAGCGCTCGTGGCGGGCGAGGCAGCGACCTTCGTTCCAGACCTCGACGCAACTCGGATGGAGTCGGACCTCGACTGTCCTGCCGACATCGACCGGAGCCGAATACAAGTTGGTTCGCACTCTGACGCAGCCCAGCCCGTCGACCCGTGGGAAAGAGATATCGGCCAGGTCGAAGCCGTCCTCGGCGACCGGCAGCAGATGCGCGCGTTCCTCGATCATCAGCGTGCCCACTTGGCGACTCTGCCCAGCGATCTGACGCCGTTGGTCGGCGCGGCAGGAGGCCAGCAACTGTGTGTTGAGTTCCTCGAGGTCGCGCACTTTCGGCACCGGCACCCAGTGGTTGCGCCGGAAGTAGCCGGCCTCGCTCTCGATGCCGCCCTTTTCGTGCGCCTCGTACGGTGAGCAGAACTCACTGCTGAAGCGCCAGTGCGAGCGGAACGCGATGAAGCGCGCGGTCTCCTCGCGCCGATAGCCACGGAGGATCTTCTTCACCGCGGCCTTCAAGTTGTCGTACCGCAGAACCGCAAACACGCCCTGAAAATAATTGAACGCGTGTTCGTGAGCGTCGAGGAATGCCTGCTGGGTCGCGCGATGATACGCGCGATGAAAGGCCGCGCCGCTCGCCATGCTGCGCATCGAGAACACTTGCAGCAGCACCTGCTCGCCGCTCAGTTCCGCCCAGGCCTCGTACCAGTCAACCTGGGCTTCCTGTCCGAGTTGATAGCTCTGCGGCACACAGGTCGCACGCAGCGCCCATCCCAACTCCGCTTTGCGCTCGCGCACGTATTGCCGGACCGTAACTTCAGCGACTTTGTGGTCTGGCCGCTCAGCCAGGATCCGCTGCCAAATGCGATGCGCGGTGTGACGTTGCTTACGTGGCGCTCTGCGATCGGCTTCGAGGATGGCCTCGATGAATGGAGCCAGCGGTCCTATCACCGGTCGCACTCGCTCAACCGGCTTGCGCTCGGGCGGTTCAGCGCTTGAGATCGCCTGCCGCACCATCCGCCGATGCACTCTTAGCTTCTCGGCCACCCCTTTGATGGTTCCGACTCCAAACTCATACTCCCTGCGGATCTGCTCGAACAACTCCACCTTCGTTCTCCTCTCCATCCCCGGCCTCCTGCTCATCAGCAGGATGCTCCGGCTTAAGGAGGGTGGGCCAATTTACAGCATCGAAGTGGGCCGTTTCACGCTATCGAAATCAGGAGGCGGCGCCGGTCGCGGGATCGAAACTCTCCACAAATTGCGGTGAGCCGTCCGCGTTGAACGATGAGTACTCATGGCGCACGAGGGTCGGCGCTTCGCCCGCCGCTCCGGGCTTCAGGTAGTCAAGCTCCAGGTCACGAGCGCCATCGAGGTATTTATTTTCGCCCCGAATTAGATTGTTGCCCCCACTCCTTGAACTGGTATACCGCCCGTGGCCAATGACGTGTCCGTCTGCGGGGTCGAAGATAGTCAGATTGGTAGCAAGAAAATCAAAAGCGGGATCGGATTCTTCGGCCCAGACAATCCGATTGTGAATGGCAGTCGAAGTCAGCAATCCACAAATAAGGATCATCACCACGGTGCGGAAG
>DAHVFB010000205.1 GCA_027317185.1 Deltaproteobacteria bacterium
AAGTCCGTCGAGCCGGTCACGCGCGCCGGCAAGAAGCCCGATCGCTTCGTCAAAGTAAGGACGCACCGCGCGCTCAAGAAAATCGTCCATGCCGTAGCCGCGCGGCTGTTCGGTAAGCCTGAGAATTTCCGACCAATCATTAGCCCCAGATATGGCCATGGTGTAACCGTCCTTAGTCGAAACCCATTCGATGAACGACTGAAACGTCGCCCCCGACGGGCGCTCGTGTAGATAGAGAGCCAACGCGCCGGCGGATAATACGAGCAGATATTTGTCTCGATCGGAAACAGCCCAGAATGCTCTGCCGTAGTTCTCACCAGAAATCGTTCGGCCGAAGACGACGCGCTTGACAAAGCCACCGCAACCGTGAGCCATCACCGCATGGCCCGCTTCGTGACGCACCACAATTTCCAGCGGAAGCTGCCGAAATAGGACCTCGACATCGGTTTGCGATACGGTATCCATGAACTTGAGGATTGAGCGGGCCTGGAGTGCACCTGCACCGGTCGCGGTAGGGATGCCGGTCGCCCGGCACCCCCGCACAGATCCACACGAGCGGAACTACCGCGTGAGCCTCCTATCTTGGACGAATCGCGCCAAACGAATTCATCACCTTGCGCACACCCGCCAACCCTTGGGATACGCGAGCCTCGCTCCGGTGTCGAGTGCGTGCTGGATTGATGGCCGTTTTCCTTGACCAGCAGCCTTCCCTCTTCGCTCTCCGCCGACAGTTTCCTGTTACCCTCAACCATCCTTCAATGGGGCCGCGCTCCGATGAGCGCGGAAATCGCTGTCCAGCGTGGAAACCAGATGAGCGTTGTTCTGCTTAAATGAGGCCGCGTTCCGAGGAGCGCGGAAATTCTTAACCCAGCACGGTAATACATAATGATAAATAACGCTTCAATGGGGCCGCGCTCCGATGGGCGCGGAAATCTTTGATAGTACTTGAAAAGATTAATTTATTAGCAGAGCTTCAATGGGGCCGCGCTCCAATGGGCGCGGAAATCACCTGACTCACTTGATATTTGCTACTGACATTAGTGCTTCAATGGGACCGCGCTCCAATGGGCGCGGAAATCGGACGCTTCCGACTATTGAATTTTCAAAGAACTTTGGAACGCTTTGCGAGTGCTCCAACACCAGCGGCACGATCCATCCGTTTGCATCTCCTTACCTAGTCGGGAAGTCCAGTATCTGCAAGCCTTTCCCGCGATCGAGCAGACCTCTGGTTTTCGTCGCCACCCAGCCGCTCGAATCGTTTAACGCGTTTCGAATCCGACGTAGCGGCACCTCGCCGGTCAGCAATCGCGCCGGCAACCTGGTTTGAATCTCGAGCACGCGGCGGTAATTCACCCTATAACCGAACAGAGGATGCGTCACGAGCGTGTCCAGTCTTTGCTCGTAGGCGCCCCAAAATCCCTTCCTGCCCTAAGGAAGGTCTGCACAGGTCGGTACTATTGAGCGATAGGCTGAAGTGGTCATAACAGTCGGGTTCTTGGAACGAAGAACGAGTTAGTTGGTCCGGCGATGGGCGCCACCGAGACTGCTTACTGCCCGAAATTTCCTCACAGCGCACACCTGGCCGCTGCCGGGAGCAGTTGCCTGCGGACCTGATAGAGATTAGCCAGCGCAAACATGGTCTGCGCTCGCGCCGGGTCACTTTGCCCTTCCCGTTCCACGCCATCGATGCGAACGTCCGCTGATTCCCCATCCCCGCACCTCCACGCCTGCCGATCCTACGAACGGTTTATACCAAAACCGAAACACTTGTGCAGAGATTCCTTAGTAGAGACTGGCTGCTTAACGCAGCAGTCGCCAAAGGCGACTGCATAATCACCATTCAGCCGTAGCGGCGGTCGCGGTCAGGGGCGGCGACACCTATCTGGGCGAGCCCGTTGCATATCGCAATTACAAGTGGATCGCGTGCGATCCGGAGCTGCTGGGCGGCAAGCTGGCGGTGCGGGGCACGCGGCTGTCGGTTGCGTTCGTGCTCGCCTGTCTCGGCGAGGGATGAGCGCGGAGGAGATCGCGCAGACCTATGGGCCATTCCCGCCGGAGGATATCGCGGAAATCATGAAGGTCGCTGCGGAGCTGCTCGATTCCCGCATTCCAGCCTCGGAGCGCTGACACCGATCGAGTTTGCAAACCAGCAACGGGACCGGCCGCTTGAGCTAGTTTGGGGCTGTAGCCGCCGGTGCAAAACTGACCCGGGTCTGGAGTGAACCCCATCGATTGGACAGTTTTCAGCTAGGAGATTGGACCAGGATGTGGTGGTGTCGTTCCTCGAACCGCACGGGCGAAAGATAACCGAGTGCCGAGTGCAGTCTGCGAGTGTTGTATACCTCGTCAATGAAGCGCGGAAGTCTCGCGATCACGTCGGCATGAGTTCGATAGTCACTGAGATAGACCTCCTCACACTTGAGCGTCTTCATGAAGCTCTCGGCTTTGCCGTTGTCGTAGGGATTACCGCGGCGACTCATTGAACCGATCAGGCCGTGGTCGGCAAGTACGCGGCGATAGGATTCTGCGGCGTACTGCACTCCTCGATCCGAGTGGTGAATGCAATTGCGTGGTGGCTGTCGGGTTTCGATCGCGGCGCGCAGCGCCGCCAAAGCAAGCCGCGTATCGATCTGCCGACCGAGCGCATAGCCAATCACCCGGCGCGACCAGGCGTCCAGAATCACTGCCAGGTAGACGAAGCCGGTCACGATACGGATATAGGTGATATCGCCGACCCAAAGCTGATTGGGACCGGTTGGCTGGAAGCCACGGGCAAGGTTGGGAAAGATCGGACCATGGTGGTCGCTATCCGTGGTGCGGACGTACTTGCGCAACGGCCGCACCTGGAGGCCGCTTTCGCGCATCAGTCGCGCAATTGCCTTGTGATTGACGAGCGTTCCCTCGGCGCGAAGGTGGTGGGTGATGCGCCGGTAGCCGTCGCGTGGAAACTCCGTACACAGCGCTTCAATGCGGTCGCGCAGAACCTTTTTCTCCGCCGCACTGCGGCGGCTGCGGTAATAGTAGGTCGAGCGCGCCAGCTTCATGATTCGGCATCCCCGCGCAATGGAGAGGGCTTCGGGCCGCTCACAATGGAGTAGCTCCCTTCGTTGAGCTGGCGTCCCAACTGCGCCCCTTTTTTGAGCAGATCGACTTCCATTGTCAGCTGGCCGACCTTGC
>DAHVFB010000206.1 GCA_027317185.1 Deltaproteobacteria bacterium
GTCAAGGTATAAGCAATTGGCCTTGCGGGGCGGGCGGCGTGGTGGGCGGCGATGCTTGCATCTGGCTTGTTGGCGAACGGTAAGGCTTCTCCCAGGCATTTTCGCGTCCGCTTTTTTTATATTTCTGCTGCAGCGTGGAGCTCAATAATGGACCTCTGGTATCGCTGATGTCGACGGAGACCTCCACTGACAGACCGATCCGCAGCGGTTTATCGGCTGGCGGCGGCTGATTGAGTACGATCTTTACCGGGACTCGCTGCACCACCTTGACCCAGTTACCAGTCGCATTTTCCGGCGGCAACAGAGCGAAAGCCGCGCCCGTACCCATTGCAATCGAATCGACATGACCCTGATAAACGTAACCGGGATAGATATCGGCCCAAATTTGCGCCTGCTGACCGACGCGGACATCGGTAAGCTCGGTCTCCTTGAAATTGGCGGTGAAGTAGAGGTGATGCTCCGGCACCACCGCCATCAGTGGTTGGCCGGTTTGGACCCGATCGCCGACGTGCACGCTTTTATGTGTGATCACGCCCGCGAACTGCGCTCTCACCTGCGTATAGCTCAGATCGAGTTTGGCGGCCGATAACGCCGCTTCGGCCTGCGCGACGATCGGACGTTCGTAGCGTTCACTGCCCTGACTGTCGCCGCCCAAGGCGGCCTCGGCCTGTTGTAACTGATGCTCGGCCAGCGCCTCATCGGCGACCGCAATCCGCAGATTCGTGTTGGCCTGATCGAAGTATTCGCGCGAGACCACATTCTCGCTGCGCAACGCTTTAGCGCGGGCGTAATCGGTTTGGGTTTGAGAAAGCTGGGATTCAGCCAGGCGCAATCCGGCTCGGGCGGATTCGACCTGGGCGAATAATTGATCGACCGTCTGCCGCGCACGCTCGACCCGCGCTTGAAGCTCCTGAACCCGAACCTCGTAATCACGAGGATCGAGCGTCAACAGCAGTTGCCCGGCTTCAACCGTCCAGTTGTCGTCAACGTAAACTCGCGCCACGCTGCCTGAGATGCGCGTGGCAACCAACCCCACGGTGCCGTCAACATAGGCGTCATCGGTGGTGACATGCGACATATAACTGCGATAGTAGCGTAGCCCGGGAATGATAGCGGCGAGCAGCACTATCAGCACCAATGCCAGCAGCAGACGCCGCAACAGTGCTGATCTCATATCTGGATCGGTTTGCGCAGTGGGGCTAACCCCTTCGGATGAGACATCGTATCAGACATCACCGTAAGCAATTCTCTGTAAGCAATTCTACCGGACCGGACTGGCTTGGCGCATCTGCGGCCGCCCCGGAATCGCATTTGGCGTTAACTTATTTATCCCGATCCACTAAGGCGAGTTCAAGCTCGTTTAATCGGGATTGAGCGAGGCGCCATCAGCAAGAGTAACCGCGGTGCAGCCCGGATATTTCAAAATAACCTGCCTTTGATCCGGAGCGCCATTCGCCTGGCACATTCGCGTCGGCTGGCCACTGGAAGCCGTATAAAACAGGGCGACACTTAGCGGGCCGGCGGTTAAATTGTTCAGCAAAAAGACGCCATCCACTCGTCCATCCGGCGCATCGAATAAAAACACGGTGGGCGCGTGCTGTTCGACCGCATAACTGCGGGCCAAATCTTCGACGCTGCCGGTTATCAGCCCCAGCTTGGGACCTCGCAGGACGAAGCGCACATCGGGAGTGGCGCGCGGGGCCATGGTCGCGAGCGTACCACCGAACTGCGCCGAGATAGTTCCGAACGGCTGGACCGTCGATGCCAGCATCGCGGGCGCGAAGCCGTTGATGATCTCTATACTCATCAAATTCGAGTTGCTCGCGGTCTTCGTCGCGATCATGCGAAACGGGGGCCGCCCGTTGACTATCGCATAAGTGGTGGGGATGGTACCCGCGAAGGGCCACGAGGAACGTCCGTCCGACATGATCCCACTAAAAGGAGTTCCCACCGTTCCGACGATTCGAAATGCGAGCTGACCGGGGACGTTTTTTATCCCACTGGTGCTCAGGATGGTCGTGCCGCCAAAGGATCCATTGCACGAAGCGACTAGCAAACAAATTGCGATCAGGATCAGGCGCTTAACGCCACCCACCGAACTGAACATCGTAAATTCCTCGTCAGAACGGTGACGCAAGAGATTGGTTTTCGCAATTGCCGGGGCAGACGCCGGCGTTCGAGCAAATCGCACAGGGTGAAGCGGTCGGCGCTGGCGCCGGTAATGTCACCGGCACCTGGCCGCTCGCCGCGGCATTACCCTCCCATCTTTGGATCGTATAGCTGTCAGCCGGCGCGCAGAACGAAAAAGCGCCTGCGTTCGACGTACCTACCGGTCCGACCGGGCTCTGCTCCACCTGCACGCCATTTTTCAGCAGCCGCACCGTGGTGCCGAGATCGAAAGTCGGCGCTACCGAACTGCTCATGCTGCCGTGGCCGGCGCACGAAAGAGTCGGAATCGTGATGCCGCCCGAAGATGCGGGACAGGCGGGATTGGCCGCCACCGACGGCATCGTACTGAATACGTGTCCCGAAAATTGGTCGGGTACGCCATTGTAAAGATCGCTTGAGGCAGCGAAGACATCATAAGTTCCGGGCGATTGCGGCACGTTCAACTGGAAGCTCGCGGTACAGGATGCTGAATTGGTGCAGGAGGCAATCTGGAGCGGAAAGGGCAGCGCGCCCACGATGTCGTTGGTGCCGGTATTCTCCGCGAACACCTGAATTTGAGCCGAGGTGCCGGGCGGCGGCGGTGAGATTGAAACCGTGCCGGCTATTAGTGCGGTAGTTAGATCGAACGAGCACTTGCCGTTCGGCTCGGACGGACAGGTGACCGGACCAGCCGAATTGTCGACGGGAGTGGTCACGGTGTCATAGCCTGACGCGGAAACTCGCAGCGCGTAAGTGCCGGCCGTCGCCGCGGGCAGGAAGTTGAACGGTTGCGGCACTCCAGTACGGCCCGGCGATGGATAGCTTCCCGTTCCATCGGTAGCGGTACTGGCGACCACCACGCAACTGGCCGGCGTCGGCACGGTGGTGCAATCGCTGTTATTGCTCGAGGTCAGGATTTCGATCGTCGCGGCAACGATCGGCG
>DAHVFB010000207.1 GCA_027317185.1 Deltaproteobacteria bacterium
GAGTACAACCATGTACGGCACACGTCGGGAGTGCGGTATGTGGTGCAGTACGGAGATCGGCCGGCGGTGGTGCCCGATCGGATCGTCCAAGAACTGAAGGCACGCTGCGCCGGCGGACCAATCGAGCTGCCCAGGCGGAAGTTTATCGCGGGGGAAACGGTACGGGTGGTCGGCGGACCGTTTCGGGACTTTGAAGGAATCTTCGAGCGTGATCTTTCGGGCTCGGAGCGGGTTGCCATTTTGCTAGCGATGTTGGGTGCTGACACGCGCGTGGTGTTACCTGCGAGTATGGTCGGACCCGCAGCCTGAAAATAAAAGCGGCCCGGTAACCGGCTCTGTTCGAGTGGTGCGGCCGTCAATTGCGAGTGTTTTCACGACCTGCCTCGATTCCGGGGCAGGACCGGCGGTAGCTCACCTAATTTATGGCCCGGACTTCAGATTTCAGCAGCGGCAGCGCTTCGGCCCCGCACTCCGCCGAAAATTCCCGGCGTTTGAATCGGCGGGGCGATTTTCAAGCCGTGGGCCAGTGAAGGATGCAGAATTTTGGGTCGCCTTGCGGCTATTCCTTGAAGCACCGACGGTGATATAAGTCATCCGTCCTGAAGAGCCCGGAGGGGGAGGTATCGTCATCATGCGGAAACTCGCAATTACGGCAATAACAGCTTTGTTCGTGTTGGCGAATGCGTCATTGGCGCTGTGCGCGGAGATTGTCGGAACGGTATCAGATACTCAGGGTAATCCCGTTCAGGGCGTTCAAATCACGGCGCAAACCTCCGCCGGACGCGTGGTTGGACAGGCTTTCAGCAGTGCCAATGGGAAGTATCAGATTACCCAGATCAATCCCGGTACCTACGACTTTCTATTAAATCCGCTGCAGAGCGGTTTCAAAGCCGGGAGCGGCGTGGCCGATCTCAATTCCAAGGGCTTGACGATCAACTGGAAGCTGTCTCCGACGGCTCCCGCGCTCGCCTTGGCAAGCGAGGGTACGGAAGTCGCCTTGGCCGGCGATCCCTTTGGCTATTCGGCCGGTGAATTCGCCGCACTGCTGGTGCTAGCGGCGGGCGGCGTCGCGGCGGGCGTAGTCGGCGGCTATGGCGCCGCGGGCGGCTTCTCGTCGAGCCCGTCGGCCGCCAGTCCGGCGCTGTAAGAAATCGCCGGCCTTGCGGCGCTCTGGCGCCGCAAGGCGCGCGGCCTGAGCGTTACAGAGGTTTCACCGAAGTCGCCGGGGCAGTTCCGCGCCCTCCGATGTAGCGCGGTGATTGTTAATCACTCGATATCTCTCATTAATATACTATTCGTACCGCATCGGGATGCCGTGTCCGCTCATGCCGAGCCAGGTCTCAGATATGGCCGGCTAGGGAACCTCTGCACAAGGCACTGCAGTCACCCTGAGCGCAGCGAATGGGTCCCGGATCCCGGATTCTTCGCTGCGCATCAGAATGACAACCTAACTTGTGCAGAGGTTGCCTAGCCAGCGGAAGCTTCCGTGTAGTCCTTTGAGTGCGGTGCAAATTCTCTTTGCCAACGACCTCCAAACCTTCTCTGTTTGACCCATTGAGTGTGACCCGCTTGAGGAACTTCATGCCCGGCTATCGGTTGCGCGCGCTATCTCGCACTGGACGGGTTATGTGGAGCAGGCGGTTGGCGTTGCTGCTGTTATGTTGGTGGATCAGCGCCTGCAGCCAGAGCGCCGGATCGGGAAATCAAGCTTCTGTAAGTAGCGAACCCGCAGCAGCGGTTGAGCGCAGCGCCAGTAGCGGCCGGCTGAGCGCGCTGCGCGCCGAGCGCAACGCAGATGCCTTCGCGAATAAATTGGCGATCGGTCCGGGCGACGTGATCGAAGTAACCGTCGCGCACGTTCCCGAACTGGATAAATACAAAGTCCGGGTCTCGCAGGATAACACCATCGCGCTCCCGCTGGCAGGCGTCGTACCGGTGGGCGGTCTGACCGAAGAGGAGCTGCGGCAAACGCTCTATCAACGGCTTGAGCAACCGGTGAAGGACCCGCAAGTCGAGGTCTTCGTGGATCAGTACTACAGCCGCGAAGTGGCGGTTGTGGGAATGGTGCAAAAGCCCGGACTTTACAGCATCACGAGCCGCTCGGACACGATTCTGGACATGGTCGATCGGGCCGGCGGAATGACCAATGACGCGAGTTCGCGGCTGCTGTTCATTCCCGCTTCCGCGGCCGGCAACGCGCCGCGGCTGGCGCTGACGCGGGCGCTGGCCGAACCGGCCGAGCGCACCGCCGACCGAGTCGATCCGGCCGGCGCCGAGGAAAGTCCCCCCGCGCGTGAAAAGGCGCAGGGTCGCGACGAGGTCGATCCCGGCCCGATCGCAGGTGATCCGGCCGACCGCCCGGCGAGTGGGTCGACGCGGTTGGTGTCGCTGCTGGGCGCCGCCGATCCGATCGATGTGGATCTGACCAGCGCGGCGCGCGAGGGCGAACTGGATATTCCAGTGCGGCCGGGCGACACGATTATCGTGCCGGCGGCGGGCGAGGTCATGGTTGACGGCTGGGTCGCGAATCCGGGGGCGTTTCGGATTGTGCCCGGGATGACGGCGCTGAGCGCGGTATCGGCGGCGGGCGGGGCGCTGTTCAGCCAGACGGCGGAGGTGCTGCGCACCAATCCGGACGGCAGCCGACGTTCGCTCGTGGCCGATCTTGCCAGGATTAAAAGCGGTCAGGAAGCGGATGTGCCGGTCCAGGCCGGCGACGTGGTGATCGTCCGACCGGGTGAGAAGATCCCGGTCGATGGGGTCGTGCTTGACGGACACTCGGCGGTCGATCAGTCGATGCTGACCGGCGAGTCGCTACCAGTCGAGAAGGGGCCGGGCGACGAGGTGATCGGCGCGACGCTGAACACCACCGGGGCGCTGCGATTCCGCGCGACCAAGGTGGGCGCCGACACCGCGCTGGCGCAGATCGTGCGCCTGGTGCAGGACGCCCAGTCCAGCAAGGTGCCGATCCAGCGGATCGTCGACGTCGTCTCGGGCTACTTCACCCCGACGGTGATGATCCTGGCGATCGCCGGGTTCGCGATCTGGTTCGACCTCGGCCCCGCCCCGGCGC
>DAHVFB010000208.1 GCA_027317185.1 Deltaproteobacteria bacterium
CTGGCCTCGCCGGGACTTAACCGTCCGCTGGCCAAGCTGGAGCATTTCGAGGCTCACAAGGGACATCGGGTAAGGATTAGAACGCGCAATGCGCGCGCCGGACGCCGGTCATTCGTCGGGACTTTAGTCAGTGTGAACGCGACTGGCATCGAGGTCGATGACGAAGTTAGTCTGCGGCATGAGTCGATCGGCTTCGATGAGATGCGGGAAGCGAATTACGAATACAAGTTTGATTAAGGCAAGAGCCAAACCCTGCGCCGTTGCGGCCCTCGCCGTGGAATTACGGCCAGGCGGGTTTCGATCAGCCAACGGATACTGGTGTCACGGCGCGCGTTGCGAATCGCGCTCCGGGGAGGTGCTATGCAGGTCGATCTGAACCGGGTTATCGAACAGGTTTCCAAGGAAAAGGGTATCGATCGCCAGATCGTGGTGTCGGCGGTCGAAGAAATGATGCATTCGGCGGCGCGCCGCACCTTCGGCGCCGATCGCCGGATTGAATCGCGCTATAACCAGGAACTTGGCGAAATCGAGCTGTTCGAGATTCGCATGGTGGTCGAGCGGGTCACGGTTCCGGCTTCCGAGAGCACGGTCGAGGAAGCCCGCGCCAGTTACGATCCCGAAGCCGAGGTCGGCGACGAAATTCTGATTAAGCTCGATACCGCCACCATGGGCCGTATCGCCGCGCAGGCAGCCAAGCAGAACCTGATTCAGCACATCCGCGACGCCGAGCGCAAACAGATTTACAACGAATTCAAGGATCGGCGCAGTGAGGTCGTTTCCGGAATCGTGCAGCGCTTCGAACGCAAGAACATGATCGTGAATCTGGGACGAACCGAGGCGATCCTGCCCGAAAAAGAACAGATACCGCATGAGCGTTACCGCCAGGGCGACCGTATCCGCGCGATGATCGTGGATGTCGACCTGTCGGAAAAGGGACTTTCGATCGTGCTCTCGCGCACCTCCAACGAATTCCTGTGCAAGCTGTTCGAGCAGGAGGTGCCGGAGATTTACGAGGGCATCGTCGAGATCCGGCAGTGCGCGCGCGAGCCCGGTGGCCGCGCCAAGGTCGCCGTCTACTCCAAGGATTCGGATGTCGATCCGGTAGGCGCGTGCGTGGGGATGAAAGGGACGCGGGTGCAGTCGGTGGTTCAGGAACTGCGCGGCGAAAAAATCGATATCGTGCCGTGGACCGACGATCAGGCGGAACTGGTATGCCGCGCGCTGGCGCCGGCCAAGGTCTCCAAGGTGATCGTCGACGAAGACGAAGCTGCGATGGAAGTGATCGTGCCCGACGATCAGCTTTCGCTCGCGATCGGCAAGCGGGGCCAGAATGTACGGCTGGCGCATCGGCTGACCGGGTGGAAGCTCGATGTGCGCAGCGAGGCCGAGGCCGAAGAGGAGGCTCGTTCCGCGCGCGCCTCGCTCAATGCGATTCCCGGTATCGGCGATATCAACGCCGAGTTGCTGTATCAATGGGGGTTCCGTTCTTCGGAGCAGTTGGCCGAAGCCGATGAAGAGGGGCTCGATATCGAGGGCCTCAGTCCCGAGCGGGCGCGGCAGATTATCACGGCGGCCCGCGCTCATGTTGAGGCGCGGCACACGGCCGAAGAAGCCCGCAAGCTGGCGGAAGAAGAGGCCCGGAACCTGGCGGCCCAGACTCCGCCCGAGACTGAGACTGAAAACGCCGGGGAGGATGCCACCGGTATCACGCCGGAAAGTATGGAACCGGGAAGCAGCGGTGCGCCGGGCGATGCCGAAGCGCAGGCCAAATCATAGGATTTTGCGAACTTGTCTGGGATGCAGGGCGCGCGACGACAAGCAAACGATGGTCAGGATCGTAATTGTGGGTAAAGTGGTCGAGCCCGACTTCGCTCAAGTTATGCCGGGCCGCGGCGGCTATCTGCATCGGCGCGCGGGATGTCTCGATCGATTCCTGGTTTCGCGAGTGAAGGAATTTCGTTCGCTGCGAGCCGCAATCACTGCGGAGAATCGATCGCAAATCGTCAAATCTATAAGGACGCGGCTGGATAGCAGTGACTCGGTCGCATAGAATGGAACGAAATGGCGCGTAAGCGGATTAAGACTCTGGCGCAGGAATGGAACGTCGCTCCTGAGGATGTTTTGGCCAGTTGCAGCCGGTTGAAGCTGTCTCATCTTCATCTGGACTCAAACCTGATCAGTACGGAAGAGGCTGAGCGGGTGAAAGCCGATCTGGCAGAACAGGCTCATCGGGTCTCTATGCTCCGCAAGGAGACCGTGGTGGAAACCAGCGGCGGCGGCAAGGTGCTGGAAAAGCGCCTGAACGCGACCGTGATGCGCCGCCGTCATACCGAGCCGGAACCTTCCGCGACGGCGGATACTGAAGCACCCTTTCACTTCGAGGTCGAGGAAAAGGGCACCGCCGATTTCGTCTCACCCTTCCTTGAGGAGGCTCCTTCCACGCCCGAGGCGGAGCCGATTTTGCCGGCGTTCACCCCTCCCGCGGAAATTGAGCTGGTATCGCTCGAGACGCAGCCGCAAGCGCATGAGGACACCGATCTTTCGGCGGCCGAACATCATCCTGATCCCCAATCGGCGCCGGAGCTTCAGGCCCAAGCACCGCAAGTTGAACCATTGAAAGTTGAAACAGTACAGGAAAACGGCAAGGCCTCTGCTCCTATCGCGCATGAAGCCGCGCCTAAACCGGAACGGAAGCCCGACGTGAGAACGCCGGTGACTCAGTCCGGCGTCCGCCGTCTGCAGGTCGAAACGCGTCAACGAGTCACCCCTGGTGGGCGGCCCGGTACGGCTGGATCGGAATTCACGCCCGGCCGCGTAATTAACTTGACCGGTGCGGCGCATGCTTCGGCGCCGTCGCTCGATGATGATCAGCGCGGACCCAAGGTGCTGGGCAAGATTGATTTGCGGCGGCCGGTGCAACGGCCCGCCGCGGCCACTTTGCGTCCGGGTACCGGTTCCGGGCCGGGATCATCGGCGGGGCGCCCGGCGCCCGCCACTGGCCGTTTCGCCGCTCCGGCTGCGCCCGCCGAACCGCCGGCTGT
>DAHVFB010000209.1 GCA_027317185.1 Deltaproteobacteria bacterium
TTCGTGCGCGGGATTCATCTGACCGGCAATTCCAACTGGCGGCTCGCGGTCGAGAATGCCTTCGACCCGGGCCATGTTCTGATTCACTACAATAATCCCCTGATCGTCGCGACCGATCGCAAGCTGCCGCTCGGATGGCAGCCGACCGCGCCCGAGGCGACCGAGATTATCGACATTCCGAACGGGCCCAAAGGAATCATGAACCGGTACGACTCTGGTTTTTATAAATACATAATGGAGAACCAGGTCACTGGAACGCAAGTGTACGGACAACAGCAGCACTACCTGCGGACCTCCATGTGGGTGCCGGGGGTGATTTTGGTTGAGCATTGGCCGATTACTCACTTCGCGCAATATGAATGGTTTGTGCCGATCGATGATACGCATCATGAATACTGGGAAGTGATCGTTGGCCGCTGCAATAGTGAAGAGGACTACAAAGAGGCCGAGTTCAAATATACTAACTTCTTCGAGCCGCTCGGCCTGCGCGATTTCAACGGCAACGATTTGTTCGCGCGCGAGGCGATGCAGGATTTCTATGCCGGCATGGACGGTTGGAATAACGAACAGTTGTGTCAGCTCGACGCGGTGGTGGTCGGCTGGCGGAAGCTGGCGGCCAGGTACAATCGTGGCATCCAGGAACCGCCGCGAGGCGCGAAGAACGCGGGCCGGGGCTGAGGCGCACTTAGTTGGGACTAAGTTGCGGCAGATTGAGGTAAGGTCGAGGTAAGGTGAGCGGATGGCGAAATACGACTTCGACCTGTTCGTGATCGGCGCCGGCTCGGGCGGCGTACGCGCCTCGCGGGTCGCGGCTTCCCATGGCGCGCGCGTCGCTGTGGCCGAAGATCGTTATCTTGGCGGCACCTGCGTTAACGTTGGCTGCATCCCGAAAAAGCTACTGGTTTACTCCTCGGAGACGTCCGGCGACTGCGCCGACGCCGCAGGGTTTGGTTGGAGGATTGGGAACGTTGAGTTCGATTGGCGGACGCTGATCTCAAACAAGGATCGCGAGATCGCACGCCTCAACGGCATCTACCGCCGGCTGCTGGAGAACTCCGGCGTCAGGATCATCGAGCAGCGCGCAACCATCGTCGATCCGCATACCATCTCAGTCGGTTCCGATCGTTATACTACTGAGTATGTTCTGGTCGCGACCGGAAGCTGGCCGACGGTGCCCGCGGTGCCGGGCGCCGAACACGCGATCACCTCGAACGAAGCTTTCCATCTGGAGCAAATGCCTGAGCGTGTAATCGTGGTTGGCGGCGGTTATATCGGAGTCGAGTTCGCCGGGATCTTTCATGGACTCGGCGCGAGCGTGACGCAGCTCTATCATGGACCGTTGTTCCTGCGCGGCTTCGATCACGATGCGCGCCGCGCGGTTGCCGATGAAATGATTCGCCATGGAATCGACCTGCGGATGAACTGCGATGTGGTCCGAATCGAGCAGCTCGGCGGCGGCATCCGCGCCATCCTGAACGACGATTCCACGCTTGACGCCGATGCCATCATGTATGCCACCGGACGCCATCCGCATACCAGCGGTCTGGGTCTGGAAGATGCGGGCGTGAAGCTCGATGCGGCCGGTGCGGTGATGGTCGATCGTTATTCGCAATCGTCGGTACCGAACATTTACGCAATCGGCGATTGCACCAATCGAATCATGCTGACGCCGGTCGCGATCGCGGAGGGCAGGGCGTTCGCGGAAACGGTCTTTAACCGCAACCCAATGAGTATCGATTATGAAAACGTCCCGGCGTGCGTCTTCAGCCATCCGCCGCTGGCGGCGGTCGGCCTTAGCGAGGAACAGGCGCTCAAGCGCTACGGCGCGATTGATGTATACCGGAGCAGCTTCAAGCCGCTGAAGCATACGCTTTCCGGCCGCGAGGAACGCGCGATGATGAAGCTGATCGTCGATTCGGCGAGCGATCGCGTGGTCGGACTGCACATGGTCGGGCCCGAGGCGGGCGAAATAATTCAGGGTTTTGCGGTGGCGATCAAGTGCGGCGCGACCAAGCGGCAGTTCGATGCGACGATCGCGATCCATCCGACCGCGGCCGAAGAGTTCGTCACCATGCGTGAGAAAATATCGCCCGCGTGAGCCGCGATCGGCGGGAACTGGAACTAGCCGGGTAGCTCAGACGCTTCGAGCGCCGCAATCCGGCACGGGAATGCGCGCAACGGCCAGGCTCCCATGATCGGATCGCAATCTTCCGGATCGTTGCCGATACAGGCGTTGATACTGGTTTCGAGCACGCCGTATAAATACGGAGCCGCCGCTTCGCGTTCCGGATACCACCATCGATCGGCCTGAATCACGCGCTCGTGCACCACATCGGTCAATTTTGCGCGATGCGCCACACGGCCAACCGGAGTCTCGATCTTAATCCAATCGCCATCGCGCACGCCGATCGCGGCCGCGGTGCGCGGATGGATCATCGCCGAGGGGTTAGGGAACTTCTTCCGATACCAGGGCATCTGCTGCGAGTTTTGATGGAAGCCCTCGATCACCCGTCCGCCGGTCGTGAGCACCAGCGGAAAATCGCCGGAGTGTTCGCGAAACAGCCGCGACTCCTGATAGCGCGGGATCGGATCGATGCCGAATTGTTTGAGCAAATCCGAGCGCAGTTCCACTTTGCCGCTGACGGTGCCGAACCGTCGATCGCGGTTGCCCTGCGCCGGCGGCTGGGCGCCGGGGTCGCGCCACGGCCCGTTTAACTTTGCGAGTTGCGCGAACGAAATACCGGCTGGCCGCAACCATTGATCCCACAGCTCCTCGACCTGATAGGGCCATTCCGCCTCCTGTTCGAGCCGTCGTCCAAGATCGCGCCAGAGCTCATAGTCGCTGCGACGGCCGTGGGCCGGCG
>DAHVFB010000020.1 GCA_027317185.1 Deltaproteobacteria bacterium
TGTTCGAGCCGCTGCGCTTCGAGCAGCCGGTTTTGTGAGCGAAAAAATTCGAGCCGATCGCCGAGCTCAGTCTTGATATTACGGACCGCCACTTCCATCCGATCCGAGGTGGTGACGTAGTGCGACGCCGGGTAGATCGCGACGCTCTGGAGCTTGCGGATAACCTTGCCGCGCAGCGCTTCGATTTCGTATAAAGCCTCGACCTGATCGCCGAAAAACTCGATCCGCACGGCGCGGCTTTCTTCATAAGAGGGAAAGATCTCGACCACATCGCCGCGCACGCGAAAGGTGCCGCGATGGAAGTCGTATTCGTTGCGCTGATATTGAATGTCGACCAGCTTGCGCAGCACGCGATCGCGATCGATGGTCTGGCCCTCTTCGAGAAACACCACGGTCTCGAAATAAATTTCCGGCTCGCCAAGACCATAGATGCATGAGACCGAGGCCACGATCAGGGTGTCGTTGCGTTCCAGCAGCGCCTTGGTGGCCGAATGGCGCAGCTTGTCGATCTCATCGTTGATGCTCGAATCCTTCTCGATATACGTGTCAGTCGAGGGCATGTAAGCCTCGGGCTGATAATAATCGTAGTAGGAAACGAAATAGCGGACCGCGTTTTCCGGAAACAGGCTTTTGAATTCGTTATAAAGCTGGGCGGCGAGCGTCTTGTTGGGAGCGATCACCAGGCTTGGGCGGTTAACCTTGGCGATCACGTTGGCCATCGTGAAGGTCTTGCCCGAACCGGTCACCCCGAGCAGCACCTGATGTTTGAGCTCGTGATTGATGTTGTTGGCGAGCGCCTCGATCGCGGCCGGCTGATCGCCCTGCGGCGTATAGGCCGAAATCAGTTTAAACCTACCTTCTTTGCCGCGGGCCAGGGACAGCATTTAAATTAGTTTAGCAGGATCGCCGGCATGTCGAATTGAGCAGTTTGAGCTGAATCGCAAAAAAAATGTAACCGGATATCGGCGGCGGCGTAATACAAGTCGAAGCGAACGAATCAAAGCTCCGTTTCTCTCAGATCGCGCCACACTGGCACTCTCCCTCCCCGGTGTGGCGCGATCCATTTTCAGCTAACCCTCCGCCACTCACTTTCAGGGATCGACCGGGCCGGACGATCCTTTCGGATCAAGGAAATTATCCAGCGATGGTGTTGCATTTCTACCGAATAGCTAATTATACTTCCTTGCGGTTTTAGGGTCCGCTCGGCAAATTCCCTACATTTGAGGAGCGGTCTCTCATATCCGCGAGAGAGCTCGGGCCAACTTTTCAGGTCCGCGCGGGGAGGAGCTTGGAGCATCCGGCCATAGCTGAGCCGGGAATTCACACTAACTACCATTGCCTGATGGGTTGGTCGCCCGCCTACGAGCGGAGGTGATGGGTAAGGAAAGGTCTATGGCAGGAAGAGGAAAAAGTTTTTGGACGCTATGGGCGTCGGCCATTTTTTCGATGGTCGTCGCCTCGGCTTGTTCGATGCCGCCGGAGCAGAAGCGCGGGTGCCTGATCGGCGCCGGCGTGGGTGCAGTTCTGGGTGCGGGCCTCGGCGCCGGCATTTCGGCTGCCGATATGAAGCGGCGAGCCCCGATCGCGATTCCGGCTGGTGCCGTTGGTGGTGCCTTGCTGGGTGGCTTGGTGGGATGTTTGCGCAGTGCGCCGCCGCCGCCGGCTCCGCCTGCACCGCCGCCGCCACCACCGCCACCGCCACCGCCGCCTCCACCGGCGGTTCCGCAGAAGATCATTCTGCGCGGGGTGCACTTTAATTTCGATAAGTACAACATCCGGCCCGAGGATGCGGCTATCCTCGACGAAGCGGTTTCCGCTCTGAAAGAAAATCAGAACGTGACCGTGCAGGTTAACGGCTACTGCGACTCAATCGGCAGCGCCAAGTACAACCTGCGGCTGTCTCAGAAACGCGCGAATGCAGTGTCGCAGTATCTTGAGGATCACGGCATCGCGGCTAACCGGCTGATTCCGCGCGGTTACGGCAAGACCGATTTTGTCGCGCCGAACAACAACGCTGAAGGCCGGGCTCAGAACCGTCGGGTCGAGTTGTTGCCGGTTCAGTAAGCTGGCCTGACTGGTAGACTGGGTTACGACGTGGTTTGACGGCCACAACCCCCGGCAACGGGGGTTGTGGCCCGGGTGTTGCTGGTGCTGTATGGCTGTGGTTACCGCGTCTTTTATTGGCAGAAGTTCATTAGCCTTTTTGGCCGGTGCAATCGCGCTGGTGGGCGTTTCCGCCACAGCGCGGGCGCAATCGCTACTGGATAAAGCTATCGCTTCGGGATCCTCGCAGAGCGATATCAAAAACACTGCGCCACCGACCGCCGCTGGCGTTACGCTCCAGCCAGGAGGCGCCCTGCATCCGACCTCTGCGGCCAACACCAACGTCCCAGTTCGCCCATTGGCATCTATCGGCGATAATCCCAGCCTCCCGTATAGCACTGCCGCTGCGGTATCGAAGCCGGCGTCCCGTCGAGGGGTGCTCAAAGGACATGTGATGGCGACGCTGCACAAGCTCGATCCTTTGCGCGTGCTTCACGAGCGCAGCTACAAACGCGCCGCCGCGGAATTTCCCGAATTTTGTCATGAATGGCAGCACAAGCTGCAGGCCCGCCAGCAATACAACCTGACTCGCATCGACTGGCGCGTTGATCATGGGACGGAGAACGGCACCTACGTTGGTTATGGTCCGATAAGTAGCTGCGTCACTAAGATGTCAGACGGCGGGGTTTCGATCGGGAAGCTCACGTACGACGAATACACCTACATGGTTTCGGGCAAGACGGTCGCCGATGCGCGTCATGCGCAACCCAAGCCGGTGAGCACCGTGCGCACGCTTGAAATTTTTCGCTTCGACCACAATCGGTGGTTCGAGTAAAAGCTCGACTCATTTTTTGCCCCCTCCCCAAGCGGGTAGTGGCTGCCAGTCCCGATTTTCATCGTTATACTTCTTAAGTTCCCTTCCGCTGAGTTTTGCGGGTTGGCTAGATTCCGCTTGCTTGACACCGCTCGCGTCTCGCCATTGCGAACGCGCTGAGGTATCTACACGGAGTGATCAAGATTTTTGCCCAGACGATCGGTGCGATAAGTCATTGACGAGCCGAAACGCGCTTTCGACGGTTAGGAGCAGTGCAGCCCCCTTTGCTTCGGCGGCGCTCCTCGCGATGGTCGTGCTGGTAGGCCTCTACCACGTGAAGTGGGCGCCTTATTGGCGGCTCGTGCCCTCGGTCGCGAGCGGCGGGTATCTCGGCCGGCCCGTTATGCTGATCGGCGCCGAGTCTCCATTGCGAGCCTCGTTCGACTATTCCGTGGCCTATGGCAGGTCGATCTGGAAGGCCTTGCTACTCGCACTGATAGTCGGCGCTGGACTTCAGAGCCTGGTGCCGAGCCATTGGCTGAACCGCTGGCTGGGTGGCGCCGGTCATCGCGGTCCCGCCCTGGGCGCGATTGCGGCAGTGCCCTCGATGATGTGCACCTGTTGCGCGGCTCCGCTGGCGGTTGCGCTGGGCCGAAGCGGAGCCTCGGCCGCTGCGGTGGTGGCCTACTGGCTCGGTAATCCGCTGCTCAACCCAGCGGCGCTGATGCTGACCTGGATCGTGCTAGGCGGAAAATGGGTGGCTCTGCGGGCTTTGGTTTCACTACTTCTGCTTTCGGGTTCGGCGCACCTGGCCCGGCGACACGAGATTGAGTCCACATTACGATCTGAATTGATCCCCGAAACGGGATCATCTTCGCTGCGAACCGTCGGCCGCAATTGGTTGGATGCCCTGATGCGGCTATCTCTCGGTCTACTGCCCGAATATGCAGTGCTGATCTTCGCCCTGGGTGCATCGCAAGTGTGGCTTTTGCCGCATTTTTCTCCTGGCGCCCCGGATAACCTTGTCTGGTTGGTGGGGATGGCGGTCGTGGGCACCCTGTTCGCGGTTCCCACCAGCGGCGAAATACCCATCGTGCAAACCATGATGGCCGCAGGCCTCGGCGCGCCCGCCGCGGCGGCTCTGATGGTAACCTTGCCGGCCTTGAGCCTGCCCTCGCTGGTGATGCTGCACAAGACCTTGCCGGCCCCGTTGCTGATAAAGCTTGGGATCGCAGCGGTGGCGGCCGGCACCTTGGCGGGACTGTTGGCGATCGCGATCAAAATGTGAGGCGGCTTGCGCTCAACAATACGTATTGCCTTCGCACTAAGCTTAGTTCAATTCGCGGCTTGAATAGCCCAATATTCGGCGCGCGATTATCAGCAGATTGATCTGCTGCGTACCCTCGAAAATGTCATTGATCTTGGCGTCACGCATCCATTTTTCAACCAGAAATTGCCGCGAATAGCCCAGCGGACCGAGCATCTCCACCGCCTTTTGCGTGATTTGGGTGACGGCCAGTCCGGCCTTGGCCTTGGCCATCGAGGCTTCGAGGCTGTTATGCCGGCCCGCGTCCAGCATCCAGGCCGCCCGCCAGGTCAACAGCCGGGCCACCTTAAGATTCATTTCCATCTCGATGAAATCGCGCTCGACCGCGGTCAACCGATGCGGCGAGAGGCCATAGCGAACGCTCACCTTGTGATCGCGCAGAAAATCGCGCACGAAATCGAGCGCTGCGCGCCCCACTCCAATCGCCATCGCAGCCACGATCGGACGGGTGGCGTCAAAGGTCGCCATCACGTCCTTGAACCCGCGTTCGCGATTCACCTCCGGCTTCCCCAGTATATGGTCGAGCGGAACCCGGCAGTTATCGAACACGATCATCGCGGTGTCCGAGGCGCGAATACCCAGTTTGTTCTCGACCCGCGCCACCGTCATGCCGGAGGTGCCGTGCGGCACCACGAACGATTTTATGCCGGCTCGTCCCGCGCTTTTGTCGACCGTGGCCCAGACCACGATAAAGCCGCCGGGATGGTCGGCCGCCATCGCGCCCGAGGTGCAGAAAATCTTGGTCCCGTTGATTACCCATTGATCGCCGTCGCGCGCGGCGGTGGTGGCGATTGCAGCCGAATCGGAACCACATCCCGGCTCGGTAATCGCCATCGCACCCCATTTCGGTTTGCCTTCGCGAAACGGCGCGAGAAAACGCTGCTTTTGCTCCGGCGTACCGGCGGCCGCGACCGCCGCGCCGCCCAATCCGGCGTTGGGCAAAGCCAGAAAAAGTCCGGCGTCGCCCCAGGTCAATTCCTCAGTGGTTGCGATCGTATACAGGTTGCGGGCTTCGTTTCCGCCACCGCTTTGCTTACGGGAACCCGGCTGGCCCTCGCCGCTAAGGTTCGACGCCGCCCACATGGTTTCGAGAAACTGCCACGGCTTTTCATGCTCGCGCTCGTCGTATTCCCGCGAGATCGGCCGCATCATCTGTTCGGCGACATTGCGATAGATCTGCAGCCGCTCGACCACCTGCGGCTCAAATTCGAAATCAATCATGATCGACTCTCATCCCGCCGCTTAAACGATTGCGATTGCATCGAGCGCCGCCAGCCCCCGCGCATTGCGCAACCACAGCTCCACCGGATGCTCCCGGATGTAACCGTGGCCGCCCAGCACCTGCACCGCATTGTCGGTCACCTTGAGCGCGGCTGCCGCCGCATATTGTTTGGCCAGGTAGCTTTCGATCGCGGCATCCTCGCCGCGATCCAGATGCCAGCCGGCTTCCCATGCCAACAGCCGCATCGCATCGACCTCGATCGCCATCTCGGCCAGCATAAAGGCGATCGCCTGTTTGGTGGCGATCGGCGCGCCGAACGCCTTGCGTTCTTTGGCGTAATCGCGCGCATACTCGAAGGCCGCGCGCGCCACTCCCGCCGCAATTGCCGCCGTCGCCACCCGCATTTCGCTGGTGAGGCGGACGACGCCGGACGCCGCATCGCTGCCCAGCCGCGCCTCAGCCGGCAACCGGCACGCGGTCAGCGTGATCTCATGGGTCGCCAGGCCCTTGAGTCCCATGTTCTTTTCACGCTCTGAGATTTCAAGTCCCGGAGTCTCCCGCGGCACGATGAACGCGGCCACTTCCGATCCCGCGCCGGCATAAACGAGGATAAATTCCGCTTCGCGCGCCAGCGGCACGAAACACTTGACGCCATCGAGCAGCCATTCGCCATGCTTGGCGACCGCGCGCGTCGAAAGCGAGGCTAAATCGAAATCGAAGCGCGGCTCGGTGAGCGCGGCGCTGGCGGCGATGAAGCCTGACCCGGCGAAATGGCCCAGAAATCGATCGCGTTGGCTCGCCGTCCCCAACTCCAGAATCGGAAAGGCGAACAGTCGCGGACTCAGAAGATGGGCCGCCAGCGCGAGATCGCCCCACGCCAGCTCCTCGACGATCATTGCACCGGTGACGGCTGAGCGGTCGGCGCCATCGCCGCCATATTGCTCGGGCAGCCAGGTCCGCAGCAATCCAAGCTGCGCGACTTTTTCGGCGACGCTGGCGGGGATCGTCCCGCCCTCGTCCACCGCGCGCGCCACCGGCCGCAGTTCGTCGCGCGCGAAGCCGGCGACGCTCTCGCGCATCATCTGTTGTTCTTCAGTGGGGTCGAAGCTGATCATCTTCAGTCAGCCAGGGCAGCTCGTGTATGCATCGCTATCTTCAATCCTTCAACCGCCGCGCTTGCGTTCGCGGCGCAGCTTTTCATCTTCGCGCGCACGGCGATATTGCTTCTCATCCACGTGGGTTTGCGGCGGCGGCGGAATCGGTTTGCGCACCCGCGAGCGTGGCGATTTACCGGATTTCTTACGCGCTGGAGCCATCGTCAAAACCAACGAAACTGAATTGCAATCCGCACGGACCCTGCGCCGCCCGGCGGGAAAAGAAGCGATCCGCCGCGCAACGGGTACAGGGACCCACCAGCTCGATCGACGCGCAATTCATTCCCGCTTCGATAAGCTGCGCGTTGATCACGCCGCGCAAATCGAGCATCAATTTTCCCGGCTTGCCCGGCCGCAGGCAGGCGCTCGCGAACCGATATCGTTGACCAAAGCGCACGCCGAGTTCCTCATCGACTTCATAACAGCACTGACCAATCGCCGGACCGATCAAGGCCCGCATCCGATCGCGATTCGCCCCCGCTGCAACCATCAGCTTAACCGCGCTAGCGGCGATTCCCGCTAGCGTTCCGCGCCATCCGGCATGAAACGCTCCGGCTATTCGCTGTTGCGGATCGATCATCAATAACGGTACGCAGTCGGCGGTAAAAACACCAACCGTGATTCCGGGAATGGTGGCGATTGCGCCGTCGCCGGTCAGCCGTGCGCCGTCGTAGCGACCATCGAGCAGGTGAATTTCGGTCCCGTGGACCTGATGCAGCCGGACGATTGTGCGCGCGGGACCGATCTCCGCGATCGCCCGCCGCCAGTTCTCGGCCACCGCCGCCGGATCGTCATCGTTATGCCCGGCGAGGTTGAGGGTGGCGAAGCGGTCGCGGCTGACGCCGCCGGTGCGCCCGAAGAATCCGTGCCTTAAACCCGGCGCAATCCACGCGCCGGAACGAACCATTTCGATAGTGGACACCTGCTGTGCGATATTTTCCAATTCGGTTGTCCGGGGTTTCGAAGATAACTTATAATCGATTGTTTTGGAATTTGATCTTTCGAGCACCCTATGAACGGTTATCAATATTTAATCGAACGCAACCGCCTGATGCAGAGGCTGGAAGAAAACCTGAACAAGCTCGCCGAGATGCCCCGCGATCGGCGCGAGGCGGAACAGAAGCGGCTGCAGGCCGATTTTGATATCAAGCTGCGGGGACTCTATGCGCAGGTGGCCGAGGAATATCCCGGCGAGCGGCGCAAGAAAGCCCGGCCTATGAGCGATCCTGGTTAGGAGCGGGCGTTTGGAGCGCTCGATTGGTATCCGCGGCGCGCGCACGCATAATCTGCGCAATATCTCGCTCGAAATTCCCCATCGAAAACTGACCGTGGTCGCGGGCGTTTCGGGATCGGGAAAGTCGAGCTTGGTTTTCGACACGCTCTATGCGGAAGGCCAGCGCCGTTACGTGCAGAGCCTCTCGACTTATGCGCGGCTGTTCCTGGAACGCATGGACCGGCCCGATGTCGATGCGATATCGAATATCCCACCCGCGCTCGCCCTGCGTCAGCAGAACAGCATCCGCAATGCGCGTTCGACGGTCGGCACCGTCACCGAGATCGGCGATTATCTGCGCCTGCTGTTCGCGACCATCGGAGTGACCCGTTGTCCCCGCTGCGAGCTGACGGTCACGCGCGATACGGTCGAAACCGCCGCCGCCCGAATCTTGAGCGCACCTGGCCTTTATGTATTCGTCACGCCTTTCGAAATCGGATCGCGCACCGCCGCCCAGGCCGCCGCCTATCTGGTCGAAAATGGGCACCATCGGCTGTTTCATAAGGGCGAATTTGTCGAAACCGCCGATTTCGCCGCGCTCAACGATGCCTCGCCGGCGCCACTCGACAGCCTGACAGTAGTGATCGACCGGGTAAACGTGGAGTCAGACAGTACGCAGGAACGCGTGCGGGAGGCGCTCGAGAAGGCTTTTTATCTCGGTGGTGGCCGCGCCCGCGCGATTCGCGTCGAGCGTGCCGGCAGTCAGATGAACACGATTGCCGAAATCGGTTTCGACCGCCGCTTCAACTGCTCGCAATGCGGCCAGGCCTTCCCCGAACCCTCACCCGCCCTGTTTTCGGCCAATAGTCCGATTGGCGCTTGTCCGGAGTGCGAGGGCTTTGGACGCACGGTCGAACTCGATCTGGAAAAGGTAATTCCCAATCCCGCGCTGTCGCTGATGCAGGGCGCGATCGCGCCTTGGCGAACGCCGGCCTATCGCGAGATGCAGGCGTGGCTGCTGAAGTGCGCGCGGCACGCAAAAATCCGGCGCAACGTGCCGGTACGCGAACTCAGCGACGAAGAACGCCACTGGTTGCTCGAAGGCGAGCGCGGCGAAACCGGCGAACCCACGATCGCGCATGACGACGAGCGATGGCCGGGGGTGCGCGGATTCTTTCGCTGGCTCGAACGCAAGCGCTACAAAACTCATGTGCGGGTGCTGCTCGCCCGCTATCGCCGGTTCGTTCCGTGTCCGGCCTGTACGGGTTCAAAGCTTAAAGCCGAAGCGTTCAATGTCCGGATCAAAGAAACAACATTCGCACAGGCCGGGCAGCTCGCGATTCGTGAGCTGGCAAGCTGGATCGGGAGTGTGGCCAGGATGCCCGCGGCCAAACGGCGGGCGGCGCCGTTGATCCGCGAGCTGGCGAACCGGGTCGAATATCTGAACGCGGTCGGCCTTGGCTATCTCACGCTGGAACGGCAGGGGCGCACGCTCTCGGGCGGGGAAGCTCAGCGAATTCATCTGGCCAGCGCGCTTGGCAGCCGGCTGACCGGCACGCTCTACGCGCTCGACGAACCGACTGTCGGGCTGCATCCGCGCGATGCCCGCCAACTGCTCGAGGTGCTGCGCCGTCTGCGCGATCTCGGCAACACGGTGGTGGTGGTCGAGCACGATCCGACCATGGTGACCGGCGCGGATCACGTGGTCATACTCGGTCCCGGCGGCGGGCGCGAGGGCGGCGAACTGATTTATTCCGGCCCGCCCCGCGCGACTCGCATGCGTGACAGCCTGGGTTCGCCCGGAAGGGTGCTGCTGATGCGCGCGATGGCGCGCGAGCGGCGCTTCAATCGGCGCGACCCTGCGATCCGGATCTTCGGTGCGCGCGAGCATAACCTCAAGCAGCTCGATCTTTCGATTCCACTGGGACGTCTGGTCTGCGTGACCGGGGTTTCCGGATCGGGCAAATCAACTTTGATCGATGACGTGCTGCATGGTAACTGGCTGCGTCATGCGGGTCAGCCGGCCAGCGAGGCCGGGGCCTGCGATCGGATCGAGGGCTTCGATGCGATCGGCGATATGGTCCATATGGGACAGGCGCCGCCCGCGCGATCTAGCCGATCCAACCTCGCCACCTATCTGAAAATCCACGATCATCTGCGCCAGTTGTTCGCGGCCACCGCGGAAGCCCGCCGGCTGGGGATGACCGCGCGGCATTTTTCATTCAACGTGCCCGGCGGACGCTGTGAGCGATGCCGTGGCACCGGCACCGTGACGATCGAAATGCATTTCATGGCGGACCTCGAAGTGCGCTGCGAAAATTGCGACGGCCGGCGGTTTCAGAACCATGTGCTGGCGGTGCGCTGGCATGACATGAACGTCAATCAGTTGCTCGATCTTACGGTGGATGAAGCGCTGAAGATTTTTATTCGCCAGCCTGCGATTGCCAGACGTCTGGAGGCGCTGAACGCGGTCGGCCTCGGTTATCTGCAATTGGGCCAGTCCACCTCGACCCTGTCCGGCGGCGAATCGCAACGCCTGAAGCTGGCGCGTTTTCTGCTCGCCGATCTGGAGCCGGTGCCGATCGCCGCCGATGGCCTTGCGCGACCCCGCATGTTTCTACTGGATGAGCCGACCACCGGGCTCAGTTCGACCGATGTGCGGCGGCTGCTGCGAGTGCTGACGCGGCTGGTCAAGGATGGCAACTCGGTGGTGGTAATCGAACACAATCTGGAATTCACTGTGCAATGCGATTACGTGATCGATCTGGGGCCCGGCGGCGGCGACGAGGGTGGCCGACTGGTGGCCTGCGGCAGCCCGCTGGCTGTCTCGCGCGCGCCGAAATCGCACACCGGCCGTGAATTGCGTCGGGTGCTGGGAATCGATCCGTTGCCGGCCCCGAGCGCAGCGACCGAACGCCGGCGCGCGGCCGGGAACTAGCGCGGCTGCGGCATTCGCGTCAAAATCAGAAGCGGAGGGCCGGAGCCAACGGAGAAAGGCTGTAACAGCATGCAGCTTCAACCGTCATCACAAAAGCGTCTTCACGGCTTTTTTCTCGACCTCACGCATAAAAGCTTCGCGCAACTTGGCGGCGGCGATGGTCAGATAGCCGAATATGTCGCCGAGGTGCTCACCGAGTTCAGCTTTTCGGATCGATGGGCCCGGATGCGCGACGCCGAGGGCAAGCGGATCACCAGCGTGGTCGCGATGCTGGTCGAGCAGGGCAACCCGGATCGCGACCATCTGCTCGACGAGCGCCAGTTTCGTAAATACGTCGGCGACTACACTCTGTTCATGTCCGGATTGTTTCGCCGCTTCGTCGAACGGGGCGGGTGTTTGCGCTATTACCTCGACGAAGGCCGCCGCTCGTATGCGAAGGTTTCAACCCTCGACGCGGCGCTTTACCGTCCAGGCTTTGCGATCTTCGACGAGTTGAGCAAAGGTTTCGAGTATTATTCCGGCGCGCTCGATTACATGCGCAAGTGCTTCTTTTCGCCCGGCCCGAACCAGGATCCGTTCGCTGGATTCTTCCGTCAGGTTGAAAACTGGATGCGCGATGGACTCTCCCGTAACTGATTGCCGGCTGGCTTGATTACCACTAATGAGACCGATGCGGGCGGCGAACGGCTTGACCATTATCTGGTCCGGCTCGGGTTTGCCGAATCCCGCCGCGCCGCGCGCGATCTGATCGATCGTGATCTGGTGACCGTCAACGGATACCGGGCGCGCAAGGGCGACCTGATCCGCGAGAGCGATCGGGTCGATCTGCAACCTCTGTCGGCGACGGCATCCGTGCTGGCGCCTGATCCAGCTCTTGCTATCGAACTGCTTTACAGCGATCCGGCGATAATCGTCGTCAATAAACCGGGCCTGATGCCTTGTCATCCGCTGCATCGCGGCGAAGTCGGCACCGTAATGAACGCGGTGGTGGCGCGCTTCCCGGAAGTCGCGCAGGTTGGCGGGACGGCGCGCGAAGGCGGTTTGGTGCATCGCTTGGATAACGGCACCTCGGGCGCGCTGATGATCGCGCGCAACGATCAGGCTTACGAGCAATTGCGGCGTAATCTAAAGGACGGCGCTATTCGGCGCAGCTACCTGGCGATGGTCGCCGGCCGGCTGGAGACCGCGATCGAAATTGACGATCCGATTGGCCATCGCGGAACGCAACGGATGGCAACCGTGTCATCGAAGGCCGCTCGGCTGCGCGGCATAGCCCGTCCGGCGTCTAGCCATATCGCACCGCTGCGGCCGGTCCGCGAGTTCACACTGGTGTCGGTGACCCCTCAAACCGGCAGCCGCCATCAAATTCGAGTGCATCTGGCCTCGCGCGGCCTGCCGATTGCGGGTGATACACTCTACGGCGGTCCGCCGATCGGATTGGCGCCGGGACGATTCTGGTTACATCTCAGCAAGATCGATTTTGATTCCGGCCGCGGACCCGTACATGTCTCGGCGCCGCTTCCGGCCGATCTCGCCGCGCTACTTGCGCCTGCGAATACATCGGCCGGACCCTAATTACAGGTGCATTCCGCGCACAACCTCAGCACGATCGCGCGCGGCGAATTCAACAAGCCAAATCCGGAAAGACCAGGCGCTTGCAAATTGGGCAGGCCGGGCTCACTGAAACCGTTGTTTATCGGTGGTGCGGGGGTCGGGAAGAAAAGAAAAACCGGTGGCGGCACGAAAGCCGAACTGGGGCGACGGTTGAAATTGTACGCAATACAACTATTGACCGCATTCTCGCGCGCGGTGAAATAGCTTGAGGCCTGCACCTGTCCCATCCATCGCGTCGGCGAGGCCGGTCCGAAACAACTGCAATTGAAAATCCGGTTCGAGGGCCCCGGCGTCGGCCGCACCAGCGCTGCGGAAGCGCCCGGAGCGGGCGCCAGCAGCGGCGGCGCTGGCGCCGCAAGCGTCCCGGCGGTGGGCGCCGCAGCGGGCGGTAATGGCGGCGCGGGCAACGGCGCGGGAGGCGCACCGAGCTGGGCCCATACGAGCGGCCGATCTGGTTGCGGAGCGAGCGTCAGCAACAGCGCCGCGATCAGCATCGCGATGACAGGAATGACCCGCACGCGAGCTCCGGGCCGACACATATTTTTTAACACTCGCCGTACCATCACGAGATGGCTATAATCCGGTTCCAATCAGGCTGTTGCAAGCGCCTCTGCTGCGCGTAACTCGCGGCCGCGTGTGCTCTTTCGCGGCCTTGTGGCCGGAATCTGGATTGACCGGCGGAGTTTTGAGCGCCGTCTTTGCGATCGAACCTGAAGCCGGTGACGGAGAGTTTTATGATCCGCAATATGCATTTGACGCGTGCGGTTATCGCTGTAGTGCTGATAGTGGCAGCGTCGTACGCGATCGCAGCGGCTCAAACTTCCGCGGGATCATCACCGTCGGCGCCGCCGCTTCCGCTGGCCATCGGGCAGACTCCGCCCAATGCCACGGTAGGTCCTGCGGCCGCAAATCCGTTTGAAGAAAACACTTCGGTGCTGGCGCTGCCGGATATCCTTAGCCGGCAATGGTCGCTGGAAGAACAACTTCCGCCGGAAAGCGTGATCAGCCAATCCTTTTTGCGAACCGCCGACAACACGCCCCGCCCGCTCACACTCAAGCAGGTGATCTATATTGCGTTAAGCAATAATCCCGGCGTCGCGGCAATTGAATTGGGACCGCCCGGCGCGACTGAGGCGGTGCGCAACGCCAATGGCGCCTTCGATCCGGATCTGCAGGGCACAGTCGATCAGATAAAGACCGTCATGCCCGTCACGACCGCGCTGGAGGCCAAAGGCGATGCCCTGTCGCAGAAGAATTACGATTGGAATTTCGCGCTTAACAAGATCTCGGCGGTAACCAACGGAACTATCAGCGCCACCTTCAACAATACCCGCACGATCAGCAATAACCTGACGCAGACTATCAATCCATTTTACAACTCCACGCTGGCGCTCTCGCTCTCGCAGCCTCTGCTGCGCAACTTCGGATGGCATTTCGCCACCTTGAACGTGCGGCTGGCCGAATCCGCCCAGAAACAGGCGCAATGGTCGATGGCGCAGCAGCTAAACGATTTCATTCAGCGCGTCGGCAACGACTACTGGAGCGTGGTGCAATCCGCGGAAAACCTCGCGGTCGCCAATGAAGCGCTCAAGTTCAACCACGATTTGGTCCGTCAAAACGCGATCAGCGTGCGGGTTGGCACGCTCGCCCCGCTCGATCTCCAGGAGGCGCATTCCTCGGAGGCCACCGCCGCCGCGAATCTTTACACCGCGCAGGCGGCGCTCAAGAGCGCGCGAGTCGCCTTGCGCGAGGACGTGATGCTGAATCCGGAGCATGCCTTTCTGCCCGAGATCATCGAACCCGCTGACAAGCCTACCCTGCAGATGGCGGTCGATCAGGATGAGCTGCATGCGCTGGAGACCGCGGTGTTGTTTCGGCCCTCGCTGGGGCAAATGCGCGAGGCGATCAGAACTGCGCTGGAGCAGGTCAAATTCCAGGAAAACCAGATCCTGCCGCAACTCAATCTCTCGACCCAGATTTCCACCAATTCGCTCTATGGCGATGCCTTGTGCGGATCCACTTTTGGCATCGCCCACGCCAACTGTTTCAATCCCTCATTCACGGGTGCAGATCCGAATGGCGTTCGGTTACCATTCAATGGTGGTTACAACACTGCTTTGAACCAGTTGTTCAATTTCGGATTTTACAATTACGCGTTTATCTTCAATTTTGAACGGCCGCTCGCCAATGCCAGCGCACGAGCGGCATTGGCGCAGGCCCGGATCGCTTTCGAGCAGTCCCGCATGCAGTACCGGGGAGCGCTGTCGCAGGCGGTCATCGAAGTTGAAAGCGCGCTGGCCAACGTTCACGCGGATATAAAGCGCGCCGAGGCTACCCGCCAGGCAACTTACTATTCACGGCAGGCGCTGCATGATGAGCAAGTGCGGTTCCGGGTCGGGATGGCGACCACTCACGATCTTCTTCAGTATCAGGAGGAATTGGTGACGGCGCAGGGCAACGAGGTGCAGGCCGACGTTGACCTGATGAACGCCTGGCTAGCGCTCGAACATGCCAAGGGTACTCTGCTTCAATCGTTCGATGTGAGTTTCCAGATCAGGAACCCGCACGAAACCACTTGGTATACCGCTTTCTGATCGCCGCCATGAGCCTGCTTTCCATGCTTGAGGGGATTGAGCGTCCTTTGGTGCCTGCTGCGGGCAAAACCCTTGCCTCGCTGCGCAGGCGGATGGCCATGATCACGATGATCCTGCTGACGCTGCTATGGGTACAGCCGGCCATCGTGCAATGCCAATCTGCGCCGCGATCCAATCCGACGGGGGTGCCTTCCGGACCAGCCTCCGCCAATGGCGCAGTCTCGACCATGGCGCTCCAGAATCCGCCAAATGTCAGCGTCAAACCTTCCGATGCCGATTCGTTCCATGTCGACGACACTGCGCTGGCGATTCCACGTGTGCTGATGCATCAGTGGTCGATGGCCGAACAAATCGCGCCCGAAGCGGTGGTCAGCGAACCGTATTTGCATAGCGCGGACCTCGAAACCATGCCGCTCACTTTGAAAGAGGCGATCTACCTCGCGATCGAAAACAATCCTAACGTCAAAGCCTCTCAACTGGACCCCTTGGCCGGCACCGAGGCGGTTCGGATGGCTTATGGGGCCTTCGATCCGGATTTCATCGCCACCGCCGACCTGATCAAGTCCGTGGTGCCCGCACAAAGTCCGCTGGTCGCGCGCAACGATCGTCTTTCGACCAAAAATTACGATTGGAATTTCGGGCTGAACAAGGTGCTGGCGTCGACCAATGGAACGCTGAGCCTGTTGTTCGATAACGATCACCTGGTAACCAACAATTTCTTCGTCACGATCAATCCGTCGTACACCAGCTCGCTCACGATGGCGCTGGTGCAGCCGCTGCTGCGCAACTTCGGCATGAGCTTCGCGACCCTCAACGTGCGGCTGGCGCAATCCGGGCAGGTGCAGAGTCAGTGGGACTATGCTCAAAATCTGCAAAATTTCATACGGCAGGTGGCGAACGACTACTGGAATGTAGTGCTGACCGAAGAAAATTTGCGGGTCGCTGACGCGGCGCTCAAATTCAACCAGGACCTGGTGCGTCAGAACTCGATCAGCGTAAAGGTTGGAATGCTGGCGCCGATCGAGCTACAGGAGGCGCGATCGGCGGCGGCCACTTCGGAAGCCAATACGTACTCGGCCGAGGCGGCCTTCAAGACCGCGCGCGAGGTGCTCCGCGAAGACGTGATGGTCAACCCGAACCGTACGTTCCTGCCGCGAAGAATAGTGCCCGCCGACCGGCCGAATCCCGCTGAGCCGGTCGAAGTCGAGGAGGAGCGATCGCTGGAACTTTCGGTTGCATATCGGCCCGCGCTGGCCGCGATGCGCGAGGCGGTGCGCACCTCGGAATACCAGATCGAGTTTCAGCGGAATCAACTGCTGCCATCGCTCAACTTT
The DNA here is from genome assembly GCA_027317185.1 of Deltaproteobacteria bacterium. GTDB lineage: Bacteria > Desulfobacterota > Binatia > Binatales > Binataceae > JAJPIG01. The sequence continues at coordinate 16,254 of DAHVFB010000020.1, forward strand.
ATCGGGCAGTTCGGAGTGAATGCGCTGGGCGGCAATACGCTATGCGGTCCGGCTTTCGGATTGCCTGCTTCGTCGTTGAACTGCGTCGGCCCGTTCGAACCCACCGGCGGCATCGCCCTGCCCTTCAACGGCAACTATGCGACCGTGCTCAATCGCATGTTCGGCACACGTTTTTATAATTATGTTGCGCAACTCACCTTCGAGATGCCGCTGGACAACGCGCCGATCCGAGCGACCCTCGCGCAGGCGAAAATCGCCTATTCCCAGACCCGCATGCAGTATCGTAACGAACTCTCGCGCGTGGTGGTCGAGGTTGAGAACTCGCTGGCTAATCTGACCGGCGCGATACGCCGTGAAAGAGCGACGCGCGCGGCCACCGAGTATGCGCGCCAATCGCTGCATGACGAAAATGTTCGCTTCCGCGTCGGCATGGCGACCACCCACGATCTGCTGCAATATCAAAATGCGCTGGTCACCGCCGAGGGTCAGGAAGTGCAGGCCGAGGTCGATCTCGAAAACGCCAAGATCGCGCTGCGCCACTCAGACGGTACCTTATTGCAGAGTTTCCAAATCCATTTCCAAATCAGTAATCCACGTGAATCCAAACCGTGGTACGCGCTTTTCTAGACTCATAAACTCAGCGCGAGGAAGTGCCGGCTGCACGCGCGTCGACAAAGACCTCGCGCCGTTCGATTCGCCAGCCATCCGCGTGACGGCGAAGACGATCGCGATAATGCCCCAGCGCCGCCATTATCGCGCGCCCATCCTTGCAATGGTAATAGGTGAAATAGCAGACCCCGGTGGCGTGATCGTTTTCGACCTCGAAGCTGAGATTGCTGTTGATATGCATGGGCTTGGCGCCGCCCAGTGAGTCTTTGTACTGCGCCACGAAATGCTTGAGACCCTCGCGGCCCTCATAATGGCCGAAACGCGGACTATCGAAGATCGCGTCCGCGCCGAAGCATTCCAACCATCCGTCGAAATCGCCGTGATCCAGGGTGATTGAATAGCGCGCGTAGAGTTCCCGAATTTCTTCGCGATCCTGCCAGTCGCAGGTGATTTTTCCCGTGATCTGCCCCATGAGTTACCCCAACTGCGGTTTGGCGGCTGTCACCAGCGGGAAACTCAAATCACTCCCGCTTCGCGCAGCCGCGCGACCTCGTCCCAATCGCACCCCAGTAGATCGACCAGAATCGTTTCCGTATGTTCGCCGAGTTCGGGCGCAAACCCACGGGAGTCGCCTGGCGTCGCGCTGAACCTTACCGGCATTCCAAGCACTCGCAGCGGTCCGCGCCTCGGATGGTCATAGCTGGTCACATAGTCGTTTGCCACCACCTGCGGATCATCGGGAAGCTCGGCGATCGTGTTCACCACCGTGAAGATGAAGTCGCCGCCATGTTCCAGAACTTCCACCCATTCGTGGCGTGGCCGGGTGATGAAGACACGGTCGAAAATCGCGATCACCTCGGCCGCATGTTTTCCGCGCGGAATCATTTCGGCGTAGCGTGGATCGTCTATCAACTCGTCGAGTCCGAGCGCCGTGCAAAAATCTTTCCAGTAGCGATCGGGCTGCAACATGCCCAGACAGAGCCAGCGATTGTCCGCGCATCGGTAATGGTTCCACAACGGGTTGTAGGCATTCTCGCGCGGGCGGCGCGGCATCTCCCGGCCGCCGATCAAAACCGAAGAAATGTTTAATCCCTGCAACGCCATCATCGAACCAAGATGCGAGATGTCGACCTCCTGGCCAACGCCATGGCGCTCGCGCGCCAGCAGCGCGGTCACCACCGCATAGGCCATCATGATTCCGCCCATCTGGTCCGCGACTCCGCCGTGAATGTACGTCGGCGGCACTTCCGGTCCGCCCACCACATTCATGATCCCTGAACGCGCCTGTCCCAGGTAATCGAACGAGGGTTTGCCGCTGTCGGGGCCGTCCGGTCCGTAACCGGAAGCATTGGCATAGATAATCTGAGGATTGCGGGCGCGCAGCTCTTCGTAACCCAACCCCAGCCGTCCGGCCACGCCCTGGCGGAAATTCTGGATGAAAACGTCGCTTTTCTCGGCCAGCCTATAAACGATCTCGCGAGCTTCCGGATGCTTCAGATTAATCGCGAGGCTCTTTTTATGGCGGTTGTTGACCTCGAAATAAAATCCATTGGGCGAGATTGCCCCGCTGCCGCCGGAAATCAGTCCCCGGCCGGGGTCGCCGCGCTCGGGCTCCTCAAGTTTGATCACCTCGGCGCCAAGGTCACCCAGCATCGCACTCGACACCGGACCTTGCTGCCATATGGTCCAATCAATTACCCGAATGCCTTCCAATGGCGCTTTCACGGGGCAGAATATAACACTAACTTCGATTGGAGTCGTACCCCGCTCGTTCGACGATCAACAGGCCTAATTTCCTCGCCGAGGACTTCGGTTATGATGGACCTCGCGATGCTCCACGAGGTGCTCAACTTTTTTTATCCGCCCCACTGCGCGGCTTGCGGGGCCGGGTTGCCGATCGAGACGCGCAAATCAATCTGCGGCGGGTGTCTGGCGCGGATCGAACGGCTGTCCGATCCATTGTGTGCGGTCTGCGGAGAACCGATGAGCGCCGCCGGCAATATTTCGCTATGCTCGCGATGCCATGGAGGAACGCGAAACTTTCGCATGGCGCGGTCGGCCGCGCGTTACGATCCGAGCCGGGAATTCGAACCGGGAACGCTGGGCGCAATCATTCGGCATCACAAATACGGCCGCGATCAGTCGCTCGCCCGCGCCCTGCTGGAATGTGTGGGCGATAACCTGCCTTATCGAAGCGGCGATCACGATCTGGTGATTCCGGTTCCCCTTCATCGCCAGCGTCTGCGTTGGCGCGGTTTCAATCAGGCCGCGCTGCTGGGTATCGATATCGCGCGACGGCTCGATTGCGAGTTCGATCTCACCGCTATGATGCGAGGCCGCGCCACCCCACCGCAAACCGCGCACGATCACAATGCCCGGCGGCGCAACGTACGCAATGCTTTCAGGGTCGCACATCCGCGCCGGGTCGCGGGACGCCGCGTGCTTTTGATCGATGATGTAATGACCACCGGCGCAACCGCGGACGAATGCGCAGGGGTGCTGCGGCAGGCAGGCGCCCGCGTGGTGGATGTTTTCACCCTGGCGCGAGCCCGATGAACCTCGCTAAACGCACTGAAGATGATCGGTCGCTCGCGGACCGATCGCCCGGTATACCCGAACCATTTTTCGTGGAAGTGATCCCCCTGCTGCCACGCGGGCTGGCCCTCGACGTGGCCTGCGGCAGCGGGCGTCACAGTCTGGCGCTGGCCCGCCTCGGCGCCAGCGTAATCGCCCTCGACCATTCACTCTCGGCGCTGGAAACTCTTAGCCGGTTGGCGCAGGCAGAGCATCTTTGTGCATTTCCACTCGCCGCCGAGCTTGAGAATTTTCCGATCCGAGCGGAAAAATATGACCTCGTGATGAACTTCAATTTCCTCGATCGTACACTGATCCCGACTCTGCGCGCCGCGCTTAAGCGCGGCGGAATGCTGTTGTTCGATACGTTCCTGGTCGATCAAGCCGCGCTCGGCCATCCGCGCAACCCGGCCTATTTACTCCAGCATTACGAGCTACGATCGCTGCTCGACGGGATGGACCTGTTGCATTATCGAGAGGGACTTACCTGCAACCCGGACGGTACGCGCGCGTGGCGCGCTGGCGCATTGGCGCGCAAGGTCTGAGATGGCCACGCGTTTAACCTACAAAGCGGCCGGGGTCGATATCGATCTTAAGGAAAGCCTGATTCCGATCTTCCGAAAAATCGCGCGCTCGACCGCCGGAGCACAGGTGCTTAACGGCATCGGCGGCTTCGGCGCGATGATAAATCTGGCGGGCATCAAGGGCGTTCGATCGCCGGTGCTGGTGGCCGGCACGGACGGCGTCGGCACCAAACTGAAAATTGCATTCGCGATGGGCCGCCACGACACGGTGGGCATCGATTGCGTCGCGATGTGCGTCAACGACATCATCTGCCACGCCGCGCGGCCGCTCTTCTTCCTCGATTATATCGGCGCGGGTGGACTGAACGCCGAGGTGGCGCGCGCCGTCGTCAGTGGAATCGCGAAAGGATGCCGGCAGGCCGCGATGAGCCTGGTGGGCGGCGAGACCGCTCAGATGCCGGGCATCTACCGTCCCGGCGAGTATGATCTGGCGGGATTCGCAGTGGGGATGGCCGAGCGTGATCGCATTCCCATCCCTAAATCGGTACGAGTCGGCGATGTGCTGATCGGGCTGGCGTCGAGCGGACTGCATTCCAATGGCTTCTCGCTGGTGCGCAAGGTGCTGCTGGAACGCGCCCGCCTGAAACTCGCCGCGCATATCGGCGAACTCGGATGCAGCCTCGGCGAGGAGCTTTTGCGGCCGACACGAATTTACGCCGCTATCGCACAGTCGATGTTCGATAGCTTCGAGGTAAAAGGGCTGGCGAATATCACCGGCGGCGGCATCCCCGAGAATTTGCCGCGCGTGATGCCCGAGCGGGTCCGGGCGACGATCAAACGCGGGAGCTGGCCGGTGCCGCCGATATTCAAGCTGATCGAGGAACGCGGACGGATAGATCGCAGCGAGATGGATCGCACCTTTAACAACGGCCTCGGAATGATCGCGATCGTCGCGCCGGCTGAAGCGGACGCGATGGTTCGTCATCTGCGCGCCAGGCGTCAGCGGGCCTGGATCGTGGGCGAGATCATTCGCGGCGATCGCGGCGTCAGCTTCGTCTGACGACAAGGCAGGCAGGTCAGGATGGAAAATCGCGCACCGGTCAGGCTCGGCATCCTGATTTCGGGACGGGGATCCAACCTGCAATCGATTATCGACGCTATCGAGCGGCGCGAGCTTAGCGCGGAAATCAAAATCGTGATTTCCAATCGCCCGGGCGCAGCCGGGCTGGCGCGCGCCGAAGCCAAGGGAATTCCCGTCCGGACTATCGACCATCGCCGCTACCAGTCCCGCGAGGACTTCGACCGCGCACTGATTCAGGCGCTGCGCGCCCATGAGGTGGAGCTGGTGGCATGCGCCGGGTTCATGCGGATTCTGTCACCTCTGATGATCGAAGCGTTCCCGAACCGGATTATGAATATTCATCCTTCCCTGCTGCCGGCCTTTCCCGGACTGAACGCGCAACAGTCCGCCCTCGATCATGGCGCGCGCTTCGCCGGATGCAGCGTTTTCTTTGTCACTGCCGGCACCGACGATGGGCCGATTATCGCGCAAGCGGTGGTCCCGGTCATGCCCGGGGACGACGAAGCCTCGCTCAGCGAGCGTATCCTGGACCAGGAACATCGCATCTACCCTTACGCGATAAGCCTTTTTCAACAGGGCCGGCTCGTAGTCGAGGGCCGCCGGGTGATTATCCTCGACGCGCCCCGGCTGAAAGATTTGAACGCCATGCTTAATCCGCCGTTGCGATCGTGAGGCGATGAAACCATTCGCTGGACATGCCGGTGGCCGGACCATAAGAATTAAACTGGAAGGAAAGCAGACGTGGCAAGGGTCGAAATTTACACCACCGCATTTTGTCCTTTTTGTATTCAGGCGAAATCCCTGCTGCGCAACAAAGGGATCGACTTTCACGAGATCGACGTGACCGGCAATCCTGAATTGCGGGCGAAAATGACCGAACTGTCTGGCGGCAGGCGTACGGTGCCGGAAATTTTCATTAACGGTGACATAATCGGCGGCTACGACGAACTGCGAGCGCTCGAAGAGGACGGCGGACTTGATAGCCTGCTGGCGGGTGGTAATGGCGGTGCGAATTGAGCGACGAGTACGACAGCGAAAAGTTTCCCGGTAATTTCTACCAGGGTCTGCTGGTATTCCTCGATCGCGCTCGCGGGCGCGGCCGGGTTCGCTCGAAGGGCGGCCGCGAGGTGTCCTTCGAGTTTCCATTCGTATCGGTGGTCGGCGCACCGATCGGCGGCGGGATGTCGGGAATAGAATTTCTGCACGAGGGCGACCTGATCGGCTTCGATGTCGGCTGGACCTCCAAGGGCCTGCGGGTAACGATGATCAAACCGCCGCGCGCCGAACCCCACCAATAACTGGAATAGTATGGACTGCTCCGCCGATATTGGGCGAGCACGGGTGAAACCGGCTTCGATTGGCTGGGCTGCCTCGCTGGTTTGCGCACTAATGCTACAAGCTGCGGGGCATGCTTCGGCTCAGACCACAGCTATCGGGCTGCGGCAGGGCGGTGCGTGTCGGTCTAACGCAGACTGCGAACCCGGTCTCGTGTGCGAAGGTCTCGCACAAGGCCGCTTCTGCGAAAATCACAAATGCGTCAGCGACGCAGATTGCGTTTCACAGGCGTTTTGCGGAATAGAGGGCGCCTACGGGCAGATTTGTGTCACCAACCCCGACTATCCGCTAAGCAAATCGGGGGAGCGAGGTAGCAGGTGCGGGGTCTTTGGATATTCTGTCAAATCGGTTGGGGGCGGAGCCCATCTGTCGGTTCCGTTTTCGTATCGGGTGCCGACACCAGACTTTAGCGGTACATGCGTCACGATCAAAGAAGCGTCATCGGGACGGGTCGTCGCAATCGGAACCTGCAACCCTGAAGGGCGTTTCAGGGTTGGCCTTGAGCCAGGACGCTATCAGGTCGACGGACGTGGAGGTTCACAGCAGGTAGAAGTAAAACCGGGACAGTGGCAATTCCTTTCACTGTCGTTTTTCGTGCCCACGCCATAAACAGAAAAATCGCATGTGCGACCAATTCACGATCATACGTTACATCGCGGTCGCAAAATAATCGGGGCCAAGCTATATCCCGATGGTCAAGTTCGTTGGGGCTTCTTAACCATTCGTCCTGGCGGCTCTTTTACGGGCGCCGCGATCGACCGTCAGCACCCGCCCCACCGCCCGATGCCATCCGTCCAGCAGTTCCATCCGCAGAGCGGAATCCATCGCGGGCGCGATTACCCGATCAACCTCTCGCATCTTCTCCAAATCTTTTGATTTCCAGAGGCCGGCCGATACTCCGGCCAGCATCGCCGCGCCCATCGCGGTGGCCTCGGTATTCGACGGACGCCGGATGCGCCGATCGAGCACGTCGGCCTGAAATTGCATCAGATAGTTGTTGGCCGCCGCACCGCCATCGACGCGCAACTCGCCGATTCCGGTCCCGATATCGCGTTCCATCGCCCGCATCACATCGACCACCTGATACGCGATCGCATCGAGCGCGGCCCGGATGATATCCGCCCGCGTGGTGCCGCGAGTAATCCCAACGATCGCGCCGCGCGCCTCGCTATCCCAATATGGCGCGCCCAGGCCGACAAAGGCCGGCACCAGATACGGCTGCGACGGCCCCGCGCTCTGCTCGGCGAAGCGCAAGGTATCCGACGCCTTCCGGATCAGGCCGAGCTCGTCGCGTAGCCATTGGACCGCAGCCCCGGCGATGAAAACCGATCCTTCGAGGGCGTAAGCTGGCCGGCCTTCGGGATCGAGCGTGAGGGTGGTAATCAGCCGTTGGCGCGAACGAACTAGCCGTTCGCCGGTATGGATCAATAGAAAGGCGCCGGTCCCATAGGTCGCCTTGGCATCGCCAGCGCGCACGCAGCCCTGACCATACATGGCGGATTGCTGATCGCCGATTAGCGCGCAGATCGGGATCGCCCGCGGCGTCAGCGTTCCTGCCGCGGCCTCCGCGATCGATTCATGGGACGCGCCACCCGGCTCGCCACGCGATTCGATTGCCGTCGGCAGCATCTCATGCGGCACGCCGAGCAGCTTCAGCATCCCGGCGTCCCAGGCTTTGCGTTTCAGATCGAACAGCATGGTGCGCGAAGCGTTGGTGAAATCGGTGACGAAAGCGGCGCCGCGCGACAATCGAAACACCAGCCACGAATCGACCGTGCCGAAACACAGTTCGCCGCGTCCGGCCGCGCGCCGCAACTTCGGATTCGCGTCGAGCAGCCATTTGAGCTTGGTGCCCGAGAAATATGGATCGACCACCAAACCCGTACGCCGCGTAATTTCCGGCTCCCGACTGGCGAGGTGGCGGCAGATCTCCGCGCTGCGGCGGCACTGCCATACGATAGCCGGGAAAACCGGCCTGCCGCTGGCCCGTTCCCAGACCACGAAGGTCTCGCGCTGGTTGGTGATCCCGACTGCGGCGATATCGCGCCCGCCGATGCGACCGCGCTTGATGGCCGAGCGTGTGGCCACAATCGCGGATTGATAGATTTCTTCCGGATCTTGCTCGACCCATCCGGGTCGTGGATAACTTTGTGCGATTTCGCGGTAACCGCGGCCCATCACTTTGCCGTCGGGACCGAGCACCATCGCAGTGGTTCCGCTGGTGCCTTGATCGATGGCGAGGACGAGGCCGGTCATGGTTGGGAGAGACTCATATAGGTGCGAAAGCCTGCTCAAAATATGCAAGTGAGAGGGGTCCGGCAACCGCAAAGCCATCGCGATGGCATTAAAAATTCATCCCTTATCTGACTTGCCTAACTTAAACGGCGGGGCCATTATAGGCCCACATCGTTCAACTTCCTGTAGAGATGCGTTCTATGAACGATCTGCTTGAAACCAGAGAGCAACTGATCCGCTACTTCGAAACCGGGGCCAAGCCTCGCTCCGAATGGCGGGTCGGCAGCGAATACGAAAAGATCGCGGTCTCTGCCGACGACGGCCTGGCCTTGCCCTTTTCCGGCCCCCACGGCGTCGAAGAGATCATGCGCCGGCTGGTGGATCGTCATGGCTACGAGCCGTTGGATGAACACGGCCGCGTACTCGCGCTGCAGGGCAAGCGCGCCTCGATTACGGTCGAGCCGGGTGGACAGATCGAGCTATCCGGCGAGCAGTGCGAAAACATCCATTGCGCAAATCTCGAATTCAACCGGCACATCGAGGAGTTACTGAACATCGGCGAGGAGCTCGGCGTGGTGCTGCTCGGGCTGGGGATGCAACCGGTCAGCCGCATCGATGAAATCGAGTTGCTGCCGAAGCGGCGCTACCACATCATGTATCCCTACATGGGCCGCAAGGGCCGGCTGGGCCAGCGGATGATGAAGCAGACGGCCGGCGTGCAATCCAATCTGGATTATGGCGATGAAGCGGACGCCATGCGCAAGTTGCGCGTCAGCATGGGGATCGTACCGCTGCTCTACGCGATTTTCGCCAACTCACCGCTGAGCGACGGCGGCTTGAACGGTTATCAGAGTTTCCGCGGCCATATCTGGAGCGATACCGATCCCGATCGCTGCGGAATCCCGGAATTCGCCCTGCGCGAGGATTCGAGCTTCCAGGATTACGTCGAATATGCGCTCGACGTACCGATGTATTTTCTGCTCCGGGGCCATGACTATATCGATCTGACCCGTCCGCCCGGCATCACGTTTCGGCAATACATGGAGCGCGGTTTTGGCCGCGAACGCGCAACCGAAGAAGACTGGACCAACCATCTGACCACCATCTTCACCGAAGTGCGGCTGAAGAAATATATCGAGTCGCGGACGGCCGACAGTCAGCCTCCCGCCCTGATGCTTTCGTTGCCGGCGCTGCTCAAGGGCATCCTCTATGAAAACGATTGCATGGATGCCGCGTGGGACATGGTCAAGCGCTGGAGCTATCCTGAGCGGATTGCGCTGGTCGATACCGCGTGCAAATTTGGACTCGATACACGCACCGGCAAAATTCGTTTCCGCGATCTCGCGCTGGAGCTGGTTGGCATCGCGATGGAAGGTCTCTCCCGCCAGCACGAACTCAACGAGCACGGCCAGGATGAGAGTATCTACCTGCTTCGCCTGCTCGACCAGGTACGCGGCGGCCATACCCAGGCCAGTTTGATTATCGACCGCTGGAAAGGCCGCTGGAACTACGACGTTCACCAACTGGTCGAGGGTTGTTCATACCAGGCGGAGGCATATCCATAGGATGGATCTCAACTACTCGGAACGCTATCTCGCAGCCCTGAACCTCATTCTGATCGCGGCGATGGCTTATTTTGCCGCTCTCTGCGTCAACGACATCATTGCGCGGCATCTGCAACCGGTTTCATCAATCGCGGTGCAGCCCGCCGTGCGGCCGCCCCAAACGGTTACCTTGCATCGAAAGGGCTATTACGACGTGATCGCCAAGCGCGACATCTTCAACCTTCAACCGCAAACTCAGATTGCCGCTCCACCGCCGGTGGTGGTTCGCGATCTGCACCTGAAGCTGCTTGGCACTTCGATCGTCACTCATCATAAGCCGTTTGCGATCGTCGAGGATGAACGCAGCGGACAGCAGGTGCTTTATAGTGTCGGCGATACGATCCCTGACGCCGGGCGGCTGGTCGAGGTTCAGCGCAGCAGCATCGTCATCGATCAAGGGGGCGGCCAGCTCGCAACCGTTAAAATGGATCAGACCGAGCTCAGGCCCGGCGAAAGCCGATCCGGTGCGATACATAAGCGCCGCTTGCCGCTGCGTAATTTTAAACATGTCGCCAGCCGCATCCGTGGGCCCGGTATCCGTGAGGACGGTGCCGGCAACTATACGCTCCAGCGGAAGATGGTGAACCACACCCTTGAAAACATGGCCCAGCTATTCACCCAGATTCGAGCCGTGCCCAATCTGGTGGGCGGACAATCCGACGGCTTTGTATTGTCCGACATTCAGCCGGGATCGGTTTTCCAACAGATTGGATTGCAGAACGGCGATATCCTGACCAACGTCAACGGCCAGGATGTACGCGATCCATCGCAGGCGTTTCAACTTTTCTCGCAACTGCGCAGCGCGCCGTCACTGTCGGTCGAAGTCATGCGTAATGGCGCGCCGATGCAGATGCACTACAACATCCAATGACATGAAAGCTGCAACGAACTGAAATGTGTGCGGCGGCGGCTTTATCGATGCTATTTTTTTAAGCGCACTGCCGGTAGTTCCTCCCGCGAGGCGGGTTGGAGGGGCGGTGAAATGATGGGGGGAGGATTCATCGATGAGGTCAATGGGGGGACGCGCGCGTAATCGCGTGCGCAATGGGTCGGTCGCGATCGCGCTCGCCGCGATCGTCGGTCTCAGTTCATTTGCAAGCGCGGCACATCGCCGAACGCGCGTGAGCGCCGTCGGCAATCCCAGCAGTATCGGCGCCAATGCTCCTTATGCCAGCGCCTGCGTAATCGAGCCGGTCACCGGCACGATGATCTTCGACCGCGACATGCACAAACCCTGGCCGCTGGCTTCGCTCACTAAAATGATGCTGATGCTGATCGTGGCGGAGAAGCTTCACGACGGCAGTCTGAAGCTGACCGATCAGATCAGCACCTCCGCCGCGGCCTCGAGGATGGGCGGATCGCAGGTCTATCTGAAGGAAGGCGAGACCTTTTCTCTCGACGATATGATGAAGGCGATCGTGGTTCACTCCGCCAATGACGCCTCGGCCGCAGTCGCCGAGTATATCGCCGGATCGACCCAGGCCTTCGTCGTGATGATGAACCAGCGGGCGCAGCGGCTGGGCCTCAACGATACGCACTACTACTCGGTACATGGCCTGCCGCCGAAGTCCGGCGTCAGTCCCGACATCTCCAGCGCCTACGACTGCGCAATGCTTGCACGCGAGCTGATCAAGTATCCCGACGTTCTGCGCTGGGCATCGATCAATTCCGCCCCGTTTCGCCATGGCTCCTTCGAGTTACGCAATACAAACCATCTGGTGCGCACGTTCGCCGGCTGCGACGGACTCAAAACCGGTTTTTACTATAAGGCCGGGTTTAATGTGGTCGCCACTGCCTATCGCAATCACATGCGCCTGATCGCAGTGGTGCTCGGATCGCCACGAAAGAACGAAAATTTTACGGCGGCGGCAAACCTGATGGCGGAAGGGTTCGCTCAATACGAGATGTACCAAGTGGCGCACAAAGGCGAGACGGTGAAGCGATCAATCACCATCAGCGGCGCTGTTATCACAGAGATCAGACCGGTTTGGAGTCAGGATGTCGCCGTGTTCATGAAGCGCGGCGAGGCCGATGGCCACGTCAAAGTGACTTACGATTTACCCGGGTCGCTCGGTGCGCCGATCAGCGATGGACAAAAACTCGGGATCGCCCAAGTGCTGCTCAATGATAAGCCGGTGGCATCGTCCGAGCTGGTGGCTCCGGTCCCCGTGATGGCGGGCGGCTCGCTGATGCACCGGCTGCTCGGCCTGCTGTGAGAATTCTGCACGAGGACTCTCCTGTAATTCCGAGCGCAGCGCAGAATCCCGGAATTCTCAAGTACGCCGACTTCTTTCAGAATGTCGAGGCCTGCAGAAGCCGTATTCGATTCCAAAAAAAAACGAATGCTAAACGCCGAACAGCGGACAGAGCAACATCGCGCCGCCGCGAAGCATCAGCCGCGCCATCGCGGGCAACCATGAACCCGGCACGCCGAGCATCTCGCCGATCGCGGTAAGCTCCCATGGCATAGCGGCCGGAATCAGTGCGACTCGCATTCCCAAAAGCATCGGCGGCTGCGGCATCGGCACTAACTCGTGGCTTTCTTCCGGAGCGATGTTCGCTTTGATGCGGGCAAGCTCGATCGCCCGCGACAAGCCGCCCAGCTCATCGACCAGCCCACGTTCGCGCGCCGCCTTCCCGCTCCATACCCGGCCGCGCGCCACCTCCTCCGCCTGTTCCGGCGTAAGTTTCCTGCCCTGCGCAACTTTGGCGGTAAAGTTTCCGTACAGTTCGCCGACCAGCGTGTTCAATTGCTCCAGCTCGGCGTCTGACATCGCCCGCAGCGGCGATAAGGCATCGCTGATTTCGCGCGTCTTCACGAAATCCGCATTGACGCCCAACGATCCCAGCAGGTTGCCGAGATTGAATTTCGTGTACACTACGCCGATCGAACCGGTGATCGTGCCGGGCTCGGCGACAATCGCATCCGCGCCCATCGCGACGTAGTAACCGCCCGATCCCGCCACGTCGCCCATCGAAACCACCACCGGCTTGCCGCGATCGCGAGCCTCTTTGACCGCGCGCCACACCAGGTCCGATCCCACCGCGGATCCACCCGGCGAATTAACCCGAAATACGATCGCGCGGATGCTGTCGTCCAGGGCCGCATCGCGCACCATCGCGGCGGTCGCATCCCCACTGATAAAATCGCCACTGGGAGGCGCCTCGCCTGCTATCACCGGTCCAATTCCGTGAATCAACGCGATTCGGTTATGCTGCGCCGACCGGCGTTTGTAAGCCGCGTGCCGCAGGTAACGGGGGAGCTCAACGATTTTTTTCTCCGGCTGTTCGCGCGCCATTTCGTTGCGAATATCCTCAAGATATCCGGCGCTGTCGATCAAGCCGGCCTCGCGCGCCATCCGCGCGCTCAAAAACCCGGCTCCCACCGCCGCGCGAGCGCGATCGGCGGAAATGCCGCGATCGGCAACGATGCTCTCGACCAGGATTTCCTCCCAATCGTGAACGATAGCCTCAAGGCTCTCGCGCAATGGCGCCGACATCGCGTCGCGGCTGAACATCTCGGCCGCCCCTTTGTATTCCTTCCACTGAAGCGTTTGCGCCTGGATTTTCGCTTTTTCCAGCGCGTTTTTCAGGAACAGGTTGCCGGCCGCCACCCCGAGCATCATCAACGCCGTATCCGGATTGACCACGATTTGTGACGCGCCCGCCGCCACCAGATACTCGCGAATCGAGGCCTGGTCGCCGTCGATTACCGCCACCACCCGCTTGCCGGCGCGCCTGACCGCAGCCAGCAGATCGTGCAGCTCCTGCGCGGTGGCGAGACCCACCTGCAAGCCGCTGATCTCGACCATCACGCCGTACAGGCCCGGCTCGCGGGCCGCGGCTTCGAGCGCATTGCGCAAATCATAGAGCGTGGGGAAGGATCGTCCGCGCAGGCGCTCGATCAGCGATCGCGATACATGCTCGCGCAGCGTCCCGCGCAAATGAATCGCGAGCGTCGCACCGTGCGGGATTCGTGCCGGCATCACCACCAGGCCCACGAATGCCGCCACCAGCCCCAGCGCCAACATCAGCGCAATCACCCCGACTGCGATTGCATGCCGATCAAGCGCGAACAATCCCAGCGCCGCCAACCCTGAGGCAACCATCGCAACCCGGGCCATGCGGCCCGGAACCATCATTTTTAAATTCTTAATCTTCATCATCAGCCCTGCACAGTTTATTATGGGCGTGACGCGCCGGCCACTTATTACAGAATGCGCAGATTATTATTCATCCTCACGATTCCTTTGATGTTGACGGCGCTTTCGTCATGCTCCACGAAGCACGAGACCATTCAGGAAAAGGTGGCCCGCGCCCAGCGCGCGGCGATGCTGGCGGCGCCCAAGGTGCATACGGCCACGCTCGAGGTGGCGGCCGGCGCGCAAATTGCCGCGCGCACCATCCTGCCCGAGGGGTTTGTTCCCGTCCCGTTGATCGCTCCGATCTGGCTCCAGCAAGGACAGCAGATTGTGATCGTGGGCACCAGGGCAAACCGCACCACCGTATTAGCGCTGGACAGCGCCACGTTGAAAAATGTCCGCGTAATCGCTTCCGATTTTGGGCCTGACACTCCCGGCGGGACGATCGCCGGAATTGCCGCAAGCCCCGATGGAACGAACCTGGCGCTCGCTATGGCGGAGCCGGCAAGCGGCCAGCTCGGCATCTGGCTGCGCCCCCTCGATGCGCAAAACCGCAGCCATCAGATCGCGTCCTTTCCCGGACAGTTCGGATCAATCAGTCTCGATTGGATCGACTCACACACAATCGCGTTGGGAATGCGATCTGTGTCGCCGCCACCGGCCGCGATTTCCCCGCTGGCGATGACTCAGCCATCGGCAAATGCAAATCCCCAGGTGTCCGGCAATGGCGGCCTGTTTCTCATCGATACCAACGGGCCCGGCGCGACTTCTCAAATAAAGATAGACTGCCCGCTTACGCATCTGCGATGGAGTCCCAATGGACGATTCGCGATTGGCGCAGGCGATCCGCATACACCACCGGTGCTGATCGATCGCGCGAAAAATTCCTGTACCGTCCTGCGCAGCAAGGATCCGATTTCGGTTATCGCATGGGCGCCGCACAGCGATTCGTTTCTGTACTCCACCGCGGGGTTGCACGAGGCTCTGGGTACGTTCCGCTACGACCTGATCGCCGGCACCAGCGCCTTGATCGCGGTGTCATCGGCCGCCGCGGCCTATACCAGCGACGGGGAGATACTCGCACTCGGCAATCAGGATCTCAGTTGGCGCCACCTGGCCGAATCGCCAAACGCACCGGTCAGCACTGAGTTGGCGATGTTCGAGCCGCAGGCGCCGGAGATACGGATCGTGCCGCTGGGGATTCGTACGCTGCCTCCGCTGCTCGCCGTAAGCAGGATGGTTTACGCGCTGTCCTCGGATTCCGCCGCAATCGACCTCATTACGCCGGGCGGGGCCGGACCGTTGCGGGAACTGATCACCTACCTGGTTGCCCCGCGCACTGCCTTTCTGATGGCCAGCGGTCCGGCGCATGGCGAAGCACTGCTGAGTTGGTCGCCCGATGGTAAGGAGTTGGCGCTGATCGATGGCGATGGAAGGTCCAGCATGCTCACCGTTTTCTCGCCGGCGGCCGAGTTGCAGGCGCTTCCGCGGTCGCCCGGTCCATCGCAGCCGCCGGGTGCGCCGAATCCAGCGCCGAGACGCCGGCCGCGTCCCGCCCCTACCCACGACACACCCTAGCGTCAGTTGATCTTTCGTTTGCTCCAGTAGTCGAGCGAGGTGCGAAAGGCTTGCGCCGCCTGCTCAAAACCGTTGAAGACCACCAGGCCGCGATCGCGCGCTAGACGTTTCGCTTTCGCCACGACAGCCTCGATATGCGCCGGATGAAGAATAACCGCGAATGGACGCGCCGATCGGCGGTTGAAATCCGCCAGCCGGTCGAGCAGTTTTAGTAACTCGTGCTCACTGACTGCCCACGCCGCACCGCGAAGTCCGGTTGAGATCTCGAATACCACACCGTCGATCAGCGGGTCGCGTTCGAGGATGTCCAGAATACGATCCAGGTTGTCATTACGCAGGGCGGGATCGATCGTGCCGCCGGCGTCGAGCGGATTGCGATAGCTGCCGCCGACCGGATTGAAAAAAGTTTTCAGTTCCGCGTAGGAGCCGGACGAAAGCGCGGGGATATCCAGCCCGGCGGCCGCAAAAGTGTCGGTGATCACGACCGATTGGCCGCCGGTCATCGTCACCAGCCCCATCCGTGGTCCCCGCAGCGGACGCCCGCGCGCGAGCAGTTCGATCGCGTCCAGCATCGCGTCCATGCTCGCGGCCGCGATCGCTCCACTTTGCCTGATGACCGCATCCCAAATTGTATTGGGCGTCTGCAGCGATCCGGTATGCGAGCGCGTCGCTATCGCACCGGAATCGGTCACGCCGCCCTTCCATATAACCACCGGATGGCGGATGGCGGCGCGGCTCAGGCTATCGAAAAAGCGCCGGCCATCGCGCACCCCTTCGAGATACATCCCGATAACGCGGGTCGCCGGATCCTCGGCCATCAGGTCCAGATAGTCCGCGGCTTCGAGCACCGTCACATTGCCGATCGACGCCGCCTTGTTGATCTGGATCGAGCGCGCGGCCGCCTGCGCGCAAAAGTTCACGGTATGGGTACCGCTTTGCGAAATGAAGCAGACGTCGCCACCGTCATTGGGAGTCAGCCCACTGAAGTTCAACAGGCCCGCGGAAGGATTGCACAAACTCATGCAGTTCGGCCCGATCAACGCGATTTCCGATTCCAGCGCGACGCTGCGCAGCTCGGCCTCAAGCCCGATACCAGGTTCTTCGCCGGTTTCGCCGAAACCCGAGGTGAAGAAACTGATCGCGCCCACCCTGGCGGCAATGCAATCGCGTAGAATTCGTGGCGCGATCTGCCGCGGCACCGCACTGATCGCCAAATCGATCGGTCCGGGAATTTCGGTCAGGCTTTTTCGATTCTCGACTCCCAGTTGTTCGATTTCGGCGATTTCGGCGGGATCGATCTGGATCGAATAGAGTTGGCCTCGCAGGGCTTTCAAGGATCGCAGCCACATGAACGAGTTGGCCCGCTTGTCGCCGATCACAACTACCGTGCGCGGATTAAAGGCCCGTTTAAGGTTTTCGCGGCGGGCGGCGCGGTTCGGATCGGACGGAACTGCCGGCGCAATTCCGGATGGGTTCAGTATGATTCGCGCATCGACGATCGATAGCCCGCGCTCATGAACAATTACCGGGTTGAGATCGATCTCGCCGATCGCCGGATGCTCGTTCATCAGCTCTGACAAGCCGGCCATCAGCCGCGCGGCCGCATCGACATCGCATTCGACGCCGCCTCGCGCGCCGCGCAAAATTGCCGAGCCCCGCAACGATGAGAGCATCGCATGTGCATCGATCGGGCTGACCG
Organism: Deltaproteobacteria bacterium; assembly: GCA_027317185.1. Classification (GTDB taxonomy): domain Bacteria; phylum Desulfobacterota; class Binatia; order Binatales; family Binataceae; genus JAJPIG01. Next base: position 33,635 of record DAHVFB010000020.1, read on the forward strand.
GCGCCAGCCGCGTCACCGAATCGCCGAGAAGCTCGACGAAAATGCCACCCAATCCAACCGTGATCAGTGCGCCGAATCGAGCATCCCGCGTCGCGCCAATCAGCAACTCGACTCCGCCGGGGGCCATCGGCTGGACCGCGACCCCGTCGAATCGCGCAGTGGGCATCCGCGCCGCGAGATTGGTTCGAATCCGCTCGAACGCCATCGCGACTTGCGCTTCAGAATGCAGGTCCAACTCCACTCCGCCGGCATCCTGCTTGTGGATAATCTCGGGCGACAGGACTTTAAGTACGGCTGGAAAGCCTAGTCGAGCGGCGGTCGCCGCCGCCGCCTGAGCGGTGCTCGCGGGCTCGGGAATCGCGACCGGGAAGTTCAGCCCGGCGACGATCCGTTTGGATTCAATTTCGTTGAGAACGCTCCGGCCTTGATTGAGCGCCTGAGCGATCAGATTTTCGATATCCGCGTGGTCCACGGAGAAGGGCTATAACAAAGGCCCTCACCGAAACAAACCGGCTGAAATATAACGGCGCATCTAAACGATGGTGCGGCGGGATGATAACGAGACCGCCAATCATCCGCTTGGGACGATTGGCGGCCACAATTGATCAGTCAAATGTCTGACCGCGAAAGCTACTGTTCGAGCACCACCGTGTAGGGCGTATTGTTAGCGTTCGAAGCGGTACCGGATGTGAACGCTCCGGACACGGGGGTGTTGAGAAGCTGCACCACCACGCTGCCGTCGCTGTTTACCTGAATGATTTGAGCCGCAACGAAACCCAACAAGGGAACCGAAGTGCTTTCGCCGCTTACACCCGTATAATTCACCAGCGGCAGAACGACGACGGCATTACACGAGGCCGGATTAAACGCATCAGAAGCGCAACCGCTGGTGGGATTGTTCAGACGCCACTGCATACCATTGGCGACACCCTGCGCCGCGGCATCTCCCGGTTGCACATTCAAACAGCTCGGCCCCAAGCTGCAACCCGGTGTCCCCGATGGATTGGCAACCAGGCTGTCCGCTGGATCGGTGGGGTCGGGCGACACCCATCCGTTCTCCGTAGTAGACAGCATGCTCGAGTTCCCAGTCATCCCTGGAAGTTGCAGCGGCCCCCAATCGCCCGGACCGATATTCCAACTCCCGCTAGTCTGCCCCTGATTCAAGGTAATCGTAGTGCCCGCACTTGGGCAGCCCGGATTCCCGAGACCGCTGGCACATTGGACACCGATCGGTAGAACATTGCCACCTTGACCCGTGGTGCCCACGATCGGTTGGATGCCGGCCTTGGCCAAGACACTGATGTTCGCGCTGGTCAGACCAAGTACCCGGCCGAAGTTGTACGGCACCTGCTGCGTGAGTTGTACTTGGACCCACTGCGGAACAGCCGAGCTATCATTCGAAAACGAAAAACCAGCGCTGGGTGCATTTTGCAAAGCATAGGTTCGCGCCTGGACCATCGCCAGGCCCAAGTCATTTGGCAGAAAGCTCGCACCGGCCAGTGCGGCCGTATCGGCAGCTTTCTGCAATTGCACCCAGTCGAAGTACATGACGGCAAAATCCGCCCCCAGCGCAACCGCCCCCACCACTGCCGGCAGTACCAGAGCCAGAATGACCGCTATCTGCCCTTTGGCACACCGTCTTTTTGGGATCATACTGTCGTCCTCTGTTGCGCCATTAGTTCCTTTTCTTACGCGAGCCGATTCGACAGATGCCTCCATCGTTCTAGGCGTCAAATCTGTTCAAAATCGGCTCACCTGAACACTACGTATGCCTTGATTATCTATCAGGATTAAACTCACCTGTACAAGGTACCAATCCCCAAAAACTAAAAAACCTCTTTTAGTTTAATTATGTAATATTATGCACTATATATCTAATAGATGCGAACTTCACCCGAAGTCGCAACTTTACCGAAAATTACGCCCGTTTAAGTTAATTTTAGCCCCATAATGTAATCGGGGATTAACTGGCGGACATTAGACTCATCGGTCGAAGCGGTCGAAATTGCTCATCCAAGCTGCGCGCTCTTGAGTCAGGCGCTCGGCAAGCTATTATCCGACTATTACGGAATAGGAGGAGCAATAAACCTGCCGCGCGGAAAGTGCAGGTTTTCGTAGGGTATTTTCTAAGCGGTGATAAAATGGCCACGATGGCGGCCAGTCCGACAGCCTCGACCGACAGATTTTTGACGATCCTCTACTAGGCGCGCGTCAGCTCGATTGCCTGCGCCAGCGTAAAGTTCCCTTCGTAAAGCGCTCGCCCGACCACCGCGCCCACTACATTTCGATCGAACGCGCGGCTAAGTGCTGCCAGATCTTCGAGCCGCGCCACGCCACCCGAGGCGATCACCGGGATGCCGATTCGCTCGGCCAGTCCCGCGATCGCTTCCACCTCGACTCCTGACTGCGTGCCGTCGCGGCTGATATCCGTATATGTGATAGCGGCGATACCCGCCTCACGAAAACGCGAGATCGCATCGTCAAGCGAAATTTCGCTGGTCTCGACCCAGCCTTTCAGCGCCAACCGTCCGCCGCGCACGTCCAATGACCCCAGCACCCGCCCCGGCAACATCCGGCACGCTTCGGTGAGCAGCTTGGGATCGATCAACGCAGCCGATCCGATGGATATCCGATCGGCGCCCGCCGCGATCACCTGGCGAATCGATTCAGGCGTGCGCAAACCGCCGCTGGCCTCGATCGCGCAGCCCACCCGCGCGCGGATTTGGCGAATCGCCTCGAGATTACGCGGCTCACCGGCCACCGCACCATCGAGATCGACCACATGGATCACTTCGGCGCCGGCCGCGGCGAACGTATACGCGACCGCGGCCGGATCGTCGCCGTAAACAGTCGCGCTATCCATCGCGCCGCGCACCAGCCGGACGACCTTGCCGCCCTTCAAGTCTATTGCCGGAATAATGGTGAAACGTTGGAACAAGCGTCAGGACAGCGTGCCCTTGGTCGACAGCACGCCCTTGAGCCGCGGTTCGATCGCGGTCGCATTGTCCATCGCACGCGCCAACGCCTTGAAAGCCGCCTCGATTACATGATGCGGATTGCGGCCGGCGCGGAGATTCAGATGGAGATTCATCCCGGTTTCGTCGGCCAGCCCCTTCATGAAATCGTGCACCAGCTCGGTCTGGAAACCACCCACGCGCTCCTGAGTGATCGCGACATTGTAGGCCAGGTAAACGCGCCCGCCGATATCGACGGTCGCCTCGCACAAGGCCTCATCCAACGGCACCAGGGCAGAGCCGAAGCGCCTGATTCCCGATCTATCTCCCAGCGCGTGACGAAACGCCCGTCCGAGCACAATCCCCGCATCCTCGACCGTGTGATGCTCATCTATATGCAGATCGCCCTGTGCCGTGATTTTCAAATCGAAAAAGCCGTGGCGGGCAAAGCTCTCCAGCATATGGTCGAGAAACGGCACCCCGGTCGCGATCTCGGCGCGGCCTGCACCATCGATCGTCAATTCGACCACGACCTGGGTCTCGCGTGTTTTGCGTTCGATCCGCGCGACCCGTGGCGGCGAGCTGATTCCGTTAGCGGACGCCAAAGGTGATTCGGTACGCGACGCACGGCCCTCGGTTCGGCGGATTTTTCGACTCGCATCCATCTTATCGCCTGACATCGTTATCGCTTGACCTCGGCCGCTCCTCTAATCTCAACCGCACGCGCATGGCCTTCGAAGCCTTCCATCCGGGCCAGCCGCGCAACCGCCGGCCCCAGCCGTGAAAGCGCCGCCGCCGATCCTTCGATTATACTGGTTCGCTTAAGGAAGTCGTAGGCCCCCAAGGGTGACGCATAACGTGACGACCCGCCGGTCGGCAGCACGTGATTCGGTCCCGCGAGATAGTCGCCAAGCGGCGCCGGGCTCATCGCGCCTAGGAACACCGCGCCCGCCGCCTCGACCCGGCTGAGCCATCGCCGCGGATTCTTTACCTCAAGCTCCAGATGCTCCGGTCCAATCTGATTGGCAATTCGAAACGCCTCTTCGAGATCGCCCACGATCACCAGCGCGCTCTTGCCCTTGAGCACTCGCCGGACGGCTTCGGCACGCGGCAGATCGCGCAAGGCGCTGGCCAGCGCCGCATCCACCTGCTCGGCGATTCCCTTTGAAGTGGTCAGCAGGATCGCGGATTCGTCGCCCGATCCATGCTCGGCCTGTGCGATCAGATCGGCCGCAATCCAATCGGGCCGCGCAGTTCCATCGGCGATCACCATCACTTCGCTCGGCCCCGCAATCTTGTCGATATCGACGATGCCATAGACCATTCGCTTGGCCGCCTGCACCCAGGCGTTTCCGGGCCCCACAATTTTATCAACCGGGCGAATGGTTTTCGTCCCATAGGCCAGTGCCGCGATCGCCTGCGCGCCGCCGACGCGATAGAACTCATCGACTCCGGCGATTCCGGCGGCCGCCAGCACGCCGGAATCGTCGCCGGCCGGCGACGGCGGCGAGACCATTACGATTTCCCTGACCCCGGCCACCCGCGCCGGAAGCGCATTCATCAGCACCGAAGAAGGATACGCGCCCAGTCCGCCCGGCACGTAAATTCCGACCCGGCCAAGCGGACGGACGATCTGGCCGAGGCTCATCCCGGCGCTGTCGCGATAATGAAACGAATGCTCGAGCGTGCGCCGATGGAACGCCGCGATACGGCGGGCGGCCAGTTCCAATGCGCGCCGGTCGGCCGGTTTAAGCCGTTGCCGGGCCTGTGCAATCTCACCCGCGGCAACGCGAAGTTTTTTCTGCGGCAGCTTCACCCGATCGAAGCGCTCGGTGAATTCGATCAACGCCCGATCGCCGCGCTGGCGCACCTCGCCGATAATCGCCGCCACCTGCGTATCGAGGCCGTCCGCACCCTCGCCACGGGACATAATCGAAGACAAAAAACGGCGAAAGGCGGGCGATCGGCTGTCAAGGATGCGCACCGTCGTCATGCGGCCGCCTTGCCGCCGGACCTTTCGATCCGCGCGCCCACCCTGCGCAGTTTTTCGTCGAGCGCTTCGTAGCCGCGGTCCAGATGGTACACGCGATCCAGTTCGGTGGTGTTTTCGGCCGCCAGCCCGGCCAGAATCAGCCCCATGCTGGCGCGCAGATCGGTCGCCATCACCGGCGCGCCGCTCAACTTGGCGGGGCCGCGCACGATCGCGGTGGGGCCTTTCATCACGATATCCGCGCCCATCCGCACCAACTCCTGCGCGTGCATGAAGCGGTTTTCGAAAATCGTTTCGCTAATCACCGAGGTGCCGTTGGCCTGGGTCAGCAGCGCCATCATCTGCGCCTGTAGATCGGTCGGGAAGCCGGGATAAGGCAGCGTGCGCAGCTCCACCGGCTGAATTGGGCCGATTCGCCGCACGCGCAAATTGTCGCCGGCGGGATCCACTGTCGCCCCGGTCTCGCGAAGCTTGGTGATGACCGCATCGAGATGCGCCGCCGGCGCGTTGCGAATCGTCAGGTCGCCGCCGGTGATCGCGGCCGCGATCATCAGCGATCCGGCTTCGATGCGATCAGGGATCACCCGATGATCGGTGCCGTGCAGATGCTCCACCCCTTCGATTTGGATCACATGGGTACCCGCCCCTGCGATCCGCGCGCCCATCGAGTTCAGCATTTGGGCCAGATCCTGGATCTCCGGCTCGCGCGCTGCATTCTCGATCACGGTTGTACCGCTAGCCAGCGCCGCCGCCATCATGATGTTCTCAGTGGCGCCGACCGATGGCGTATCGAGCCAGATCCGCGCACCAAGTAAGCGTCCCGCATGCGCTTCGACATAGCCGTGACGCATCTGCACCCGTGCGCCCAGCGCCCGGATTCCGGTGATATGAAGATTTACCGGACGCGCCCCGATCGCGCATCCGCCCGGGGTCGAGACTCGTGCCCGCCCAGTCCGCGCCAGCAATGGACCCAGCA